>CAYZFJ010000048.1:0-3958 GCA_964477705.1 uncultured Myxococcia bacterium | reverse complement strand
AACGGAATCCAGACCTCAAGGGAATCTGAAGACCCTGCCCCACTTCCACTTCCACCCGCCCCCGCATTCATGACCCCTGGTTCTCCCTTTACGCTCCCAGCCCCAGCCCCAACCCCGACCCCTGGACCGCCCAATCGCCCTTCCTCCACAAGAGCCACCCGAACATTGGGCTTATCCATATCCAGATCTGCAGGGATACTCATCCTTACCCCAGCCTGGGATTCCTCAGGACATGAAGAAATAAGAGTCTTACCATCTCCATTCAAAACCCGGATATGAAGCTTACCCGCATCAGGTATCGCATCCTGGGCAAATGCTACTGTGTGCTCCTCCATGGCCTTAGAGTCGGTCCAATCAAGACTCCGCACAGAAGCTACATACGACATAGTTACAGCAATGGCCCTGGAGCGGAGATGGTGTGAAGCTGCATCCACAGCATTTCGGTAGGACAGTACAGCTACAACCAAGAGCGCTGCCACCAGTGATGCGGCCACACCGACCAGGAGGGCGATCCATCTGAGCAGAGAAGTAGAAAGCTGATTCTTTTTCACAATAGACCTTTACCAATTCAGATGTTCACACTGATCCATGTTATGAATAGAAGCAGAACACCATTCCATTCCCGCAACCTGCAAATAATTTTCCAACTGGGCCGCCCAACCATTTTCAGTAGTTCCATCATTCCATTAATTTTCAAATGACAACTAGCCAATTCTCCATACCTATCACCTCAATCATGTCCATTGCCTTCCCCCCCAGCATGAAACACAGAGCCCTACATATATAAATATCGTACATATTCTCCATGTACTGCTCTCCAATGGCACGCCTATCAGCCCTAAGCCTTTCTGCCTCCATGAACCTTGTCTATAAAAGGCTGCTGGGCTACAATGCTCCGACATCCGATTATCTAAAAGTACGGTAACGGATCTGGAATCAATAAGGGAACTGGAGCTGAAACCCCAATGTACCAAACCCCTCCTTACGCATCGCTGCTCAATCTGACCAAAGCTCCCCCATTAAGCGCCCGCTTTTCCGCAACAGCTAAAATACCCCTCGCCGCCCTCATGGCAAGCTTGTGCCTGGTCCTGTTCACCGGATGCAAACAAGACAACCACGCAGTGACCACCTTAAAAATTAGCCTGTCCCCCCTGTTGATTGAGAGTGGAGTTAAACCTGTGCATACCCTCAGGCTCTGGTACAAAATCGAGCCATCCCATGGGCAACGCCTCACCGGCAACCCCGACGGCGATCCCCTCTCCATCTCCCTGGCTGAGCCTCTAAACGACAAGCCGCATACAATCGCCCTTAACACCATGGAGCAGATGGACAGCAAACTGGCCCTGCACATTGTGGGGCTGGGAAGCGACGGCACACCCCACGCCCACTGGAGTGGCATTATGGCCATCAACAGGGACAGGTCACAGAGCATCAACCTGATCGGTTGGAATGATACCTGCGACACAGATGGCGACCTCTTCCAGGATTGCACAAAGGCAGGATGCTGCCTCACCCTTGAGAAGCCTGACAGCCAAGCCCTCTTCACCGACTGTCTGGATCATGCTGGTGAGGTCACACAACAGGCAACATTGCTGGTAGACCCTGCAGAAACCGTAGCCAGACTGGCACACCCCTTCCGCTCCATACGCTTTGAGGCAGCAGACTCGGCATTCTGTCAGGATGGCCTGGATAACAACTGTGATGGCAATACAGACCAGATCTGCAATTTTGTAGATGCTGATCAGGACGGCTGGGATGCAGAGCGGGACTGCGATGATAACGACCCGAACGCATACCCCGGCTCTCACGAAGTATGCGACGGTGCAGACAATAACTGCAACGGGTTGGTAGACGTGGATGACCCATCCCTCATGCTCAATCAGCCATGCGAGCTCCAGGCCGGCGTATGTCAAGGATCCTTGAAACCCATATCCCTCTGCAGGGACGGAGCCTGGCAGCCTTGTAAAGACATGCACTACGAGGCCCACGACCCTGCCTGGGGCGAAGAGATCTGTGACGGCCTCGACAACAACTGCGATGGCCTGTTCGACGGTGATGATCCGGCTATCTTACTCGATGAACCATGCGAGAACCAGGACGGGATCTGTGTGAACTCCATCAAACCCGCCCACCTGTGCGCACCCGGCGGCACATGGCAGCCATGCACTGAGGCAGAGTACCAAGCCCACTCACCTGAATCCTTTGGCCGTGAGATCTGTGATGGTCTTGACAACAACTGCAATGGGGTGCTGGACCAGAATGACCCAGAATTGCAGTTGGACCTGTGCGACAACCAAATCGGAGCCTGTGAGGGCGCAATCCGCTCTGCCGAGCTGTGTATAGATGGCGTCTGGCAACCCTGCAATCCTTTTCACTATGCATCCCACGCCCCGACCCTTTACGGCGACGAAGTGTGCGACAACGCAGACAATGACTGTGACGGCAACACTGACAGCAGAGATGACTCCCTTATTCTGCCCCTCTGCGAGAACCAGCATGGGGTGTGCTCAGGCTCCAGCAAAACCGCCAACCTATGCCACGACGGACAGTGGTTGCCCTGCGGCACAGGTGAATACCAGGCCCATGCCCCCATGGCTTACGGGGTGGAGATTTGTGACGGTCTGGACAATGACTGCAATGGGTTTACCGACCGGGCCGATCCGGAAATGCTCCTGGAGCCGTGCGAAAACCAGACCGGCGTCTGCCATGGGTCAATACGCCCTGCGAACCTTTGTGAGGGCGGAGCATGGCGGGCCTGCACCTCCAGCCACTACCAATCCCACGCCCCGACCCTTTACGGCGACGAAGTGTGCGACAACGCAGACAATGACTGTGACGGCAACACTGACAGCAGAGATGACTCCCTTATTCTGCCCCTCTGCGAGAACCAGCTTGGGGTCTGCATGAACTCCCGCAAACCAGCCAACCTCTGCCAGAATGCCCAATGGATGTCATGCACTGATGGCCACTATCTGAACCACCATACCAACTATGGAGCTGAAATTTGCGACACTCTTGACAATAACTGTGATGGCCAAAAGGACAACGTACAAGGCGTGGGCGAACCATGCGACACGAAGGTACCGGGCACCTGCTCCGAAGGTCAGCTCTCCTGCGAAGGATCTGGAGACTTCAATCTGGTCTGTGTCCAGACTGTTTACCCAACCAACGAGAGGTGTAATGGGACAGATATGGATTGTGATGGCATAGCGGATAATCCCGATGGACGGTGTAACACAGGGAAGAGGGGTATCTGTGCCGAAGGTTACCTGACCTGTGACATAATCACCGACATCGACAAACCTGGCTGCATACAGGTCAACCAACCCGCTGCAGAGATTTGCAATGGGAAGGACGACAACTGTGACGGCACAGTGGACAACGTACCTGGTGCAGGCACTTCATGCAACACTGGGAGGCCTGGCGCCTGTTCAGAGGGCAGACTTTACTGCGTTGGGTCGGGCGATTTTGATCTGGGCTGTTACCAGACCATCTATCCAACCAGCGAAAGGTGCAACGGAAGGGATATGGATTGTGACGGAATAGTGGATAACCCTACAGGTCAGTGTGATACAGGTAAACAGGGGATCTGCGCCGAAGGTTACCTGACATGCGAAACAGTTGTGTACCCTGATACTCCTGGTTGTCACCAACTGAACCCGCCAGGATTGGAGATCTGTAATGACCTTGATGACGATTGCGACGGAATTGTAGACAATCCAACAGGCACCTGTGACTACCAGGGTGAACTGGATGAGTGTTGGGAACCGAGCCTAAGCTGCGAGGGAGCAACAGGCCCCGAACCCATATGCACCGCTGCACCCATGGAGAACGGAACTCCATGCGGCTCAACCCCCACTCACCAGTGCTTCATGGGCCACTGTATTGATGTGCCAACAGGCTGGGCTCCCATCCCGCCTGGCACATTTGCCATGGGGAGTCCCATCGGTGAGATGGG
>CAYZFJ010000047.1:15973-19986 GCA_964477705.1 uncultured Myxococcia bacterium | reverse complement strand
TACATCTACAGGTCAATCCACTCGTAACCCGCAACATAAAACTCCTCAGGCATGTGGTGTTCTTTGTGCCTCGGCAGTGGTAATTCAGTGCACTTTGTGCGGCTATGCAGCCGGGCTGCATGTGCTATCAGGCTGGCTGCAATCCGCAGCACTATCCATGTTCTGAGGCTGTTCCCTCAGCAGCCGTCGGACCACCTTCCCTGCATTGTTCTTGGGGATCTCATCCATGAACTCCACGAATTTGGGAACCTTGTACGGGGCGAGTCGGGCCTTGCAGAAGGTCACAATATCTTCAGCCTCGACCTTCTGTCCCTCTTTCAGTACCACATAAGCCTTTACTCGTTCCCCTTTGTCCCGGTCAGTAACACCCACCACAGCAACCTCCAGGACTGCCTCATGTTCGTGGAGTACTTCTTCGATCTCTCTTGGGTAAATATTGTAACCGCTAGTGATGATCATGTCTTTTAGACGATCCACAATGGTGAGGTAACCGTTCTCATCCATTGTTGCAATATCACCAGTGTGGAGCCATCCGTTTTTGAGGCTGTTTGCCGTATCCTCGGGTCGGTTCCAGTACCCTTTCATAACCTGGGGCCCCCTGATGAGCAGCTCGCCCTCTTCACCAGGTTCTGCCTGACGCCCTGCGTCATGGTTGAATAATATTGATTCAGTGTCAGAAATCGGGACGCCAACCGAGCCCGCCTTTTGCTCCCCATCAAGGGGGTTACAGTGGGTCACTGGGGAGGCTTCAGAGAGGCCATACCCTTCTATAATCACAGAGCCGGTCATCTCTTCAAACCGGCGGATAATATTCATGGGGAGAGGGGCAGCACCACTGTTACATAGCCTGATGGATTGAACACCATATTCTACGCTCTTGGGCTGGTTGACCATGGATGTGAACAGGGTGGGCACACCCACCAGGATGGTGGGTTGGTGTCTCTTGATCACCTTGAGCATGTCGAGCAAATCCTTGCGGGGCCGCTGTGGGAAGAGGAGCATGCTCTCGCCCCCATAGATCGCCCGGTTCATGCAGACAGTCATTGAGAAGCTGTGGAACAGGGGGAGGATTACCAACACGCAGTCATGGGCAAAGTCCCGTACCGCTGAACCTTTGCTCCATACCGAGGTCTGCACCGCGTTGCTCATGATATTGCGGTGGGTGAGGGTGGCGCCCTTCGACAGGCCGGTGGTTCCGCCGGTGTACATTAGCACCGCCGGGTTGTCCAGGCTCAGCTTTACCCTCGGTTTGGCAGGTGATGAATCAGCCAGGAATCGATCGTATCTGAGGTAAGTGTACCTGTCTGGAATGGTGGCCAGATCTCTGCCCTTGAGAAGCTTGTATGCCGGGCGGGTGAAAAATGGCAGGTAGTCTGGGATTGATCCTACAATGATCTTGTCAAACAGGCCTTCCTGTTCAAGGGGAATCACCTTCTCCATGGTCAGGCTCAGGTCCAGAGTCACCAGGATTCTGGAGCCGGAATCCTTAACCTGGTGCCGAAGCTCTCTGATCGTGTAAAGGGGGTTAGTGGGAACAGCCACTCCGCCTGCCATGAGGGTGCCATAATAGGCGACCAGCATGTGGGGTGTGTTGGGAAGGTACAGACATACCCTGTCGCCAGGTTTCAGCCCAGCCCTGATGAGCCCTTGGGCAAATCTACATGCCTTGTCTTTAAAGCTGGTGTATGTCATCTCTCTTCCCAGAAAGATGACGGCAGTACGGTTGGGGAATTTTTCCACCACATCGTCCAGTAGCTCTGGCATGGTTTTGTCTGGATAGACCAAGTGGCGCGGTACTCTGTTCCCGTATGCTTGAACCCATTTTGCTTCAACCGATGGGTTCACATTCAGCAGTTCAGTGTTGTGGGTCATGGGAGTATCCTGATTTTTGTGTCATTATTTATATTAATCCCCAAATCGAGGTCACCATATCATATTCAAGAATGAACATTCAAATTCAAAAACGACAGTAGGTTTAACAAAGGTTTTGCTGCAAGTGATGTGGACTTGGTTCATTTAGTTAACCTGGTTCAATATGCTCTAAAGGAGGGGGCTTGCGAGTCCTGGTTGTGAGAGGTGGGCGGGTTAGTGAATTGGATTCACGTTGATGATTATTATAATGAAATTATTGAGTTGGCAGCGAAAATTACTTTGTAGTTCAATAATTCCAAAATAAGCGCGCAAAAAAGAATATGGAGTGGTTGAGAATAAGATTCTGTATCAAGGTTAGCGGGGGTAATGTCTAATGTCTATGGTCGCATATGGTCTGAAATGTTTGGGCATCGCTACCACAACCCTCGTTGCTGCCACCATCTCAATTTTCATTATTGGGCTTTTCCAGCAGTATCCAGAGCAGGTTGCCCATCCCCAGGTCAACTGCCTGCTCCAGCCTGTGGACCAGATCTGCGCCTCTTGAGCCCATGACAGGCGTGACAAATGGGCTTAACCCATTGAATGTGCCCAGGTCCTGCTTTCGGGCGCCACTATCAGCGGCGAGGGTCTTCAGCTTTTTCCGGCTCCATTCGCTTATGTGCTGATCTCCCGCCAACTTGGGGGCCAGCTTGAATCTGTCCATCAGCTTTTCAATCACGGGCCAGGCGCTCGCCGGGTTGGGCGTGGTAATAAGGAGCCGCCCCCCCGGTTTGAGGACCCTCATGATCTCTGTAACTGCCTTGAGGGCATCATCATGGGTCAGGTGTTCAATCACCTCAATCAGCATGGCTTTGTCGAATGTGTCGTCCTTGAAGGGCATGGATGATGAAATGGCACGGGCAAATGTATGTTCCGGGAACTTCCAGGCACCAAAGCGGAGTGACTTTCTGTTCAGGTCGATCCCCACATACCGTGCTCCAGCGGCTCTTGTGGCTGATATGGCCGAGCCGCAGCCCGCATCAAGTATTACCTCGCCGGTTTGAGGCCTCAGGAGCCGCGAAACCATCTCCAGTTTGTTCCGGTGCCATGTTCTCTGGATGGGATTGCCTTCGGTTAAGGCACGGTACTGATAGTCTCCGGAGATTTGGTCCACTGTGCCACCCTGGGTGCCGTATTTTCCAGCAATTGCCTTGGAGCGTACCTTGAGCAGGTCTATGAACATCAAGGTGGAGTCCCTGAGCAGGCGGACTTTTGAACCCTGGGAGTGAATCATGCGCACCGGTATCCGCCGGATATCGAACCCCTTCATTCTAGCAATGTAGAGCACTTCCACGTCGAAGCCGAAACCAGTCACTGAGACATTGTTAAAGATAATCTGGGCAGCCTGATTGGTGAATGCTTTAAGTCCGCATTGGGTATCGGGGATTCCGGGCATGAGCAGCCTGCCAATCAGCCATGAGTAGCCGTAGCTCCACAATCTTCGGATGAGTGGATACTTTACCTCAGCTACTGAAGTGGGTAGGTCCCTGGCACCAATAGCCAGATCGGCACCGTGTTCCAAGTTGTCCAGCAGGGGCTGTATGGCTTCGAGCCGATAGGGGAGGTCGGCATCTGTGAACATGACGAAGCGACCAGTGGCGGTGAGCATGCCGGCTTTAACAGCGTTGCCTTTGCCCATATTGGTCGGGAGACGGACCAGTTTCCGCCGTGTTGGGTCGTCCTGCACAAATTCTTTGGCGATATGGGCGGTATTATCATCGCTGCCGTCATCCACCACGATTACTTCATGGTTGGGGCATGATTGCCCTAAGAATGCCGCAAGCCGGCTCAGGGTGGGGCCAATTCGTGCTTCTTCCCTGTAGGCTGGTATCACAACCGAAAGATATGGACCGCTTGTTGTCGGTGCCAGCTGCACTGCTGTCAGGGTGGAACTTATGGTGGAGGTGGCTGAGGCTGTTGCTGTGGTTGCTGTGGAAGATGTGGAAGATGTGTCAGGCATGGTAATGGTTGCGGCATCATTGGGATGCCCGGCGGCCGCTTTCGCAGCAAGCTTTGATTCACTGTACTCCTGTGTCGGTTCCAGGTGATGGCTTGGCCTGTTGTTCGGCTCGTTCCGGGTCAGGGAGTCAACCTCAGGTACC
>CAYZFJ010000047.1:0-15963 GCA_964477705.1 uncultured Myxococcia bacterium | reverse complement strand
TTCTGTAGGCATGTTGTTTCCAAGATTGTTCTGCTGATGCATTTCCTAAAGCCACCGCCATCACGGGCAAGAAAAATAATACATTTCCTTGCCAGAAAAAATTCCAGAGCACAAGATTAGCTGCTCCGGGAGAACCCCAGCATTTTTCTGCTTTTAATCTTTCAGTACAGGCTTACAAGCAAGAAAGCGGGCATATTTTCCCGTTTATCACCAAAGACTGTTAAAACTATGTGACAGCGGGAGTTCACAAGGTATCACATTACATGACTGACGGCATTTTAAATCGGAAAAGTACCATTCATAAGCTGTTGCTGACTATGTTGATGGTGTGGGGCTTTACGATTCTTCATCGGGGCGAAGCGCATGCTGTGCAGGCGGAGATTACTGAGCAGGCAGGGGGAGGGGAGGCTGTTGGCTCAACCCCAGATAATGGTGCTGAAGGGATAGCGGTGGTTGGCCGTGGAGCTGACAACGGGGCTGGTCCCAGCGGTAAAACTGTGGTTCATGTGGCTACCCAGGCTGATATTGATGCAGCAAGGCAGCAGTACCTCAATTCGGTTTTGAACTCCTTTAAGGGAATGGGGATGAGAGGGGGCGTTGAAGATATGACCACTAGAGGTTTGCTCACCGAGGATAACAGGGAGAGGCTTGAAGATCTGACAGCCCGCTTTGGCAAATTAGGGTACCGGTTGCGGATCGGATTTCTTGATTCAGATCCCCTATTCAGCATCGGTGATTTCACAAACCGGATCTGGAATGATTTGGATTGTGGTCCCAATGATGTGATCATCCTGGGAACCAAGACTGGGCTACATGCCCGGTCAACCCTCCTTAACTATGGTGAGACTCGAAAGCTGGCTCGCACTGCCAATCCGCTCTTTATAGAAGATCGAGCTGAAGGAATTTATTTTCTCTCAGCACCTCTGATGGAGAGTGCATGGCGCATGGGCCGGAAGAGGGTAGCGTTGGGAATTGTGGCCATGGGAAGCAGTTTGGGGCTCCTTGCGGTGGTAGCCCGTGCCCTGGCCAGACGCCGAAAGAGAGCGGAGTGAGTGGGTCTTCCTCTGTAAATCCTTTAGGACAGACCGAGAGGAAGACATTGTCGTTTCTCTTGTTGAGGGCTCCCATATTTTTCATGTTTTTTCTCTTTTCTTTTTTCTTAGACCGATTATTCACGAATTAGGTTACACTTCCTATTCTGTTTACAGGTAGTCCGGAAAGTGCTGGCCTCAGCCCATGATCTTATTTTGTGAACGATGATTTATTGATTATGAGTGTTGAATGAGCAGTGCTCGGCTGAGAACAAGACCGGCAGTCTGGTGACCTTAGTCTGTTGGATTGCACTTACTCGCTTGACTGGGAGATTGTCATGGTTGGAAGCAGCCATATTCTAGGTACTTTGGATGGGGATTCTGCTGCTGCCAGTCGTGGTGAACAAGAGCTAAATGACTCGGCTTCATCATGGGGAGGGGGAGAGGGAGGGGCGTCTCGTTTGGGGAATACATGCCGCAAGGTTAATCTCTCTCGATTGACTTATCCTTCCCGTGCCATGGGTCGATTTGCTCCTCAGTCATCAGATGAGCTTCGGGAGGGGCGGCCCCGTCGTGTGCTTAAGGGTGTGCCAGGGTGTAGTGCAGTACCCCGTACCAAACTGGAACCGGGTAGATATGTGGCCATTGCGGGTAATATTGGGTCTGGAAAAACCAGTCTGGTTGATTTTATGGCCGCTCGTTATGGGGTGGAGCCTTTCGGCGAACCTAACGATGACAATCCTTATCTGGCGGATTTTTATCAGGATATGGAGAGGTGGGCCCTCCATTCCCAGCTCTTTTTTCTTACCCACAAGCTCAGAATTCACCGGGAGATTGAAAACGGGAACCAGCCAGCCCTTCTGGATCGCACCATATATGAAGATGCAGAGATTTTTGCCGTAAACCTGCACAAAATGGGACGAATTGACGCCAGGGATTTCATCACATATTGGAACCTTTACCAGAACTTGGCTTATACCATCCGTCCACCTTCATTGATGATTTATTTGCGCTGTCCAGTCAGGGATGTGAGGCGGCGAATACGGTTCAGGGGACGTGAGATGGAGCAGAAGGTACCTGTCGAATACCTGCAGCGGTTGAACAAACTCTATGAGCAGTGGTTTACCAGCTATGACCTGTCACCCGTGCTGGTGCTTAATACGGGAAAGCTGGACTATGTGACTGATCTTGTTGACCGGCTTGATGTGATTGAGTCCCTGGATAGATCCATGGCCTCCATCATGAACCCCTGAATGCCACCTGATACCCAGACTCAGCAATAGCTGATGAGGTATTCAGCGATAATCAGCAAAATTGTTGAGGTTCAAAGAAGTGAAAAGAGCCGCCAAATCCATGACTGAGCTTAATACACATTCCATTCAAACCTCCAGAGCCCTGCATGCCCGCCCATTAACATCATCAAGTCCTGCAGTATATCAGGCTGTGCCCGAGGGGGGTGGATTGGATGCCTCCCCATTCGGGGGACAACAGGCATTCCGCTCAAGCAGTACCGCCTTGTTTTTTATAATCGCATTCGCACTCACCTGGGGTATGGATCTGCCCATGGTGGTGGCTCTGCTCAAGCAGGAGTCTCCTGCGCCAGTGGCGTTTCTGTTGGGCGGTTTCGGTTCGCTCGGCCCTGCTCTGGCTGCGTTGTTACTCACTCTTGGAAATCGAGAAGCGATGCGGGGGGTATTCGGCAGGTGGCGCACCAACCCGATCTGGATCTTGGTAGGACTTCTCAGCTCGGCAGCGCTCCATCTGCCTGCTACTTTGATTGAAGTCGGCCTTGGAGGTGAACCTGCCCAGTGGTTTTATCCTCCGGTACGTCCTGAGCATTTTGCCGCAATGGTCATGTTTTCCTTCGGGGAAGAGTTCGGGTGGCGCGGCTATGCCTATCCCCGCCTAGCCTCTCGATATGGACCTGTTGTTGGCTGTCTCATACTGGGAACCCTTTGGACTCTTTGGCACGTGGGCATGTGGACCACGTCTGAAGGACCTCCTGGGCTGCTTCAACTGGGCCTTGGGGTGGTGGAGTTCTCTGCTGCCAGCCTTGTCTTTGCCTGGGTTTTTGAGAAGAGCAACCGGAGTATTGCTGTAGCTATTGCCCTCCATGCGAGTGCCCATCTGGACAATGTGTTCCGGGCGCCTGAATCAGAGCTGCGACTGAGACTTCTCAGACTTGCCGTATTGGTCATTGTTGCAGCTTTTGCTGCCCGCTCTCTGATGGTGCGGTATCGTAACTCTGTGCCACAGCCCACGTCGGTATCGGTTCCTCCCACCTGATAAAGACGCTCATCAAATCAGCACTGAATACTTCGTTGAATTACAAACCCATCAGTTGAAGGTTGAAAGCATAAAGAGGAAGGTGGAGTGAGCGTGGTTCAGGGTGCATTGCATACTGGCTGGATAACCACCGTATCATCAAAAACAGGACCACAACCCCACAATCAGCGCACCGATCCCATACCCAGCATTTTCCTTACTTCATGCCTTTGTGTCTTCGTGTGAGGCCATTATCATATTTGTGGAAAGAAATCTTGCTGTTGTAGGTGCTACCCACATTGGGTGTGGTTTAGGGTCTCATCACAGTCGTCCACCCAACTATTTGAGCAGGCTTGATTGCTGATGTGTGGTGTTCATCTGGATCGGATGGAGGTTCATATGAATCAAAGGGATTTGCTTTCAGCTTGTGGTCTGTGGGGAGGCAGGGTAGTGGTGGCAGGAAAACTGACCTTGTGCCTTCTGGCTATGCTTGTTGGTTTGACAGGATGCTTTGGTCGGTTTGCTCTAACCCGCACCGTCTATGACTGGAATTCCGACATAGAGAATCCCTACCTGAAAAGTGCGACCATGGCAGTACTATTTGTGGTGCCCGCATACCCTGTCGCTGCACTTGCCGACACATTTATTTTCAATGTGATTGAGTTCTGGTCTGGGGAAACCCTGCTCATGGAACCAACGGTAAAATCGGTTGGAGGGAACTTAGCTGAAACTACGGACGTAGAATCTGGTCTGAGTGGGGATGTGGCAATCATCAGTAGAGACTATCTGAACCATCTGGAAGCAGCCATGGCAGGAGTTCAATCTTCTGATGGGGGGGCGCAATTGGCCGGGAGAGGGCCAGAAGTTGGTGATACAGGAGGAGCAGGGGACGTGGAGCATGTGAACACAGTAAATGGGATGAAAATGGAGATCACTGCCGACGGAACCCTGCTGGCATGGCCGACCGGGGCAGAGCAACCGGTAGTAATTGGGCGTCCCACCCCCATGGAGATAGGTGTAGCCATTCACGGTCAAAATGATCAGGCCACCACCATCGACCGCTCTATTGCTGATGGGACGCTAATCATGCAGTTCGACGGGGAAGAGCTCGCTAGGTTGTTTCAGGTTCTGGAAAAGGAGCGGCTACTGCAGCAATATGCAAACAGCAAAGAAGATGCTGTTCCTGCCTCTGGAACTGCTGGAGATTCAGCAGGGGGGGCGGAGGCTGGTGCTGTGGTGGTGCCTGGTGCCGAGGCAGAAGCAGAAGGGCAGAGGCAACAGTAATAGAGGGTTAGGGTTGAGATTTAATGGCTTGCTCACCCTCGGTCTGCTCACCGAAATTCTTACCGCTTGCGTTCTGCCCTGCCCCTCGCTCGAAAGCTGGCGGCATAAGCAGGGGACCACGCTCCTTGGAGCTCTTCACCCTCTGAAGCTCAATCTCCCTGAAGAGGGTCGCTGGAGCAATGACGCTCACTGGAATGTAGCCTGACTCCGCACCGCAAAACCCATTGAATACTTCAGATTTGTCGCCTGTGGCCATAATGCTGTTTATGGCAGTTAATGGAGTACCCACCATCTCGACCCCTCGAACCAGCTCCTTTTTCCCGGTTTTAACATCAATCCGGTACACCATATTAGGGGTGCCCTTAAAGGCCTGATAACCGTATGCGGCAGTATTAGTAGAGCCTCCTGACATATCCTGGATGAGCAGCCCATACGGCTTGCCCGCATTCCTTGCCAGTTCAAGTAGCTTTTTCTCAAGATCCTTGTATGGCAACTGCTTTTCCGACTGAACCATCAGGTTGCCCATGCGAGCGGTGGGTTTGTTGGTTCCCTGGGCACGACCATGTCCGGTACTTGAGGTAAAGTCTTTTATGGGCCGGCGACCCATGAGGAACCCTTTGAGGACACCATTGTCAATGAGCGTTACTTTACGTGATCTAACACCCTCATCGTCATAGAGAAAGTAGCCATTCAAAGGCGTATCCATATAGGTAGCCATGGTTGGATCATCAATTAGACTAATAAAGTCAGGGATGATCTGTTTGCCTACCCGCCCTTTGAAGGTGCGTCCTTCTGCATCATTATCCTGCCGCTCTCCTTCTAGACGATGGCCGATTGTCTCATGGAAGAATACGCCGGTAGCTTCGGGTGCCAGGATTGCCGGCCCTGTATAGGGATCAATCACCGGGGCCTTACGCAGGGCGAGTAGATCTGTGATTACTTTGGCAGTCTTTGCCCGGTATTTTTCCAGATTGTTGCTAAGCTCTTCCTCTGATGAGGCGTACTCAGCAAAAGAGGCCTCCAGCAACATGCCGTCGTCGGCTCTAGTCATGGCTCCAGCGGTGATAGTGTAGAGGGTCCTGGCCCTGGTCATCAGGGTGCCTTCACTGGTAACCAGATAGAGCACTTCTTGATTGGCCAGGATAGCAGCTTCAGAGTCGAAAAATTCCGGGTGAGCCAAAAACATGGCGGACAGCTCTTTTACTACACTCTGGTGCCTGACACTGTCAAAGGGCATTCCTTCGCCGGTAGCACAATGAACCACCTGTTCCTCTATGCTGAAGCTGGGGGCTTTCTCATCCTCAA
This sequence comes from uncultured Myxococcia bacterium, assembly GCA_964477705.1. Taxonomy (GTDB): domain Bacteria; phylum Myxococcota_A; class JAVEVO01; order JAVEVO01; family CAYZFJ01; genus CAYZFJ01. Next base: position 10,078 of record CAYZFJ010000047.1, on the reverse strand, counting down.
TCCTGAAGATGCGGTGCCCCTTCTTGCGACCGTAAGCTGCCACAGCCTCTTTGTATTTGTAGTCGGTCAAGAGCCACAGAGATGTGCGTAATGCGGTTTCATTCGCCTCTATTGGCGCCACTTCTTCAGGAAAGTAGTCAGGGATGCGGTCCAGGTCGAATGATTCTACCCCAGAGCTATCAAATTCGTAATCGCCCACGCGAACGTCCACTCCCAGAGAGTTCTGGTCCGAGGTGGAATCACTGAAGACAGCTCCGAACTTACCCCTCAAATTATAATTCCGACTAGTCCTCAAGGCATAAGAGATGAAATAAGGACGCTCGATCTTGTCATCCCCGAGGCGGTTCCTTGATCTCTCCATTTCTGCATGCATGGCCGTTAAAATTTTCTGGTCACTGTCTGGGCATCCTGCTTCTTTCATGGCCGCCGCCACATTGGGGGTGGCCTGTCCTGCGGTGGCTAAAGCAGCCGTATCTGAGCTCTTCTTTACACTCGCATCGCTCTTTTCATTCCCATGATCAACCCCAATCCCGTCCTGGTTCTCCGTGCCTATTGCCGCACTGTGTACCCGGTGCAGGCTACTGGAAGCGGCTCCGGCAGAGGGAGGGATATAGCAGGATACTGTGGACGTTATGAGAAACACCCCGCAGAGACAAGTGAATAGGCATATTGGGTGTAGCAGGTGTGTGGACTTCATCAAAGCCGTTTGCCTGGAATGCATGGCAGGAACCTCATTTAGGATTATTCAGGACTTAAATTGTGCTCAATTGTGCCTGATGGAAGCATGTCGAATTAGGTCAAAGCCGTGTAGGCTCTCACTCAGTTTGGGAGACTACTTCTGTGTTGGGGTAGAATATCCGTTGCCCGGGCAGCGGTCCATGTGCCACCGCCCTGCATGGCGTTATTGTAACCCCACTGGCCATCCATGTGGGTGCCATCGGGGCTAATTCGCATCCAGCCTTTCCCTGAGATTGTAGCACGGGCTGCCTGGATGTTGCCAGGCTGTACCCAATTGAACATGAAGAGATCCCCATCCACTGTGCCTTCGATGGCACACCCTTCACAGTAATCGAAAGACCCGGCCAGATGACTGCCGTTCTCTTCCAGCTTCATCACTCCCCAGTTGCTGTCCCAGTAGCCGGACAGGGAGATGTTGGCAGAGAGAGGCCCGGGTTTGGGAAGCTGGCTCTTGGTGCATGCGGGTAATATCACCACCATGAGCGCTACAAGCAGGCTTATGGCTGCCAGCAAGCCTCCGGTTGTCTTGATTCCTCTGAACATTTTAATCCTCATTCCTCCGGCTGCCCCCGTACCTGGTAATGTGGTTTGGGTATAAATAAAAGACCAAAAACTGGTGGATTATAACATTATCCATCTATCCACGTCGAGTTGCCCTCCAGGAACCCTTTATGTTTCTTCTGTTCAGTTTCCCTTTCCACGCTCCTGTAACACCATTGTGGGTACTGTTAGTGGTACCTTCCAACTCCAGCATATTGACCTCTGGCGCAGACCCCGTTGTCTTGAGCAGTATGCGATTGCTGGAGATCTGCCCCTCCAGATTTAGAGTGTAGTTCTCTGGGCCTATTATCCTGATGGAGCCACTGATTTGTCCGTTGCCAGACATATTGAAGCGGAGAGTCCCTGAACCCCCTCCTATTCCGCTCAGGTTGCCAAGCCACTGACCGGTCAGATAACTCACCAGGCTTAAATCCTTGACCTCATTCTCGGATTCTTGGAGCAGAGGCTGTTCATCACTGCCTGTACCTCCGCCTTCCCCGCTGATACTTCCTCCATCAGCGGAACCCTGTTGGGCACGGGCCGCCTCCTCTGCTGCGGCTGCTTCCTCTGTGGCTTTATATTGTTCAGAGGCCAGGCTGGTCAGGCGGTCAGCTTCTGGATTATTCCGATATTTGTGGGAAGCGGCAGCAAAGGTCATGTGGTTGAAGCCATGATTTCCAATCACCTCTGAGGTAATCTGGGCATGCTCAGATAACTGTACGGTTTTCATCCGGTGGGCAATCTCTGCCCTGGCTTCCGCATATCGCTCCAACTCGGTTGCGGGGTCAGCGCTCACTGGATTGGTGCTTGTATCGGCTCCGGTGCGTGTTGCCTGCCCCCTGTTCTGCTCTAAATTATCTTTATTGTTATTATGATCCGCTATGGCCAGCAATTTGTCGCAGCCTGAACCTCCTGCCCACAATAGCAGAAGGCTGGCCATAATGACTGTCAACTTGGTGAACCGAGTGGACAGTGGAGACTGCTGGTTCTGCTTATGGTCTCTATCCCTGCAGTTGCTCGATTTGCGCCATGTTATTCTTTTGGGTCTTTTCGGGGTGGGCATGGGATCTTGGCTCTTGCTCCACCCGCAATTGGCTTCCCCATTAGCCATTAAAGCAGGCAAAATGGTTTTTGGGGGGGTTGGTATCTCCATCAATTCTCCATAACTAAAGTGGAAGCAGACAGTTGGAGTTAGACGCAGCAGTTCTATTTCTGTACCGCATTGCTACCAGGTTCGTCTTTTTCTCCATTCCCGGCGGATGGGGGAGCTGTCTGGCCAGGGGCAGTGCCAGCGTCAGCATCGTCTCTTTCAGTGCCCATGGCTCCAGAGGAGCTGGTAGTGCTCTCTCCCGTGGAATCATTCGCCCCCTCGGCTTCTTCGCCAGTCCATTGAACGCTTACGGGGAACACCAAGGTAGACTGGCCTGTCAAACTGGGGTCTGGCTCAACAAAGGAGTCCTGTTTACCATCGTTGTTGGTATCCTTACCGATCCTTACCAACTTCTGCTTCTCATAAAATTCCCATGTGTCGATTACGCCATCTCCGTCGGTATCGTACTCGACAGAGGTAACCTTTCCATCTCTAAGGATGCGTCGTCCGGAGAGCCTCCCATGGAACCCCATGGCCATCTCCTGGAGTACAAGCACGCCTGAGTTTGCGTCATAGGTGTTAAGCAGATCTACCCTGCCATCATAGTCCAGATCCAGTTCTTCTTTGACCAGGGAGCCTGCCGGACTGAAAAACCGCCAAGCATCATCTTTGCCGTCAAAATTCAAGTCCCGGCTGTCTCTCATAATTCTACTCATGGCCTCACTGTCGTACATGATTCGGTAGTCGGCTATGCCATCATGGTTGAGATCTTTGCTGACCTTATACCACTGTTCGTCGGCCTCGGCCGGGAAGGTGGGACCAATGGCCTTGAGCATGGTGGGAGGAACAGCAGCAGGTGAAGATCCTTTGGCGACGTTGCCTCTGGTGTCTGTGGTTGCCATGCGCCCTAAGCCGTGGCAGCCTGTATGCACCAGCAGACACAGACTCAGACCAATGTAGATGAGGATGGGGTAACCTGACACCCGGGAGGCATGTGTGCGTACATAGCTCAGAGAACCGGTTACTTCATGGTGGGCAAGGCTCGATAGGGGTTTTCTGCCCCAATGAACCAGTATTGGCCAGCGTAACTTGTACGTCTGTGTTTTCTGTGTCGGCTGCCCGATGGCTTTAACTGATCTTGCTGTTGGCAAGTACAAGCTTACCTCCATGGGATGGGATCAATTCCCAACATTGCTCTCCAATCCGTAAATGGATGGAGTCAGAAGTCGACACAGTATAAACCGGGTTGTCTACAATTGACAATCTGCCGGTGAAAAAAGGGGCATGCGATATGGAACATTATCTGGATATATGAAATTTCATACTTCCAAGGATAGTAACGGGTTGGGGTGGGATTATAGGAAGAAGTGGTGATGGGGCAACAGCCGTCGCCCCCGAACCACCAACAAGCTCTGCTCTTTATTCGGTCTTCTTGAGGTCGCCAAGCTCCATATTCACCATCAGCCCTCCAACCTCTACTTTAGCTTTTCGACCTGCAAGGGATTTGAGGGTGCCAAGCCTGCCAGCAAAGAGGCCCCGATTAAGCATGACTTGGTTGCCTACTGCAAAATCGTCGGCTTTATTGGTGGGGGCGGGTGCCGAGGTGAAAACGGAGTTCGGTCTTGAAGATCGGCCTTCTCCTGTGGAGCGCTGGTTGCGGGGGGCGGCTGGTGAGCCATCCTGATGTCTCCCCCCTTGACCACTCTTATTCTTTGATGACGATAGGGGAGATTGGGTGCCGGCACGTTGGCCTCTTCTGCCTCCAGTGCGGTCATCATTGTCCCCTCTGCGTCCTTCTTCGGATGTGGTCTGGCTGGCACGCAATTCAGCGCTCTTCTGTCTGGCTTCAAATAGCTGCTTGCCCGCTTCAGTCCAATAGACACCCTTTTTCACATTCGGGTCAGGTTTTCCTTCTGCAGCAGTTCCCAGGGAGGAGACTGCCTTGAGGCTACTGGTGGCAGTGGTTGATTCAGAAGCGGCAGCTGATTCAGTGCTGGCGGCTATGCCTGTTGTCTCAACACCATGGCTATCTCCATCACCAGGGGCTCCACTCTCAGCTCTTATGTTCTGTGATGGCGGGGGGAGTATCTCTGCCCCTGCTCCTGCGGTCACTGGTGCCTCAGCCAAATTGCCTGCCCTGGCTGCCGAAGCAGCCGCCTGTTCCGCTGCTTCCTGCTCCTTCTGAAGTCGGTAGCGGAGCTGTTCTTCAGCCAGTCTGCGCAACACATATTCCGCATCCCGCCGTTCCTTCTCCTGTTCCTCGGTGCGTCGTCGTGCCTCTTGGGCCCGCAGTCTCCTCTCCTCCTCTTTTCTCTCCCGCTCCCGCTCTTCCGCTTCGCGACGCTTGCTCCTCTCCTCATCCTGGCGAGCCATGGCCTCTTTAAGGTTTATGAGGTCATTCTCCTCATGCCAGACCAGGAGCTTATAAATGGGTGCCAGCTTTTCCAATTCAGATGTTATTGCCTCAAAACCCTGTTCCTCGGTGCCTTCCACTTGAGCTCTGGGCAGGAATCTGCTTATAGAGATGGAGCTGAAATCTCCTATGGCAGCAGTTTGGGCGATCTGGTCCATGGGGGCAGCATTGGCCGGCCACTCATGGGCTTCACCAGGTCGATTGCCTACGATTTTAACCGCATATTCATCACCCAGCCCCTTAAGCAGAGCGGAGATGGTGTTGTAAGTGGTGCTTGACGGGAGCATGGCGCTGGCCATGGTGCCTGCGTCCGCACTGGCCATGCCATTGACCTGCCACGCGACTTCAATCCCGTTCATGTCCAGCTTCAGACCGAGGAAGGCATGTCGATTGTATGCGGCAGGGTCGGTGACTGTCTGTACTAGAGGTCCTCTGAAACCATGACTTGCTTCCAGGGTCTTCTGGATTTCAACAGGTCTCAGGAGACAGAGCCATTGGCAGTGGACGCTCTTCTGGTTCCAAAGGCAGGGCCGGTCGGAAGATGTCTCCAGACCCAGCGGCAACCCAACCTGACCGCTCATCTTCGGTTGCAGCGCCTTGCCCAGGGCTTCCATCTTCTGTCTGACCCGAAGCCTTTCGCCGTTATACAGGTTGCTCTGCCACTTTTCCGGCCGGTATGCATCAAAATCAGTGGCTTCAAACCCGTTGAACTTTTCAATTAACAGTTCGAGCAAAGTGTTCCTCATTTCCTCTGCTGGTCCAATCGCTGGGTCATGGGGTGCAGTCAGGAGTTGCCTTCTGTTCCCCGGATGGTTCAGCATTCCTGCAAGTATCGGTCAATCTACCATATTGATAAACAGTGTCCAGTGTGCTGTTCCGTCAATGGTTACGGATTTTGACCTTCTTGCATACAATAAGTTAAAAACCAGATTTTCCAACCGCCTTGAAGCACAAAAGAAGAGTGAAACCGAAAATATCTCTCGGTCTGTCCCCTGAAAACATATAAATCCAGCTTGCCTAGCGTCGCATTACTCTGTCTGGTCTTCTTTCTTCAGCCCCCCTTGCCCCACATGGTCACAGGAATTTATCTCCCGATGAATCTTCTGAATTTCCCGATTCCTGGTCTACCTCTTCCAGTTCCGGGTTTGATGTTCCTGGGATGAAGTATTCTTCGGCAAGCCAGCGCCCAAGGTCAACTGCCTGACACCGTTCAGAACAGAAAGGATAATTGGGTTTCCCCGAAAAGCCTGGTGTTATGGTCGCTTTACACGTGGGACATTTTATGGTTTTTCCGCTCATTCTTCATACCGCCAGTTCATCCCCCTGTTTCTGACCCTCCGATGAAGGGAGGAAGCAATATATCAGCATATTAGGATTAATAGTGCTCTTTATATATGTTTTTGTTGGAACCATGATCTCTGGCAGCGTGTTCCCAATTCAGCCCTGATGGCTCCATTGGAGCGGGATGGTACAGGTGCTGATCCAGCTAGGTTTCTGGTTCTAATGTGAAGTTGTCTATTCTTGGTTGGGGATTAAGTCTGGATGTGTTTGTCGGATATGCTATCAGCGCAGTTTTGCGCTCAGATCTGGGTGTGGTGCAGGGATAGTCTCTTTGTTGCAGATAAGGCCGCTCTCTATAACGCTGCAACCGTCGGCAATGGACGCTTCCACATCCGAGATGGTCCCCGTGAAGGTGAAAAATGATTTTCCACCAAGACCGGAGGCGAGCCGCAGCTCCATGAGCTTTATCGGGGCTGCCTTAGCTGCAGCGTCCGCAGCGATAATGGTGGAAGATACTGAGAAGGTCTCGATTATTCCCACCGCCTCGATCTGACCAATCTGGGTTGCACCCACAATGGCTTCGGGCAGATCCTCATGGGCCTTGGGCAGGAACAACTCGTCGATAAGGGTGGTGCCGGCATAGTGCTTGCCGGTGGCCATAGCCTCTCTCACTTCGTCCACTTCACCACAGATGAGAACCACAAATTTTCCCGGGCATACGGTCTTGGCTTCCAGTAGTTTAACCGGTGCTCTCTTAACCATGGAGTCCGCTACCACCACCCCCCTCGCAATGGATGTCATCTCCAGCATACCCAATGACAGCTCTTTGGCAGACACGCTAATCTCCTGTTTTCTATACTATCTCTCCCAGCCCCTTCTGTCCCAGGCAACTCTTTTTAGAATGGCCCAGTTCTGGGATTGATTCATATTTTTATTATCAAATGTTTGCGGGCCAAAGCCTCCGGTGAGGTGATCAAGCCCTGATAATTACTCTTCCGCCTGCGATGGAGACTACTTCTCCACCCATGGAAGCGTGTACATTGGCTCCCAGTTTTCCTTCGGGAATGGTTCCGATTATCTGCCCAACCACTACCTTGTCTCCTGGCTGGACAACTGGCTCTGCAGGGACACCCACATGTTGCCTGAGCGGAATGGACACCTCTCCTACACTTATGGTCAGTGGTTCGTGGGTCAGTGGGTGGGGGGCTGGCAGGTTGTTCACACCCAGCCTCCTCTTGAGCCGCTCCAGGGGTGTTCTGGACCATGCCTGTGCTTCCACTGTTTGGTTAGGCCGCTTGTGGTGCGGGTTTCTGATGCCCGCTGCTCCCAGCTTACCCTTTATTTCAGCGTATAATGCCCGTGGTGAGAGCTCCATCTGGCAGGCATACGCTTCACAGACATTACACTGGCTGCATAAGAACGCCTGGGTTGCCCACTCAGCATTGGTCAGCTCCGCCGCATCCGCCGGCATATTGGCAAACGACCTCATGACCTTGTGGGGTTCCAGGTTGTGACCGAGCAGGTGTCTGGGACACATGTCAGTGCACATTCTGCAGCCACAGCAGGTGCTCCTTGCCCTCTTGGCTTGTACCTCAGACGACAGAGTCGCCCGCCTGGCCAGCGGATGTTCCTTCGGTATAACCAGCAGTCCACTGGTGGTCTTGGTGATGGGCGTATCCAGAGACTGGATTTTCTGGCCCATCATGGGGCCACCCAGGATGAGCTGCATGGTGGAAGGGTCTCTGGGGCTGCCATCTTCCAGGTTGATGGGGCCTCCGGTCGCCTCAAGCAGGGCATGTGCGGGAGTTCCCACAGGCACCCTGAATATGGAGGGAGAAGCTACTGCACCAGCTACGGTCACGATTCGCTCAGTTACAGGACGCCGGGCGTTGACCGCTGCCTCGACGTCGGTCAGGGTGGCCACATTGCTCACCACCACCCCCACGTCGAGGGGAATACCGCCTTCTGGCACGATCCTGCCGGTGACCTCGTGAACCATCACGTGTTCATCACCGCTGGGATAAAAATCATCCACCAGATGCAGGGAGAGATCGGGGTGTGGCTGGGTGGCCTTGGTGAGGGCTGCAACAACAGAGGTGTATTTGCGCTTGGTGCAGATGATCCCTTTAGGAGCACCTGTGGCAAGCATCATCAATCTCAGGCCTTCAACCACCTTCTCTGGAAACAGGGTCATGACGGTCTTGTCAGTTGCCAGCATGGGCTCGCATTCGGCACCGTTGGCAATTACACAGTCAACCTTGCCCTGCGCTTTGACATGAGTAGGGAAGCCTGCACCGCCAGCACCTACCACACCGGCATTCTTGATTGCTTCCACAATTGTCGATTTATCAACGCCTAACATGGGCATTCCACTCCATTCCTGCTGAAGTCTAAGCTGATGTTTTTATTATCAGAGCAGACCTCCGGCAGAACTGTTTATCCTGTATGAAACAGGCTCCGGCTCTTGTGTACCTCTCTCCATATCGTATTCATTACGTCCAAATACATTGATATGAAAGAAGGCGACACAGCTCCGGAATTGATCCATTTCGGGCAGCAAAACTATCCCGAACTTGTACAAGTGTCAAACCTCAAGTGGATTTAACGATTAACAGAGCAGGTTTCATTGCACCGGGAGGCCCACCCGATTGATGAGGGTCTGACCGTCTGCTGTGCCGATCTGGTTGAACAGGCTGACTGAAGGCGCTTTGGCATTGGTCCACCACACATATAATGGAACCCCGATCACATTGCCTACGGGGACTGGCCCGAAATGCCTGCTATCAATAGCGTTGTCCCGGTTGTCACCCATCACGAAGATGCACCCTTCGGGTACAGTAAATGGGCCACGAACTGAGCGGATTGCCTTGGCCTCGGGCCATTGCAGAATTGGGTAACCCAGTCTGGCTGTCGTGGTAGTTGAGGAGCTGCTCCCCCTGTGACCTTGCTGGTTGTCCATGGTCCTCGCTGATCCGGTCACCCATGGGAATTCCTGGAATCCTTCTGGCTGGATAGGCCGTGCCACCAGCCGTGCTTCCTGTTCTGCTGTAGCCACCCCACCCATCTCCGCCTTGCCCTTTCCCCTGTCGTCATCCCTTGCATTCTCCTGCTCTGTCCTGTCAATCAGCGGATCGTCCTCGGCTCCGGCCAGAGACAGCACCCCCCGGTATTCCCTGATTAGCCGTTCTCCATCAACGACCAGTCTGCCGTCACTCTCTATGACAACTTTCTGACCGGGGGTGGCAACCACCCTGCGTATCACAGGTGTTACCCCTCTAAGCTTTTCGCTCATATGGAGCACAACCATGGTTCCATGTTCCGGCATGTTGTCATAGCTGGTGCCGGTGCCTCTTCTGGCGTACAGGATCGTGTCCCCCTTAAAGATGGTGGGAGACATGGCTGAATCATCTACTATTGTAGTGCCGGCGACAAAGACTGTGGTGATAACCGGAATGCAGAACCACAACAGGGCACTGAAAGAGAACAGGGTCAGGTAGGCCATGGGCCGATTGAAGGATTTAAGGAGATAATTATTCCCCGATATGGCGGCTTTGCGGCTTGCATCAATGGCTTCGTGGAGTATCACCAGAATTGATGTAATGGTTAAAGTCAGCAGAGGGAGGTGTGGTTGAAAAAAGAAGTGCTTCCACCCGATTATAAACAGCGTCCAGATGGCCAGCAGACAGAGGTTGGAGAGGAGGCCCCGCCTAATATGACCAATGTAGATCTGGCCTAGACCGGGCATGAGGAGGCCCAACAGGAGGGCAAGCCCAGGCTCCCGCCCAATGGTCTCTCCACGGTATACCTGCCCATGCTCATGCCTATGCCCGTTCTGTCCGTCCTGGGGGGATTGCCATTCCCTGTTCAATTATCTCACACTCCTCATTGCTTATGTGTGTTCGGTTAAGCTTGGTCTGTTGTGATTCTGGTCTGGCGCTACATCTCCCACCCACTCAAGACATCCCTCCCAACACCTGTAGGGGCACGGCATGCCGTGCCCTTCGTTAGCGGTGCAC
>CAYZFJ010000046.1:0-20163 GCA_964477705.1 uncultured Myxococcia bacterium | reverse complement strand
GGCCAGCACCAGAGCCAGCACCAGCGTTTTCGCCGATACAAGCCCCAGCCCCCACCCCCCTCCCGACCATGGCCAAATCATTCTGTTTGAGAGTAACCCCAAGCTTCTCAAGCTCACCGGTCACAGAGGTCTTACGCACCAGAGCTTCAAGCACCAAGCGACTGTTCCCTCTGCTACCAACCCCAGCAGCACACCGGGCCACATGACTGCCAAGAAACCCCGTAGCACCGGTCATAAGCACCCGCATCTACTTGAGCCCCTTCTCGAAGATCCGGTAGGTCTTGTAATGCTGTCCACCCATCAGCTCAATACCCGCATTAATCTTCTCGTTATCCTCCAGCGTCCAGGACAACTCTCCCTCACGGTACCCTCCCAGGGCACCCATCTTATTCATCTCGCAATACAGAAGTACCGAAAGCCCCATCCCCCTGCTACCGCGGAATTCGGGACGGACCCCCAGCAAGGCAAGCCGAGCCGAAGTAATCTTCCTCCGCTTCAGCCTGTAAAGGAGCTTAAAGACACCGAAAGGAAATAGATTTCCATTCAAGTCCTTGATGGCCTCATTCAGATTAGGAAAAGCAATACTGATAGCCGCCGGTACTCCATCCACCTCGGCAATCAAGGCCAGGTTGGGATCAAGAATCATCTTCAGCCCCTTGGCTGCCTCGGTTATCTCCGCCTCTGTAAATGGCACATACCCCCAATTTCTGCTCCAGGCTGCATTGAAAACGCCGAAAACGATTTTAATCTCCTGCTCCATCTTGGCCATATTGATGGGGCGAATCTTCAGACCGGGCATGGATCGGGCATTCTCAGCAATCTGAAGTACATGTTCAGGGATATCCCCTACCGCATATTTCCATGCAAAAACATCCTTAGCCTTGGCGAATCCGGCCTGTTCCAACCAATCCTTATAAATAGCCGGGTTGTGACCCATCATAAAATAGGGCGGGTGCTCAAAGCCATCCACCAGGAGTCCGATCTCTTCGTTGGAAGAAAATGACATTGGCCCCCTGATAGCATCAACCCCCTTCTCTGTCAGAACACTGGCTGCCTTATCCAGAAGAGCATTGGCCACATCCTGATCAGCAGCCTCAAAAAACCCAAAGAACCCGATATTTTCCTTATGGAATTCATTATGCTGCTGGTCCACATGGGCAGAAATCCGCCCTACCAGTGTCTTGCTCCGCTCGGCCAGCAGGAGGGTAACGTCTGCGTGGTCGTAAAAAGGATTCTTCTTCCTGTCGAGAGTGGAGAGCAAATTGGACTTCAGAGGAGGCACCCAGTTGGGATCATCCTTGTAAAGCAACCATGGTACCCGGATAAAACTCTGCAAATCAGCCTTGGACTGAACGCTCCTGATAATAATTTGGTCACCCTTCATTTAATATATTCCTCCATGCATAAACGCATGCACAAACATGGCTCCATAATGCCCCCAACCGCAAGGGATACTCTCCCCTTACACCCGACCAATCGGACTTAAAACTGGAAAAGAGAAACAAATCACACGTGCCCCCAACTGTAAAGGATAATCAACCCAAGGGTCCCTCCGTAAAATTCGCCAGCCAGAACCGCTCTTATCCCTTGACAAAGTTTCCACTCTGACGTAAATAAATCCACTCTCTTTTCTGGACTGTTTTATGTAAGCAGTCCGAATTGTTCAGAAAGCGGGAACAGATATGTACGCTATCATTCAAACCGGTGGAAAACAATACCGGGTATCAGAAGGCGACAAGGTCAAGGTAGAGCTCATCGAAGCAGGAATCGGCGACTCTGTGCGCTTCACAGATATCCGCATGATCAGCTCCGGCGAAACCATCAAGGTCGGCAAACCCTCAATTCAGGGAGCCAGCGTTACTGCCAAGGTCCTCGATCACGGACGCCACAAGAAGATCACCATCTTCAAACATCGCAAGCGCAAGACCTATAGACTAAAGAAGGGTCACCGTCAGTTCTACACCGAGGTGCAGATCACGGACGTAGCCGGTTAGGAGTACGAAATGGCTCATAAAAAAGGACAGGGAAGCAGCCGGAACGGTCGTGACAGTAACGCCCAACGCCGCGGTGTGAAGAAATTTGGCGGCGAATCGGTCTTGGCTGGCAACATTCTGGTGCGTCAATTAGGCACTGTGTTCTATCCTGGCGCAAACGTTGGGATGGGCAGAGATTACACGATTTTTGCCACGGTGGACGGAACAGTAGAATACGTTCCGTTTACGCACCATGGCAAAGAGCGCCGCCGCATCAATGTAAAGCCTGCCACAATCTGATCAACTTCTGGCAGGAACAGGATACAGCTCACCTCAGACCGGATAGGCTTGTTGTCACAAAGCACGGCAAGTTCGGTACCACACCACAGGTGTATCCACACCACTGTCCCCATCAAACCTCCAACTGCCGTTCATTGCAGGGATCGATTGAATAATGTTCTTTGTAGATGAAGTTACAATCACTATTGAGAGCGGACACGGCGGTAGCGGTCTTGTTGCCTGGCGCCGCGAGAGCCATGTACCCAAAGGTGGGCCCGCAGGTGGAAACGGCGGACGGGGTGGCGATGTGATCCTGCATGCGGACCCCAGCCTGGGGACCCTGCTTGACTACCGATACCGCAAAACAATTAAGGCCGAGCCAGGGCAGCAGGGGGGGCAGTCCCGCAGGGATGGAGCTGACGGTACCGATGCCATCATCAGGGTACCGGTGGGCACGGTGGTGACTGATGCAACAACTGGAGCCACTCTAGTCGACATGGACACCCCTTGGCAACTGGTGGTGGTCGCCAAAGGTGGCCGTGGTGGCAAGGGAAATGCCTTCTTTGCCACTGCCGTTAATCAGGCTCCTGATCGAGCCCAGCCCGGTGAAGAGGGCACCGTTCTTCAGCTACGTCTCACCCTCAAGCTATTGGCGGATATCGGTATTGTCGGGTTGCCCAATGCGGGCAAGTCATCGTTAATCTCCAGGATCTCCAATGCCAGGCCTAAGATAGCTGATTATCCCTTTACCACCCTGGTGCCAAACCTGGGCGTGGTTGGGATCGATGAGAGTTCCTTCGTTGTAGCCGATATGCCTGGACTGATTGAGGGAGCTTCCAGCGGCATCGGTTTGGGGATCAGGTTCTTACGCCATGTGGAGCGTACCTCTGCTATTCTCCTGCTGGTCTCTCCCAACATGGGCAATGAGCCTCCTACGCCAGTCCAGGCGCTGGAGATTCTGCGTAAGGAGCTAAGTTCCTATAGCGATGGCGTCCTCGCCAGGCGACCATGGTTGGTGGCCCTGAACAAGATGGACCTGCCTGATACGGCTGACTGGATTGAACCCCTTGAGGCCTGGTGCCATGAGAAGCAGGTCTCCTTCCACGCCATCAGCGTAGCTACGGGCCAAGGGGTGAAGCCTGTTCTACGAGAACTGGCCCGCATCGTGGATGAGTCACGGGCCAAAAACTCTGAAAACTCACTCCCTTTCTAAACGCCCGATTCAGCACAGCGTGCTGTGGACCGCAGGAGCACTCAGCAGCGCCACTACATATTGCATATTCCTATCCCTCTACGCACCACACAACTTAACATGGCTTGCATAGCCAAAACCAACCTCGCTATTGGGGGTTTTAAGTCATCCCTTACAACAAATTGCCATTTGCATTGCAATCTGGTAAGAAGAAGGGTTGATGAACAGTATGCTGATAGTGTCCTGTGCGATTGATACTTGTAAACCTGCAGAGCCAGAAAACCGCCAGCATCCGGACAGGGTAACCCCCTCAATGCAACAGCGAAGCATAATTGGGAGGGGCCTTGGTTTGCTGCGACTGCCATAGTCACCAGAGCAGCCAAACATCCCAGCAGGTGAGAATAACCACAAGTTCATGGCACAGCCACTAGTGCTGATAAAGGCGATTCACATGAACATGGTGCCCATTGCATTAAGGCTCACCGGGCCAATCATGACCCTGACAGCGGTCATGGTCATGACAGGAATATCTCTCTCTGCAGCCGCCGGGGAGGCTCCAGTTTTGGCCGACCAAGTCACTTCCCCCAAGTCTACAGTCGGCAATACCGACCAGTTTGGAGGGACCTCAACCCCATCTCCATCAGCCGACAGTTCCGCTTCCACTGCCGCACCTGCTGCAACTACCTCCGGTCAATCATCATGGTTCCCAACCGAAGCCGCCGATGTATGGGGCGATACCCAAACTAGTACCGCTGCACCTGATCAGACTGGCACACCAGCACCAGCCTCCGCCACGCCTGCAACCAGTGCCACATCCTCTTATGCTGCCCCACCGGACACTGGCAAACAAAGCTCTTCCAATACGGGTAACCCCATGGGAAACATGCACGCAGACAATCAGAAACTGCGGGGCTATGACATCCAGTTACGACAACTGGAAGAGAACGTGAATGGTCTCAAAGAGAAAATATTCCAATCCAAAGCCAGACTCGTTCTCCTCAAGGAAGCAGTTCTCCAGGGGAGCATCAGTGGTGCCAAGGCAATCATCGTCCATGCCAATGAGATGGGCTCTTCTTTCAGGCTTGAACAGGTAATTTACAGCCTGGACGGCCGCCCAATCTACCGGAAGATTGACCATGACAACGACCTGGCCGAACAGAAAGAGATTGAACTGTTCAATGGTGCCATCACACCTGGCACCCATAACCTGAGCGTTTACATGGTCTATCGGGGGCATGGGTTCGGCATCTTCTCTTATCTCAAGGGATACGTGTTCAGGCTGCGAAGCTCACACGCTTTCACCGTTGAAGAGGGGCAGATTGCCCAAATCAAGGTCTCTGGCTATGAAAAGGGCAACATCACCACCGACATTCGGGAGAGACCTGATATCAAGTTTGACAACCGTACTGAATCAGTGAATTTCGCCTCTGATGAGACTGTTGGTAACAAGACCGCTTCGGGGGTCGGCTTGTGAGTCGCCACCTGCATCTCTCCATGGGGCACCCGCTCAAGAAGCTGACCATCGTTCTGACGGTTCTTCTTGGCGTTGCAGCCATTCCAGTTGGACCTGCCAGCGGATTTCTACGCACCCGGAGTGGTGCCTCCAAGGCCGCAGCGGTAGCACAGAAGGTCAACACCACCACATTGGCCACGTCGGTGAAAGATCTGGATTCATATATAATCACCAGCGAGATTCGACTGGCCAACCTGGATGCCAACCTATATACCACTGCAACAACCCGCAACCGGGATCAACTCAGGCACCGAATCAAGGAAGGCGTTGCCGCACATCGGAGCGGCGATTTCAGGAGCTCAGCAATTCTCCTTCTTGATGTGGTAGAGAACCCCGGAGCGAGAGAATTGCCCGAATACGGGGATGCCCTCTTTCATTTGGCCGATTCCCTGTTCCAGGGCCGCAACATGGTGGCCGCCGCCGGCTTTTTTCAGAGATTGATAGAAGAGAATGTGGCCACCTACAGACCCCAAACTCTTCTGAGGCTCATTGAGATTGCCGACTCCAGCAACAATGTAGAAGTGGTCACCAGCTATTACCGCCAGATACAGGAAATGCCCGAGGGTAGCGATCAACCGGGGGTGGTGTACGTGTGGGCCAAGACTCTCCACAAACAAGGCAACCTGGAGGCCGCCCACCACGCATTCAGCACTATTCCAACCGATAATGTTCACCACATGCAGGCCCGTTATTTTGTGGGCGTGATCCAGGTTCAGCAAGGCATGTTCAAGGAGGCTATCGATACCTTCAAAGCCATCCTGAGTATGCCCGTAAAGAACGAGACTCAATTCAAAGTAACGGAGCTAACCCAACTGGCTCTGGCCCGACTCCATTACGAACAGGGCAACAATCAGGCCGCCCTGAACCACTATCAGCAGATCAGCAAGGATTCTCCATATTTTGAGCGAGCCATCCATGAGGTCTGCTGGACCTTCATTAAACAGGAACAGTACAGAAGTGCCCTGCGTGCCCTCGAGATTCTGATTCTGGTCGACCCAGACAGCGTGCTCATTCCCGAAGCCATGGTGCTCAGAGGCAATCTGCTCATGAAACAGGGCGAGTATGAAGAAGCAAACAGAGTATTCAATGAGATAGTGAGTAGATTCGGGCCCATTGAAAAAGAGGTAAGATGGTTCATTGAGGATAACCGTGACAATCTGTCCCAGTACTTTATCGAACTGGCCAAAGAAGGGCACGAGAACCTGAGTGCGGAGTTGAAGATGCCCCCTCTGGCCCAGGGGCTACTCCATGCAGACAACGACCTGAGCAGGGTGAGATCCTTGTTCGACGACCTGGACATGGTGCATAGCGACGTCAAAGAGGCCTTGTCCGTTGCCCAGCGGCTTCGTGCTGCTCTCGAGTCTGACAGCCGAATCAGGCTTTTCCCCGAAATACGTCAGGGATGGCTCACCGCATCAGAGATGTTCGGCCTGCTCCTGGATTTGGAGAACAAACTCCACATTCAGCTCTTCAACGTAGCAGACCGAACCGTAGTCAACCCCCAGCACAAAGCCCTCCTGGAGGACATGAAAGCCGATCGCTATACCATTGAGCAGGCTTTTCTGCGCCTCCCCCTTACAGCCCAGGACCTTGCGGCCCGAACAGATAGTTTTGGACAGAGGCTGAAAGAGACCAACCTGACCATCCACCGACTGACCTATGAGATAGATTCCATCAAGGCCCAACTTGAAGCCATCGATAAATGGATTGCAGATACCCTTCCCGAAACTAAGCGCCAGCAATCAGACGGGGGAAATCACATCATCGAGAGTATTAACAGGGAGAGAGCGAACCTGCAGGGTTTATATGATCGTGTGGCAGATATGAAAAATTCACTGGAGCAGACCCGACTGCAGGAGGGGCCCAATGATGATGTCTCCACTGAAGAAGCACGGTTCAAGAGGGATTTCGGTCGGTTCCTGGACGAAGAGTGGCGTATCCTTGCAGAGATCATACCTGCCAACGACCTGGATGCAGCATCCATGATGGCCCAGGTGGACACGGTCCGAAAGAAGTCTGACACCCTGAAAATCAGCCTGCAGCAGTTTATCGACAAGGCAGAACGGGTAGTGGAAGAACAATCCACAGAGATACTTGCCAAGGTAAACCGGGAGTCGACCCTTTTAGCCCAGTACTCCCAACAGGCTGACTCCTATACCGACAGCAGCAGAGATGTTGCCGGAGATGCGGTCGGGAATGCCTTCAGGAAGGTCCATAACACCATTTATGACCTGATGCTGCAAGCTGACGTGGGCCTTGTGGATGTGGCGTGGAGGCAACGGGAAGATCGAAGTAACAGGATCGACAAGTTGGTTGATCAGAGGAAAAACGAGCTGGACGTTCTTGAAAAAGAATACTCTGAAATCCGGGAAGGGAGTAATCTCCGATGATAACCGGATTACAGCCAATTCAGCGGGCTTCCAGTGACCAGATCGCACCTGGTGGTGACTATTTTCCTTGCTCTCGGCTCCCAATCAGCTACAACCAGAAAAAGCCCGCTAGCCTTAGCGGCAGCCTGATTATTGCGGGCATTCTGCTGCTCATCATCTCATGGACCAGCAAACCCGCCACGGCCAACCAGGCAGAAAAGGTCGAGCCAGCAGCCCAACCCTCTGCAGAGGCCACATCGCTCGCCGAATCACCAACACCCGCCACCACTCCACACACCCTCCTGCTCCAGGGAGGACCAGAAGACATGGCAGACCTGACCATATCGGTGAGAAGATTCGAGATGGCGGCCAGACAGTATGGTGTGGATCTGGCTAGAATCGTGGAGCACAGGCACGCCGATCGTAAGGCTATGCTGGACAGCTCCTTTAACGAACAGGTCAACCAGCTTCAGGCTGAAGAGCAGGCACGGCGCAAGGATGCAATTGCCGTATTCGAAGCTTTCCTGCGCAAATACCCAAACCACGCCACCTACACCCCTGACGCCCTGTTCAGACTGGCTGAATTATACTTTGAGGATTCCAATGACTTCTACTTGAACGCCCTGGAAAGCTGGGAGAATCAACTTAAAGACTATTCCGCCGGTAAGATTGCCCAGATCCCAGACGAACCTGTGCAGAATTACGACAAGACAATCAACGCTTTCGAACGTTTAATCGCTGATTTTCCCCAATATCACCTGCTTGACGGGGCCTACTACCTGCTAGGCTACTGCCTCTCCACTACTGGCGAGCCGGAAACCGGTGCCCAATCTTATCAGGCGCTGGTAGATAACTTTCCTAAAAGCAGTCTGGCAGCCGAAACCTGGATGCGTCTGGGAGAGTACTACTTCGACTACAACTATCTGGAAGAAGCTGTTCCAGCCTATCAAAAAGTGCTCACTTTCAGGGACTCCACTTATTACGATCGTGCCCTTTACAAGCTGGCCTGGACTTACTATCGGATGAACCTGTTCCAGGAAGCAATTGACTATTTCCAGCAGATTGTTTTGATAGCTGACCAATCCCTTGAGGATGAAAAGAAGGCAGCAGCAGATTTGCGTGGTGAGGCTGTTCAGTACATTGCGGTCTGTATTGCCGAAGAAGACTGGGATAATGACGGGGAACCGGATGTTATCACTCCGGTGCAGAGGATGAAGAGCACCTTACGGGGAGAGCACTCCTACGAGGCGGAGGTCATCAAGCAACTGGCAGATCTATTCTACGACAACACCATGTATGATCAAGCTGCATCAGCATATAAATACCACATGTCCCTGTACCCAGAGTCGGTGGAAAACCCGTTTATGCACGAGAAGGTGATTGCTTCATATGAACGGCTCCGCAAGGCCGATGAGGCCATGGCAGAGCGCAAACTGGCCTCTGCCATGTACCAGCCTGACACCAAATGGCGAGAGACAAACAGAAAAGAGAAGGTAGCCGTCAAGAAGGCCGAGGAGTTGGCCGAGCAATCTCTGTATACCCTGGCAGTCTATTATCACACCCAGGCCCAGTCGCTCAGCGACCGCTCCCGCACTCTGGGCGACACGGCTTTGATCACCCAGGCTAACCAGTCCTACAGGCAGGCGGCTGATGCATACCGACAGTATCTGGAACGCTACCCCGATGCGGATAATGCATATGAACTTGGGTTCTTCTATGCGGAGTGTCTCTACTTCTCAGGCAATTACCAGGACGCAGCCGCACAATATAAGGTTGTGAGGGATTCCAACCCGGACAAGAGCGCCAAGTACCTGTACGATTCTGCTCTAAGCACCATACTGGCATACGAAAACCTTATCGCCGGCCAGACCAGACAGGGACTGTTGCCGGCAAAGGCCAATCCCAGGGCCGGGGACGAAGTTAAAACCGCAAATGCAAGAAGCTCCAGGGATCAGAAAAGAGATCGAAAGACACCCAAAGGAGCGCCAGCAGACGATGCTCAGGTCGATGCCAACCAGGTCCCAGTCATTCCCCAACCCGAACCTGTTCCTGCCCTGGTGCTGGACCTGGTCGCAGCTCGAGACTGGTATGTGGAGCATGCTCTTAACTCACCCGATGATCCTGAGTTGCAGGCCCTCATCGCCTTCAGATCAGCCGAGGTTTTCTTTAAGTTCAACCAACTGGAAGAAGCACGCACCCGATTTGACAAAATCGTAGAGGCCTACCCGAAGAGCCAGACCGCCGTCCTGGCAGCAGGAAACATCATCGAGTCCTTCCGTATGGTGCAAAATTGGGAAGAGATGGCCAACTGGTCTGCCAAATTTGCCCGCATGGAGCTCGGCACCGCCGATGATCGCCGCAAACTTCGCGAAGAGGTCAACACTCTCCAGGTTGGCGCTCTGTTTAAGCAGGCCGAAGAGCTGTTCGCCCAGCAGAAGCTTGAGGAGGCAGCAGCCCTGTACATCAAGCTGGTGAATGAAAACCCTGAAAACGTGCATGCGGACAAGGCGCTCAACAATGCTGCCGTCGCAAACGAGCGGCTGAAAAAGTACGATTCTGCCATGCAGCTCTATGAGCGCATATTCAGAGACTACCCTGACCGTCCATTTGCCCAGCAGGCCCTGTATCTGAGCGCAATTAACTCGGAACGCTTCTTCAACTTCGAGAAAGCCATCGAGTACTATCTCCTGTATGCGGACACATACCCCTCATCAGAGCAATATGCCACCTGTATATACAGGGCGGCCCTGCTCCTTGAAGACAACCAGCAGTACGACCGATCCGCCCCCACATATGAGCTCTATGCTAACAAATTCCCCAACAGGGATGACGCCATGAACATAGCCTGGAGGGCTGCGATTGTTCACGAGAAAGGCAAGAACTACCGGGAGATGGAGCGGGTACTGAATCAGTTCATAGCCCGGTACGGCAAGAACGCCAGTGCCTCAGAAAAGGTTATGGAGGCTCTTGACAAGCTTGCAGATGCTGCAGCTAAACGTAATGATACCACTGCCGCCCAGGCTCTCTATCAGCGTATCCTTGACGAATATAAAAGGCGTAAGCTGTCCCCTGGAACCATCTCTGCCACCTATGCAGCCAAAGCTGAGTTCTTGAAAGTAGAGCGGGAATTCGAAAAATTCCGTGACATCAAGATTGAGGGCAATCTGACTCAACAGGGGAAAATACTGAGCAAATTGCAGACGCAGACAACGGAACTACAGAATAAGTATTCCATAATTTTTCAATTTCGCAGCCTGGACTGGACCCTGGCGGCCTACTTCCGCATGGCACAGATTCTGCAACTCTTTGCCGCCAAGCTTTATGAGGCCCCAATCCCGGGAGCATTGGCCAACGACCCGGAGACAGCCGACATCTACAGAATGGAACTGGAAGATCTGGCCCTGCCAATTGAAGACCAGGCCATGGCCATGTTCGAGAAGACACTGGACGTAGCCAGGGAGAGCAGGGTGGTGAACGAATGGACAGCCAGGACCCTTGAGATTCTTAACCGATATAATCCGGCCAAATACCCGATATTCAAGGAAGAGAAGAGAGTGCTTGCGGGTGAGGTCAGAGCATTGAATACTATCACCTTGCCTCCGCCACCTCCTACGCCACCTCCGCCGCCACCAGAGATGCAACCGGCACCAATGCAGGCTCCAATCCCTGTACCCAACGCAGCAGAGACACCCAACGTAACGGAGACTCCTTCTGCTGGTGCATCCGCTCCGATTATGCCAGCTCCTGCCGCATCTGCACCAGGGTCTCAGGATGCCTCCACTCCCAGCACAGGATTGGATATGACAACAGGTCCAACGGCCCCGCCCATGGCTCCATCTGGTCCATTGCCTCCCATGGCTAGCCCCACCGGCGCTGATTCTGGTAGTGGTAGTGATAATGGCTCTGGTAGTGGTACTACCCAGAATCAGGGTGACCCAACTCCAATCATGAGCGGCATCCCACTGCCAGCGGTCAGCAACCTGCCCCCTCCTGCGACAGCCATCAAGGCAGAAGGGAGTGACAATACCAAATGATTATCTCATTTCTTCGGAACAGGTTGACCTTGCTGGTCGCTCTCCTTATGGCTGGTGGATGTGCTGCCCCCCAGAGCCAGTCGGTAACAGTGACTCAGAAGCCGGCCTCCCCCCAGGCACAACCCCAAGGTTCACCTGATAGCAGACAGACCGGCGGCGCTATCGGATCAGACCCTCAACAGACTCTGATCAGGGACATGCAAGAACAATACTTGTCATCCCTGACTACCAGGGAGATCGTCAGGGATACCTCCAAATTAGTGAGCGACGGCAACCTGCCTGAAGCCATCCGCCACATGGATAGTCTGGTCAAACGGGAGCCTGATCACAGAGAGGCTAGGTATAATCTGGCGGTTCTCCTGGAGCGTGCGGGAAAGCCTGCCGAAGCAGAGCAGCATTACCGGATCCTTGTGGATAAGGATCCATCTGATTACCGGATGGCACTGGGTCTGGTCGGAAATTTGGCCCGAACCAAGCCCCAGCTCAACTCGGCAGTCAGTGCTTTCAGACAGGTAATGAGGGCTCACCCGGAGAACAATAATCTGAAGAATGCCATGAACCACCTGCGTATTCTCTCAGGTCAATATGAGCTGGTCATCCAATCTTGCAAAGACATCCTGAAGGCAGACGAAAGGAACGCCCCTGCCCTGCTCAACATGGGCAGAGCCTACCTGGGCCTGAACAAGTACGAGCTCGCCAGGGCAATTATGGAGCGGGTACTGGAGTTGGATCCTAATAATGCTATGGCCAGTTATTATCTTGGTCTGGTGTACCTTGGTATAGAGAGCAAACCGAAGGCGATGGCCTACTTCGAACAGGCAGTCAAATCCCAACCAGACTTTGCGGAGGCTAACAACAATCTGGCGGTACTTTACCACGAGGCAGGCGACTACCCCGGAGCAGTAGAGCGTTTAACCGTAGCCACCAGGGCGAACCCGGATTATGCTGACGCATTTCTGAACCTGGGGAACTCCCTGCGGAGCCAGCAAGAGTTCACCAAGGCAGAGCAGGCATACCGGAAGGTGCTTGAAATTGATCCTGAACATGCAGATGCCCATTTTAACCTGGGCATTCTCTTCTTGGACGCACGTAGCGAAAATGCAGACTACCTGAAGCAGTACCAGGATGCTGTTTATCACTTTAACAGGTATAGAAGGCTCAAAGGTGCTAGTCTAGGCAGGGAAGATCCAGCCGGCAAGTACATTGCCGAAGCCCAGAAACAGACTGAGTTGGAGAAACAGCGTCTGGAACAAGCCCGAAGCGTCCCTCGCGAGTCAGGGAGCGCATCAGGGGTTACGGAGAGCCCAGAGACTGTCCCCACTGTTGGAGAGGCTGGTGAGACTACCAATTGAGCCATGACTGGAGCGCCTCTCAGGGTAATAGGACGATGAGATTCCTAAAGAGACACATATTCCTTTTTGCTTTTATGGGTGGTTTGAGTATGATCACTTCTTTCCCGCCTGCATCAACTCAGGCGCTTGCAAGTGAAGAGGCTGCCACAAAGGCTGCCCAGGGAGCAAATGGGGGAGTTGCCCGTGCGCAGACTGCAACCGCCGCAGCTCCTCAAGATGGTGGGAAGCAGAAGCCAGCTCCAGGAGTAATTGTTCTGGAAGCTGAGGTAATTAAAGGCAAGATTCACAAACCGGAAGCCTTCTACATTCTCCAGCGCTCGGATCTAAACTACCAGAGCCTGGATCAGAAGAAGAGTTTCATTCCGCAAATAATTGAGAGTACTGCAGGTGATGCTTTCTGAAGCAAAATTAATGGCGACGGAAGGGACAACTATTGGAATATTTCAAGCCTCTCTGTGGGCTATACCCAGAAAGCTTCATGATCTTATTGATTTGCCCTTGAGGCTACTGTCTAAAATTATACCGGAACAGTGTAATCAAGCTGAAGACTGCATTCCAGGCGGCTCAGCATCATCTGTTAAACCGGTATTTGACTCCTGCGCTCTTAAAAAGTATAGAAATAGTCAAAGGGCTATGTTATACCATGCTCTTTAAGGTGAAGTCGCTGACCATCACCTTTCAAATCAACACGGCTAAGGAATGCACAGCCGTCAATTTAGAGAACAAAGGCTGGATTTTAGGAGGAAATTGGATATGGCTGAAATCGCAACTGCAATGAAAGATGGCGGCGGCTGGATGTACGTGATCCTGGCTGTTTCGATCCTGGCTGTCGGTATCATCATCGAAAGGGTCATCTTCCTGTACTTCAAGTACAACATCAACGCCACGGCTTTCTGGGCACAGATCCAGAAGTTGGTTATGGCCAACAACATTGACAGGGCTATCAAGCTCTGTAACGCCGCACCTTCTGCCGCTCTGGCTAAGGTCATCAAGGCTGGTCTCACCAGGGCAAACAAGGGCGAAATTGAAGTTCACAACGCAGTTGAGGAGGCTTCACTGGAAGTCATTCCTCTTGTCCAGAAGCGGACTCCTACACTTCAGGTTCTGGCCAACCTGGCCACCCTGCTTGGACTGCTCGGCACCATCATCGGTCTGATCGAGTCATTCAAGGCTCTCGAATGGGCCACCCCTGACAAGAAACAGCAGGTTCTGTCCCGTGGTATCGCCCTCGCCATGAACACCACCGCCTTCGGTCTGATTGTGGCCATTCCGGTTCTGTTCGTCCATATGCTCCTGAGTGATGTCACCAAGAAGATTATCCAGGAAATCGATCAGTACTCAGTGAAACTTGAAAACCTGTTGGCTTCTCGTTCCAAGGGCGGTCAGGCCTGATAAAGCCTTCAGGAGGAACCTGCCATGGCACGCAAGAGATTTGAAGATAAGATTGAAGATGTTAACCTGATGCCCATCATGGGTCTGATGGTGGTTCTCATCCCAATGGTGTTGTTGATGACGTCTTTCGTACACATCGGCATCATCAACGTATCCGCCCCCAGGGCGGCTGTTGGCGCACCACAACAGCAAGAGGATGACAACAAACCCCTGAATCTCACCGTTGGCATATCAAGGGAAAAGGGGTTCAGCCTCATGGCCACAGGTGGCCTGCTTCCAGGGCAAGATCCCCTCAACCCGGACACTATCAAGCCTCTGGAGATAGCTATAAATACAACCGGCAAGTGCGGTCCTGAGACCGCTGCCCCTGGTGACAAGTGTGAACTTGGTAAAATCTGCCCTGGGCAATGCGGCGATGGAAACATCTGTACAGAGAGCCGAGAGTGTCTGAAGTGGGACTACATGGCCCTTTATAATCTGGCTGTTGAGATCAAGAAGCAGTACCCCAATGAGACCGTAGCCAACGTGACTGCGGATTCAAATGTTTCTTATGGTACCTTGATTGCGGTGATGGATGCGCTCCGTCTTCAGAGAGTCAAAGAGAGCTATGATGACAATCACGAGTTCATTAATGACTTCTTTAAGACTGGTGTGGATGGATCCCCCGAGCTGCTCTTCAACGACGTTGTATTTGCGGTTGTTCAGCAGTGATGACATTGGAATTCAGTAGGGCTTCCATTTGTGACAGTAGAGATGATGGCCGATTGAAGGAGAGCCGAAATGGCAGAATTGGTAGATAAGAGCGGGCCAAAACCCCTTACACCTGAAGAACAAAGTGCCTATGACAAGAAGGTAGCCCGCCTTAAAGAACGTATGGCCAAACGTGACATGGATGAAACTGGCGGCATTACCATCACCTCTCTGATGGACGCCATGACCATCATTCTGGTTTTCCTCCTCAAATCCGTTGGCGAGGAACCTTTGAACATCAGCCAGAATGACGACTTGACACTGGCCATATCCAACACCCTCATCAACCCTGAGGACGCTGTTCCAATCACTATTGCTGACAATGCCATTCTGATTGGTGCTGAGTTTGTGGTTGAAGTTACTGATGGTGACGTTGACAAGAGTCAGAGAAGAGGTGACGGTCCGGTCATAACTCCGTTGCTCGAAAAGTTGACAGAGAACGTACAACATCAGAAGAATGTTGCCAGCCTTTCCGGTACAGAATGGGAAGGCATAGCCACCTTGGTGGTTCACAGGGACGTGAACTACAAGTTGCTAACCGATATCATGTACACTGCAGGCCAGGCTGAGTTCCAGAATTTCAAGTTCGCGGTAATCAAGCAGCGACCGGAATAAGTCTCTGGCTCCAGCCTGCAGCAATGGCTGGATACGGACAGGCACCCGGTGGCCAATCCAGATTTTCTGGTATAATCAGCATTGAGGGCCCCGTATGAGCAGCAACAATTCGCTCCCTCCCAAAATTCTTCGAATAGGCATTATTCGAGATGGTGAACTGGTAGAAGAAAGACTTTTTCGCCGGCAAGAAAACATCACCATCGGACAATCCCCTAAAAACACCATAGTCATTGCCCCTGGTGAAAATGTACCTGACTCCTGGCAGCTTTTTGCTGCGGAGGGAAAAGGACAATACAGTTTTATTTTCGGACCTCCGCTCTCCGGGTTGATCTCCCTGGGAGGTCCTCCAGTTGGACTTCCCGCTCTTACCAAAGCCCCAGGCGCAAAGCGCAGCGGGCGAGGTTTTCGGATCAGTTTAAGCCACAACGCCAGGGGTAAATTACTACTTGGCGAAACCACTATCCTGTTTCAATTTATCCCGGCTCCGCCAATTCCACCGCCGCTGCGGCTGCCCCCCGAGTGCAAGGGTGGCTGGATGCAGGATTTAGACGCAGGCTTCATTGTAGCCGTTGTGTTCAGTGCTCTCATTCAGGTGGGGGTTACCCTGTGGATGGTGACCCAGGATTGGCCGGCGGAGGTTCGCACTGTCGAGAACATGCCTGACAGATTCGTCTCTCTGATGATTGACATTCCCAAACCCAAGACTGACTTGGAGGATATGGAAACCACCACAGAAGAGGATGCGGAGGCCATGGCTGCCGCCGAAAAGGCTAAGAAGGCAGAAGAAGAGAAGCGCAAGACTGAAGAGGAAGAGAAGAAAAAGCTGGCCGAAAAGGAGGCCGCTGAAGCCAAGCCCAAGGATGCTGAAACTATTGCCCAAGAGCAGGCTGCGCGAAGAGAGAAGATTACCCAACAGTTGCGGGAAAAAACCCTGCTCATGTTTTTAACCTCCAAGGGTGATGGGAGCAGTGGCAGTGGAGGGGTGGTCCAAGATTTACTTGGCGACGGATATGGCTCCGGTGATGGAATATTTTCTGGGCTGACCAACCTTGAGGTGGCCACCAGTGAGAATGTGCGTCAAAAACTGGAAGGTGGGCAAGGCTCCCTCTCAAGCGTCGATATAGAGGGAACCACTATTGGTGGAACCATTGACAAAAACATCACTGAACGGGCCGAGAAAAAAGTCACTGCCAACCTTAAGGTCACCAACCCTGATAGTATGGTTGGTTCAGGTAAACTTGACTCAAAGGCGGTGGCAGAAGTCGTCAGACGCAGGATCTCTGCAGTGAAGAACTGTTACGAGAGGGAACTCCGGCGCAATCCCAAGCTGGAGGGAAACATCACTGTGCAGTTTACCATCAGCCAAATGGGACGTGTCAGCGACGTGAATACCATCCAGAATACTATGAATTCCGACTCTGTTGCCTCCTGTATTGTGGACCGCATTCGCGGCTGGCGGTTCCCCTCGCCTGAAGGTGGGAGCGTAACTGTCAGCTACCCATTCATATTTACAGCCTCCAATTAATCTACAAATATATTTAGCCCCAAACTTTGTCTAAAGCTGTTTCAACTGGTATGGGCCTCATACCTCTTTGATTACTGGCTCGCCCAATGATTAAGTTGACATGACAATTCAAACACAATAGGATTTCATGAATCAACGGAGGCTTGTATGATGAAAAACGAACTTAAAAGCAGGTTCGTGTTTGCGTTCATGCTTCCTGTGGCCCTTGCGATGCTTCAGGGCAACGCATTAGCGACCGATCAGGATGAAGAAGGCCAATTGGCCCTGATGCAAGACCTTGCTCCCAGATTGGGTCCGCAGGAGCAGCTCCGCCAGGCTTCCAGGTCCACTGATCAGGTGCGATCTATACTCACCAAAGCGGAGTCCCTGCTTAACCAGGCCAAAAATGAAAGAGATGTGGTCAAGGCAAACTGCCTAAACGAAAAGTTGACTGCAATAAAGGGCCTGCTCAATGTGGTAGAGAACGCCAATCAGGCTATCGGGACTGCTACTGCCAAGAACGATACAGAGACTGGCTACCATGAATTCACCAAATTGACTATCGCCTCCAACAGAGCCAATGAGCTTAGTGTGGAAGCCGAAGGTTGCGTAGGTGTAGTCGCCCAGTATGCAGGCGATACCCGTCTGGAAGTTGAGATCAATCCTGAGATCAGGGCGGAGTCTGGTCTAGATCAACCAGACATTGAATTGCATCCTCCCATATCGGACGCCTACCCAGAATCAATGAGCCCTTTCCAATGAGGTTTTTTTTGCCATTATCTGATTTGAGAACTTGGGTGTTTGGATCCTGATGGTCCTTAAGTACCTTATAATAGCCGGATTGCTTGTGATGGTACTCTTGCCGGTAAACTACTCACAGGCATATCAGGATAGCAAGCCGTACCAACTTGAAGGTACCGGAGTAAGGGCTGGGAATCTCCGTATCCATCCGAGCGTGGAGTTGGAGTCTGCTTTCACAGACAACCTGTATCGAAGCTATCGGGATTCTGTATGCGACACCTACTCCGCCGGGGACCCACGGCTAAGCCAGCATCCATGCTCATCAGTGAAGGCAGCAGGTGTTTTCAGGCTTCTGCCTGGTGTTATGATCCGGAACGCACACCCTGGTTCCCGCTATGATATGCAGCTCAAGTTGAACCTGGATGCCAGGCAGTATGTGGTCAGCGATGTGCCAGTCAAAGAAGCTTCTAACCTTGGCGGATCAGTGGACGGCCGACTTCATATGGGACAAGGCCGGAATTTTGCTGTTAGTTTAGGGGAGCGCTTTACCCGGGTTCTCGCTCCCGGCTCTGACCCCGGACTGCCCTATCACAACAACAGTATTCTCAACATCACCTCAGTAGATGCCTCCATTAAGCCAGGCGGGGGCAACCTGGAGCTCTCTCCCAGGTATGAATTACAGTACCGGAATTACGAAGAGATCTGGGGTGATACTGAATTATCCAACACATTAGGCATGCAAGCCAGGCTGAAATTCCTGCCCAAGACCGCAGTGGAGATGGATACCAGCTTCGGTTATTCAACCATGCTGGAAAAGAATACACCTACTCCGCCCTCCATGCCGCTGACCATTTGGGGTGGGCTTAATGGCTTGATTACTCCCAAGATATCCTTGGTACTCAAGGGCGGATATGCTAATTCATTCCATGACAGTGGCAGCTCGTTCAGCAACTGGATCGCCCTGGGAAACATCAATTACCAGATCGCCACCCAAGCAATGATTAACCTCTCCTACAGCAGGGGATTTGAAACCAGTATCATTGCCAATTATTACACATGGAACAGGGGAAACATCTCCTTGGATATGCAGTTCAGCCCTAAGCTCAGTATGGCCATCTCGGCTATATATGAACACCGGGATTTTGCAGACACATATCCTGCCTCTGCTTTTGGTGATGATGTTGATCATGCAGTTAATCCCTTGATTACTGGGCAGAGGGAAGATCAGCTATTCCAATCAGAGCTGCGATTCAACTGGTATCCCAGGGAATGGATGCGAGTGGTCTTCGGTTATAAGCTACACTACTTGGACAGCAATGCAGTAGCCAGTATCCTGTCACCAGTGAAGGATGATGCGACCGGCGATATTGTTGCCTGGAGTGAGCGGGAAAAGGAAACCGGATACCTTCAAAATTACCCTTACATCTCCATAGGAATGGAATACTGAGTGAGTTGAATTCATGGCGACGGGTACAGAAATCAAAGGGCAGCCAGTTGAGTACGGTTACCTTTCCGGCAGCCATTGGATTCGGGGTCTAAAGCCTGACAAATCACAGGGAACGTTATTTCCACCTCTACCAATTTTATTTCACCAAACCAAGCCACTTTGTTCTCCGCGTGCTTTGCCTCCCTCAAAGCTGATGCTAATTCTGCTATTTAGCATTTTGCTTGTTGGGATTGGTGGCTGCTCTCTTTTTAAGACTGCCCATTCGCCCTACCCCGATGATTTCCCTGATAATTGGGAGAATACGGGAATCTCTCAAGTGGCAAACGAAGATAGCCGAATCACCGCAGAAGAAGGTAACTCTGCAAACGGTGAACCTGCGGCCCAAAAAACCAGCACCAGCAATCCTGCTTCTTCTCCCGATGATGGCGGCATGGCTTCTCTGGGTGGTGGCGATGTAATCACAGTCAAAGTGTTCAGGGAGCCAGAGTTGTCAGGAGATTACCTGATAGGAAACGACGGAAACCTCTCATTCCCACTGGTGGGGAAGGTACAGGCCACAGGCTTGACTCCTTCGCAGCTTGCTGACAGGCTGGGCAGGCTATTGGGCGAATGTTGCCTCAGGGATCCTTCCGTAAGCATCCTGGTCAAAGAGTATACGAGCAAGATGGTCCACGTTTTTGGCCAGGTTCAGAAGCCTGGATCTTTTCCCTACCAGGAGAACATGACCGTGGTCCAGGCAATAACTCTATCTGGTGGCTTCACCAAGACCGCATGGCAATCAAAAACCACCATTACCCGGCGCAGCGGCTCCGATGGCGCCGGTAAACGGCTGACCATTCCCATAGACGCCATTCTGCAAGGCAAAAGGCAAAATGTAAACCTTAAACCCGGCGACATCATCTTTGTGCCGGAGAGCCTTTTTTAAACCGCGCTTGCTCCTTGAATCAATTGGTGCTCAGCTATGTGATAGGGCTGGCTCTGCCATCATAACGCTGAAGGTGG
>CAYZFJ010000045.1:16665-20307 GCA_964477705.1 uncultured Myxococcia bacterium | reverse complement strand
CTCAGCGGATTGATGGCTGCCTGCAGGGGGTGGCTCTGCTTGATTGAGGGCGAGGGAGTTCATGAAATATTTGAAGTCCGCGGCTTCAATCATGCGCACGCCCAGTTTGTCTGCGAAGGTGAGCACGCCCTGGTCTGCTGTGATCAGGATGGCGTCCAGTTCCCGGGCCAGCAGGACCAGGTCCATGTCCTCGGTGCTGTCTATGATCCCTTCACGTAATGCTCTCCGGTACTTGTCCCTTAATCCGGCCATGGTCTCGTTGGAGAGGCAGGTCTCGGCCCCCGCGGTTTTAAGGGCAGATTCGGCCACTCTCAGTCCCTTGTCGATCCTCCTGCGAATGTCCTGGATCAACTCGTAGAGGAGAAAAGCGGGTACGTGGACCTCCAGTTTACGGGGAGGCTTTCGGACCACCACGAAACGCAGCTCTGGTGGGATCTCTTCCATACGAACAAAATGGAGCAGTTCAATATAAATGGACGGAGGCATAAAAAACCGGTAGGCCTCCGCTCTGGATGCCAGCCTGAGGAAATGGACAAAGGCGGCAGTGGGGGTGTCTCCGAAGGCTGACTGGATGTCTGGATTCACGAAAAGGCTTGTGTCTAGTACGACTTTGTCTTTGGTAAGCATGCCTGATATATGTGGAATCTGTCTCTTGAAGGCAATTGGATGATTCTGGTTTTCCCCATTAGCGGTGTATTGAAAATGAATTTTCTCTTTGCATCCCAAGACTAGCTTGTTAGTTTATCTCGTCCGCTGGACGAGGAGGAGGGGCAGGCCGGGGGCTGGGGAATCGGCAGCAGGGGTGAGTGCATTGGTGGGCGGCACCATGAATTTTGGAGTCAAAGGTGAACAGTTTTTCTAAAAAACGTGGATATAAGGGGAGAGGTGCTTCCCCCAGAGCAACCCATCAAGCAGGAACAAATCCGAGGCGAAAAAACCAGACCGAAGGTGAGTGGGCCAGTCGTGGTAGTGACAGTGACCCGATGGATCAGGTGCCGCTCATGGTTTGCGCAGACCAGTGCGGACGAGTATTTGAGCACCCCGGCTACCTGATGGCTGGTATGTCAGGACGCAAGACCTTAGCCATCCATGCTTCCCAACTGATCCCGCTCCCTCCCGGGAGCGATCTGCTCGTTATGCCGGGAAGGGCGCCTGTGGGAATAGACCGGGAAACTGGCGAGCATGGGCACCTGCAGCCCCATTTCAGCCGGGTTGATCATGTTGATGGCATTGGCGGTGTGCAGGCAGTGGCTGCTTTTCCTGCCCCGGGATACACTAGATTTCTTAATCCGGCCTTTGCCAAAAGCGATCCGGATGCCCCTCTGCTCCCCTTGTATGGCTACACTGCGGTGGGGTGGATGAAGGGCCGATTCTGGGTGCCAGCCAGCCGCATCGATCCGGATGTGAGGCAGGACCCATGCAACTTTAATCTGGATGAGCTGCCTGTACTGGTTTCCAGGCGCCTTGGTCGGAATCCCGACAACGGGCTGTTGCACCATCTGGCCAATTGTGCCCTTGAAAATGGCTGCCCTGCAGCCCGCAACCTCTTCTATGGGCGGTGGGAAGCACCTCTACCCACCTCGCCGGCCTGCAACGCCTCCTGTCTGGGGTGCATCTCAGAGCAGCCTGAGCACCGCACCCAGACGTTCCAGCGTATCCGCCGAGCCCCTACAGCTCAGGAAGTGGCCGGTGTGGCGGTGCCCCACCTGAAAAAAGCGGAGAGGCCTGTTGTGTCGTTCGGCCAGGGGTGTGAAGGTGAGCCGTTACTTCAAGGAGCCCTGCTGGAAGAGAGCATCAGGTTGATCAGGGCAGCCACGGACAGGGGGGTTATCAATCTGAATACCAATGCCAGCAAACCACGCACTGTGGAGGCTCTCTGCAAGGCTGGGCTTAATGCCATGCGGGTGAGCCTGAATAGCGCCAATGAGCCGGTTTATAATGCCTATTACCAGCCCAGGGGGTATTGCCTTGATGATGTGCTGGAGAGTATCAAGATTGCCAATGATTATGAGGTATGGGTATCAATAAATTATCTGATCTTCCCTGGTGTATCTGATACTCCCAAAGAGATTGAGGCATTACGAGGTCTTCTAGGCTCAAGAGATGTGAATCTGATCCAGTGGCGTAATCTCAATATCGACCCTGATCTGTATCTGGGCAAGCTGGAACAGGACGGGGTTGTTCTTGGGGATGGTATGGGGATAGATCAGCTCCTTGAACAGGTGCGTAATGAGTATCCCCGGGTGCAGTTTGGCTATTTTAATCCGCCCCGTGAGGATATGAGTCCGGATGCTGGTACTCGTGCTGGTACTTGTACTCGTGCGGATACTAGTGCTGATAATGCTTCCATGGAGGTGGTCCCATGAAGGTGGCCATTGCTCAGCTCAACCAGGTTGTGGGGGATTTTAAGGGGAACGCGGAGCGTATAGTGGAGGCTGCAGCCCGCAGCGCGGCCATGGGCTGCAGGCTTCTTGTCACTCCCGAACTCTCGATCTCCGGTTACCCTCCCAGGGACCTGCTTTTTATTAGCCAGTTTGTAGAATCAAACTTGCAGGCGCTGGAGGTTTTAGCGGCCAGTTTGCCTCGGGATCTGGCGGTTTTGGTGGGATTTGTGGACCGGGCGTCTAGCTCTGGAGATCGGGGAGAGAGCGGAGTGGCCGGAAGAGGCGCCTTGTCTGGGGGACAGTGGCGTTACCCGAGCTGCTATGGGTATGCCCATGCCATTGCCAATGGGGCGGCATTGATTCGGGATGGTAAAGTGGAAGGTGTCTACCATAAGATGCTGCTTCCCAACTATGACGTTTTTGATGAGCAGAGGTATTTCACCCCAGGACAGGAACCATTTCTGTTCCAGTTGGACGGAGTTGAGATTGGTGTCACCATCTGTGAAGACATATGGAACTCACTGGATCTGGCCCATCCTCTTTATCAGCGGGACCCCGTGGCAGAGCTGATAGAGGCCGGTGCTGAGATGGTGATGAACCTCTCCGCATCGCCATATCATGTGGGCAAGGAGGAGGACCGGCTCCAACTCCTCTCCGGTGTTGCCCGCAGCCACGGCTGTTGGCTCTTCTACGCTAATCAAGTGGGAGGGAATGACGAGCTGATCTTTGATGGCCAGAGCATGGTGTTCGATCCTTCTGGTTGCATGGTGATGGGGGCGCCTGGTTTTAAGGATGCGTTGGTATTGGTGGATACGGAGACGGTCTCCGGTGGTCTGGAGGCGCAGTGTGAAGATTGTGTGGGTTCTGGTGGTTCTGGTGGTGACGTGAGCTGGGACCATAAGGGAGAGCGCAGGGAAAGCGGAGATGGCGGGAGGGATGGCAGGGCCGGCAGGGCTAAACTATGGGATTATGGTGAATGTGTGCCCGATCAGTTTTCTCTGGGGACTGTTGTGGAGTGCGACGAGGACCGCTGCCGAACCGGTTATGTGGGTGAATCAGGTGAGAGAGAGACTTCGTGTGTGAGGGCGGAGAGGGCATATCATGCCTTGGTGCTGGGTTTGCGGGATTTTGTGCGCAAAAATGGATTCAAGAGCGTGGCGCTGGGGTTGAGCGGAGGGGTGGATTCGGCTCTTGTGGCTGCGTTGGCGGTCGAAGCATTGGGGGCGGAGAATGTGCTGGGGGTCCTTATGCCTTCCCG
>CAYZFJ010000045.1:0-16565 GCA_964477705.1 uncultured Myxococcia bacterium | reverse complement strand
GAAGTCTCTGTTGGCTATTGTACTCTCTATGGGGATATGGCGGGTGGGCTTGCCGTGCTCGCTGATGTGCCCAAGACTCTGGTTTGGGATATGTGTCGGTTCTTTAACCACCATAAAGGCGGTGAGATTATCCCAGTGACAATAATTGATAAGGCCCCCTCAGCAGAGCTGCGGCCCGGTCAACTGGACCAGGACAGTCTGCCCCCATATCAGATACTGGACCCCATTCTGGAGGGTATTGTGGAGAGATCCCTCTCCGCAGACCAACTGGTGGAGCAGGGATTTGAGCGGGATGTGGTTGAGAAGGTGTGCCGACTGGTGAACAACAGCGAGTACAAGCGAAGGCAGATGGCTCCGGGGCTGCGCATATCCCCCAGGGCCTTTGGCTCAGGCTGGCGGATGCCCATGGCCGCCCGTAAGCCTGTGTGAAATTTCGCGCCCCGCCCTGCTCTGCTCGGCCCCAGCCGGCTACCACACTACCCAGCCCACTCCACCAACATGCCACATGCCATGCAGCATCTGCTATTTCTTGAGTATAGTCTCTGAGAGCTCAAAGGGAGTGTCCTTGGGCTTGACTATGGCAAGGGTGTAGGCGTCGAGGCGGATGTACTTGCGGGCTACCCGCTGAACATCTTCCAGGGAAACGGCCATAATCTGATCGGCATACTTGTAGTGGAAATCATACCCAAGACCATAGGCTTCATCCAGGGCCATCAGTGCTGCTCTGGCACTGGTGCGCTGCAAGCTGATAGCCTGTGTGCCGATCATGTACTGGCGGGCCCGCTGAAGCTCTTCTTCACCAACCCTACTCTCGACCACGGCTAGGAGCTGTTCCAGAATTCCGTTCACCGCCTTATCAAGGTTTTCCGGGCTGGTGGCCATATAGACCGCAAAATGGCCCGGGTCCACCCCGTTACTGGCAAATGATGTCACCGTGTAGGCGAGGGACTGCTTGTCTCGCAGCTCCCTGAACAGTCTGCCCCCTTGACCAGAGAGAATGGTTGAGAGCACTTCGAGAGGATAACGATCTGCACTGGAGAGGGTGGTTCCCTGGAACCCGAGCACGATGTGAGCCTGGTTCTTCTCCTTGTACTTAAACCCAAGCCTCGGTTTATCAGGGGCCTGCCATTGGATGGTCTCTGGAACAGGTGAGCCGGATTTTCCTGCTTCTGTTTTTTCTCCTGCGACTTTTCCGTGAGCCGAGACGGAGGCTGTCTGCTTGCCCATGTCGCCAAACAGTCGGCGTACCTCACCAACAACCCACTGGGGGTCCACATCGCCCACAATGGCTAAGGTCATGTTCTCGGGAGTGAAGATCTCCCGGTAATAGGCAGCCACTGTCACGGGAGACAGGGCGTTGACGCTCTCGGCTGTGCCCAGCAGGTCCAGGCTGTAGGGGTGCTCGTCGTACAGCTCCTTGTTGAACAGTCGCATGGCCACAGAGACCATGTTGTCATCCTGCCCCTTGAGCTCTTCAAGGATAATCTGCCTGGACTTGTTCAATTCGTCATTGTTTAGCTGGGAGTTGAGGAGGCAGTCGGCGAAGAGCTCCAATCCGCGGCTAAAATGTCTCGACAGGAAGTTGGCGTTCAGACCGATAGAGTTGCGTCCTGCGAATCCTCTGATAGAGCCGGCCATGCCATCCACTTCTCGGGAGATATCCTGGGCGCTCCTGGTGGAAGTGCCCTTGGTCAGCAAGTCAGCGAGCAGGTTTGACACCCCGTTGTTGCCTTCGTTCTCGTTGCGTAGCCCGCCTAGAAAGACCGCTCTGGCAGCCACCACCGGCACATGTGGATCATGCTTGACCAGCAGGGTTATACCGTTTGGTAACACCTCCCGGATGACCGCATCTTTCCCCACAGTTACCTTGGCCTGTCCGTATTCGGCTTCTACTCTCTTCTCAATCTCCCGGGCAAGCTCGCCAAGGGCCACTGGATGGAGGGAAGGTGCTGCGGGAGCGTTGGGGCTCGCCTCTCCCACCTCTGGCAGAAGCATGGAGACGGACAGGTTGCTGCTGGTCAGGTATTGACGGGCAACCCTGCGTATGTCTTCGGGGCCCACCAGGGCCACATTGCGGTAATAGGTATCCTCAAATCCGGTATCTCCGGCTACTGTGTGGTAGTAGGCAAACTTCTGGGCCATGCCCTGCATGGTCTCCTTCTGATAGACGGCGTCACTCTCCAGGATGGTTCTTGCCTTCAGGATCTCGTCAGCGCTTACGTGTTCGTGGTGCAGACGGAAGGCCTCTTCGAGGAGGGCGGCGTAGGCATCCTGGATCTTCTCGACTGGGCCGATCGCTCCAATGATGGCCAGCCCCGCATCCTGTGGTGTGTAGGTGCTGCAATAAGCCTCGGTCACCAGCTCCTTCTTCCGTCTCACTTCCTTGATCAGTCTGCTGGAATCCCCCTGACCCAGAATCACTGCAAGCATGTCGAGGGCAGCTATATCCTGGTGAGTCAACTGGGGTATATGGAAGGCCATGGACAGGTAAGTCTCAGCGATGGTCTCGTTCTTGATAATAGCCCGGAACTCCTTCTGGGGCTTCTCGTTGACCCGTGTTGTCCGCTTCTCGCTCCACTCTTGCTTGCTAAAACGTTTTTCATCAGCCCTGAATTGACCGAGAGTATTTTTGAGTAGGTCCATGGTCCGGTCCGGATCGAAGTCACCGGCAATGACAGTAACCATGTTGTCTGGTCGGTACCATTTATTGTAGAAGTTGAGCACATGATCACGGGTAAAGGACTGGACTGTCTCTTGGGTGCCGATTACAGGGAGTCGGTAAGGGTGGTGCCGGTAAGCGGTGGCAAAAAGGTTCTGGCTCAGCACCCTGCCGGGCATGTCGTAGAGGCGCTTGATCTCTTCGATGATGACCTGTTTTTCACGATCCAGCTCCTGAGCATCAAATTTGGGGTTGATGACCGCGTCGGCCAGAATGTCCAGGCCCTGCTCAAAGAACCTGCTGGCGATAGTAACGTGGTAAACTGTCTGATCAAATGAGGTCCAGGCATTGATCTCGCCGCCTGCCGCTTCGATGGCTGCGGCCAGCTCGCCAGCTCCGTACTTATCGGTACCTTTGAACATCATGTGCTCGTGTACGTGGGCCAGCCCTGCCTCATGCTCCTCTTCGTCGGCGCTGCCTGCCTTGATCCAGATCTGAACGGCTGTTACGGGTGCGGTGCTGTTTGGGTAAAGTAGAATATCCATTCCGTTGGGCAGAGTTTTCTTAATCAACTTTTCGCTCCTCAAGAGGGGTTCAGCATTGTCCCTGCTGCTCAGCATCTGGTGATCCAGCCCTGCTTTGGGGCCACCTGGAATCCGTCCATCACGCAGGGTCTCCCGTACGGGCGTGCACTGGATAGAACCGAGGCAGATGGTGATGGTAATAATGATCACGTTGATTATTGAGAATAGTGGCAATGGTATGGGTCTGGTCATGTTCCCCTCAAATGTGTCAGTCTTCAATCAGCGATTTGGGACCGCCAATAATTACATGGCTCATCGGTCCTGTCAAAAGGAGCTACGCAATGGGCCAGTATTGAAAGAGAGTTGTGAGGTCGGTGGCCGGCAGCCCGTATATTGGGGTAGGTCTGATAGAACGGGTACCGTTTGCCTGGCTGGCTGGCTTGCGTCCTGCGTTCTGTTTTTCAGCAGCACCACTGATTCTTATTGTTGGGACAGTCGGTGTTCAATCCAGGAGAGGTGACGGCGCTCGTCTTCCAGATTTTTCATCAGAGAAGGGTTCACATCTTCAGGGAAGCTCTTTTCGAGAGTCTTTCTGTAGATATCGTTACTGCGCTCCTCGTTCTCCCGCATTCCCTTGAGGATGGTGTTCACGCCGCCCAGGCTGGCGATGGTCGCCACACTTTTGGCAAGAATACCCTCAACGCCTCTTCCAGTAGCCACCTGCCCACCGTACCGCGTAATCAAGGAGCCCAGGTCACGCACATGCCTTGCATGATCCTCCCGGAAGGTGACCATAGTGTCCGCAGAAATTTGATCGCCTTCGCCCCGCATCTTTTCAACAACCTTGTCATATGCCTCCACCAGGGAACGGTCCAATTCAATCAGGTGGTTAAGCTCCTTCACAACATCATCTCTGTTCATGTTTACTCCTGTCCCTTCTGTTTGTTGCTCTTCCTGTTTGCAGCTTTCCCGATCGTACATACGCATCGGCAAAAGTTGCTCTGGTAATCCAACTCCATCATCGCATCCGTCCTCAACCAATCTGACAAACTGGAAAATGGATTGCATTGAGCAGGGGAATCAACCTTTTCATTGACAATGGAGTTGGTACCAATCGGGTTCAAGGCCATGTTAAAAGTAGATTGTTGGATGATGTTTTGAATCATGTGCTTGTGTTGTATTTGGATTGTTGGATTGTCGGATGGATTAGTTGTTCGCACAGCTCCTCCCCTGCACCCACCATGCCCCATAAGCGCATAGTCATTCACTGCATCCTCAGAAAAGCGCAAATGGTATCCGGTATTATCCTTCATGGGAAAATGGGATTAGATTTCTCTCTCTGTTCACAGGTGTTGCAATTTTAGAACACGGCTGGCAACCTGAACAATCGTCCCTATGTTTCAGTCTCTGCCATATGCCATTCCGCCATCGCTCTTTTCGGAAGGCTTCTGTCAGAATCAAACCATTTGGAGGTGCCTTATTGCGTGTACATAGAAACGTTGCCTTCTTAAAAACCAGGGACAAGACAGCGATGGCTGAGATTAAGTCAGTGCTGGACCTGGATGGCATAGTCCTCGCGGAGGCTGGCGAAACTGGTTTGATAATCGAGCCCGGCAAAGGGGAGATGATGTTGAAGGGGCTGCGGAAGGCAGGATATACACCGAGGGTGGTTAGAGGATGTCGAGATTGATTTTCAATAAAAGAGCAGATGTAGATGCTGGTGCTGATGCTGGTGTTGTAATCAGCAATGGTGAGTCCGGGACGGAAGCATTTGAGCTTGGGAAGCCAGATGTGGCGCTCTCTGATGCAACTGCCGGTTCAGTATTGGAACACTATGACCTTAATGGGTTGCGGAGGGTTGCAGAGGGACGAAACATCCATCTGCCTGATTTTCTTCTCAGACATCAGGTGATCGCAGCCCTTAAACCCCTGTTATTCGCCGAAGGTTCTCTGTTGAGTGCGCTCAGCCGGTTGTCAGGTGCTGAATGGAATGCGCTTTACATTTTGGCCCAATGCGGACCACTAAATGCGTATGCAGCTCTGGAAAGGATTGGTCAACATGGGGTGTCCAGGCCAGCAGGAGTGCTTTTAGGGCTAGTATCCAGTGGATTGGTAATTGTTGTGCCGCAAGCATTTGCAAGCGGTGAAGGCGGTCAGGCTGGCAAAGCTGGCAAAACTGGCAAGGCTGGCAAGGCTGACGACATTGGCGACCCAGGCAGTGAGCAGTATGTTCGTCTAGAAGGAAAGGGAGATGAGCTGCTCTTCGTTCCAGAGCAGATTGTAACCTTTCTTCAGGCAGCCAATAAGAGGGGAAGTAGATCGGGAATGGCCGATTTTGTTCTCCCAGGGGTCCATTTGGGTAATGCATCAGAAGAGCCAGAGCTTGAGGAACAGAAATTTGCAGGAATTGAGATCAACCTGGCTGGTGCATTCGGTCGTTTTGTCCGTTCGTTACTAGCCCTTTTGCATAGGGTCAGAGGGGGAGATCAGGGGGCAATCGCCAGGGAGATATTGGGGGAGCGTACTGCAGCCCGGGGGGGAAGTCTTGCTGCGGCGGTGGCATCAGCCAGGGCTGCGGTGGCTGATTACGCTGGTATGGTTTCGGGAGGGGGCGCAGACATGGCTGCGGTTACTGGAGGTGCGACCACAGTTGTTAATCCCGGAGGCCAGGGTGATTCTTTGGCAGGCTCAGCATTGGGAGTTGGGCTAATGCTGGTCATTCTGCAGAGCCTTGGGATTGTTATTGACAGGTCTGCTGGGCAGGATGGTGGAGATACTATTGGTACTGATATCTTCAGCTCAGGCGGAGGGAATGAATACACGTGCGGAGGTACCTGCCATGCAGACCACCAGGTCAGTCTGGAGAATGCTGCCGCTTTTGCGTCTCTTCCCAAGGCTGACCAGGTAAGGTCTCTCTATAAGGCATGGAAGAGCCATTGTGAGCCGCCCACGGTGCTGGAGCTGGATAACATCCGGCTAGTTCCTGGTGGTGAGGAGTCGCTTACGCCTGAAAACTATCTGCTCAGGCTAGCCAGGGACAGAGTCGCTGAAGCCCTGGTTTTCTGCTCTGCTGCCAAGTGGACTAGTGTCGCAGTGTTTGTTGACTTCCTTCTCGCCCGCAACCCTGATTTTATATACCCCTTCCCGGGAGGCTGGGGTGAGCCGTACTATCCGGGAATTGAGTGGGGAAAAGCCTCATCAACCAGTTTTAGGAAAATCAGGAGAGCGCCTGACCATAGACCAGTGGAGGATCTATTCATCAGGACTATTTTGTCCCAGTTGGAATCCCTTGGTTTAGTGGTAATGAGCCGTACCAGGCAAGAATTTCGACCTTCCGCTGAGGGGCTATATGCCTTGGGGTTCGGTCGTAAGCCCGATGAGAAGAGCGCCTGTGGTAATGCTGGGGAGGCGAAGTTGGGCAGGGACAGGGTGAGAGGTGGCGGTGGCTTTATTGTGCAGCCCACATTCGAGGTGCTGGTTTTCCCAGAGCGGGCATCCATTGCCAGTCTGTTCACCATTGGCAGGTTTGCTGCAGCAGGTGCATCTGAACCAGCTCCAACATATTTGATTACCCGTGACTCTGTATATGAAGGAATCTGTGGTGGCCTGAAAGCGGCTGATATAGTGACGTTTCTTGAATCTGGGTCGGATTTTGCGCTGCCTCAGAATGTGCGATTCAGTGTGCTCGACTGGGGCAAAAGCTTCGACAGGTTCCAGTTTTTGCCTGAATGTACGGTCATCGACTTTGACAACGTCCATGAAGCTGAGGATGTGCTCCGGCATGGGAGCGGTCTCCCTGAAGATGCCTTCTGGGCAGGACCTGCCCGGCTGGTGCTTCCTCTGACGGATCGCAGGGATATTGCCAGGGTGCTGGGGCAGAATCCTTCTGCAGAGATGGATTATGGGATTAACGACGGGCTGCCCCCCTGTCTGGTGGTGAACGGGGATTTGACCGTTACGGTTCAGATGGATAGGCTCAATTTCAAGGTTGAGCAACTGTTGAACCGAATCGGGACCGATGGGGGAGAAGGAGTGTGGCGAATAACTCCCCAATCACTCAGGGAGAGCAGGATAAAGTGGGGGCTGGACAGTGCGGCAATCAGGGCGGCCTTGTTGGATGCGACCACAGGGAGACTGCCGCCAGAGCTTGATATAGCTCTCGATGCCTCCATGGCTGCCGAGCCTGGCAAGGTATCAATGGACCGACCTCTGGTGGTGTTCACCGATGCTGCCTGGCAGCTTGATGCCATGTATGCTTCAGAGGTGATTTCCCGTTATCTCATGGCCCGGGTTGGTCCTTGCTGTGCGCTGATTGTGGAGCAGGGGGCGGACAAGTTCAGAGAGCACCTGCAACGGTTAGGCGTTGGGGTGGGCGTTGGGGTGGGGGATATGGTGGATAGTGCAGGTGCTGGTGCTGGTGAGAAGATGTTCGCCGGGAGAATTTTAGAGCAGGGCGATGGTGCTGAAAGCAAAGGCGGAGTTGACCCCTGCGTTTCTGCTGTGGACGGTGGTGGTAATGGCAGGTCTTTCGGCGTGGCACGTGAAACAGGGTCTGGAGGAGATGCCCTATGTGGGGAAACCGGCTCTGATTCTACAGTGATGACGAAAGGCCATTCTTTCCCCCCCATCGCTTCAGGGAAGACACCGGACAGGTCTCAGGGCAACAGAAGGTCAGCAGTAGCGACGGTTGTGGAGGTCTCATCGGATAGCGATGGTAAAAGTGGCAAGGATACGGATAGTGGATCACGAATGGGCGTTAAGCACCTTGTTCGCTTTTTGAATCAGGCCGTGGATGAGAACAGGGATGTGATAATCCTCTATGATCCAGGTTCCCGCAAACCTCTGGAGAGTTTGAAAGTGTCGCCTATCTCCCTGGAGGATGGCAGGAGCGCCACCTACCTTAGTGCGGTCTCCGTTGCCTCCGGTGAGGCCCGCAAGTTTTCGCTTAATTTCATACACTCCGTAGATTATGCGGATTATGGAGAACGGAGATAAGGGGCAAGGGCAAGGGCAAGGGGCAGGGGCAGGGGCAGGGGCATCACATCTGCAACTACAGTGGCGCACCCTCCCTACGCCTGTACGGGCACGGCATGCCATGCCCTTCGTCAGCGGCGCAACCAACCCTAGACCTCTGTCACCCCCTACCCTGACCGAGCGGCGGGGCTAATAGCTTACCCCCCGACCTCTGTCCCAAAACCAGGACAGAACTCCCCAGGTAACAGCTTACCCCCCGACTTTTGTCCCAGAACCAGGACAGAACTCCCCAGGTAGCGGCTCACCCCCCGACTTCTGTCACCCTCACCCTGACCGAGCGGCTGGGCTAACGCCTTCCTCACCTGGCATGCCGCACCTTTATTTTTTGATTGGGTCCACCAGCACAATCTCGTATTTATAACCCTGTTCTGCTAAGAAAAGCTGCCTGCGTGCAGAGAACTCCTGTTCGATGGAGTCGTGGGTGACGATGCTGTAAAATTTGGCGGTGTTCTCTCCCTTTTTGGGGCGCAGAACTCTGCCCAACCTCTGTGCTTCTTCCTGACGACTGCCAAAAGTGCCCGAGATCTGAATGGCCACATTGGCATCTGGCAGATCGATGGCAAAATTGGCTACTTTTGACACCACCAA
Source organism: uncultured Myxococcia bacterium (assembly GCA_964477705.1). GTDB lineage: Bacteria > Myxococcota_A > JAVEVO01 > JAVEVO01 > CAYZFJ01 > CAYZFJ01. The sequence continues at coordinate 7,760 of CAYZFJ010000045.1, read as the reverse complement.
CAGGGTCTCCTCACCAGTACGAAACCTTTCATAGATGATCTCTCGTTCCTTATTGGGAGTGCTGCCTGTGATGAGGGGGGCCTTGAAGCGTCTGGCAACTTTTTCAAGCTGATCTATGTACTGTCCGATAATCAGCACCCTGTCATTTTTGTGACGTTTGACCAATTCCTTGAGAACTGCCAGCTTGGCCGGGTTGTCAGCCGCTTGCCGGTAGCGGTCCCGCTGAGCAGCAACAGCATACTCAAGGCGGATGTTGTCATCGGGAAACGGCACTCGGATCTCCTGGCAACTGGCAGTAGCAATCCATCCCTGCTGCTCCAGCTCTCGCCAAGGTATATCGAACCTCTTGGGACCGATCAGGGAGAATACGTCTCCCTCCAGGCCATCCTCCCGGACCAGGGTGGCGGTCAGCCCAAGGCGTCTTCTGGCCTGAACTTCAGCGGTGGCCCTGAATACGGGGGCAGGGAGAAGGTGTACCTCGTCATAAATAATCAGCCCCCAGTTGCCCTGGTCGAATATGTCGAAGTGGATGAACTGCTCATCCTTCCGGCGGCGAGAAATGAGAATCTGATAAGTGGCCAGGGTGACTGGTTTGACCTCTTTCTTCTCGCCACTGTACTCACCGATTATCTCCGGGTCCAGGTCACTCTTGTCCAGGAGCTCGTCACGCCACTGGTGGAGTGCGGTGATGTTGGTACAGAGTATTAGGGTGTTCTGTTTTACCCTGGACATTACAGCCATGCCCACAGCGGTCTTGCCAGCCCCGCATGGAAGAACAATGGTTCCACTCCCTCCCCGGGCGCTCCCGTCTACATAGAAGCTCTTCACCGCTTCGTCCTGATAGGACCTGAGATTGAATGGTAAGCCTTCAAGGGTTGTCTCCCGCATGGCTACGGGCAGAGGGGCACCATCCACATAGCCGGCCAGATCTTCCACTGGCAGCCCCACCTTGAGAAGGGCCTGCTTGATGGCCCCCTCGCGGTCGGTCCACTCGCCGCGAGCCCCCTCGTGGACTATGGCGCTCTGCTCGTCCAGGGCGTGCAGGATGTGGGGCTTGATGGTCTTGTGATGCAAGACCTGGGTCATCAGCATGGGGCTGTCCGCATGGAGAGTGAGCACCCCATTCTCGTCCTTGGCCAGTTTGAGCCGCCCGTACCGGTTCATATAGTCGGCAATATCGGTCAGCACATTCTCAGGGAGCGCATACTTGGTTAAGTCCTTGAGGGAGTTGATCACATAATCTGAGTCCAAACCTGATGCGGCAGCATTCCAGAGGCTGAGCGGCGTGATCCGGTAGGTGTGTATGTGCTCTGGGCTTTTGACCAGCTCTGCGAATCTAACCAGTGCGTCCCTGGCTTCTGGGTATCTGGGGGCAACAGTCTCGACCAGAATACTCCTGTCTGACTGTACGATGATTGGGTTGTCAACACTGGGCATTGTTTGAGCGCTCCTGGCAGGGGCCAAGTAAGGAATTTCAGGCGTGGTCTCACCTGGTGGCTCCTGGTGTCTTAGCATAATAGTTGTTGCCATAATCTATTTGTTGAGCCTGTGAAGGGCTTCAAGTTGTCTGGTGGTGGCATCCACTGGTCGTATGTATGTGCGCCTGTGTATCTGTTTATCAGCCTGTTTGTGTGTTTGCCCACCTGCCCGTCCTCCAGGGACGTTGGCATGAATGCTGCATGAACAATGGATGAGGGGCGGTCGAACTTTTGTTGATAACAGAGTGAACACCAAACGACCCCCATGTCGGTTTGTGCTGATCAGCTACTACATTAAGACTGAGAAAGAGTAAGCCTCATCTGGGCGCCAGTCAATATTCTCCGGTTATAATTAACCATATTTTAATGGGATAAGTGTTAATGATTTATGGCTTGGTCAAAGTGCACCTTGACCATTTGAAAAACCATGAGTATATCCACTTTGACAATTCTGGTAGTCCCATCCTCGCCTGTTGAAATGGTTTGTGATAATCCGCTAATCAAAGCAAGCCAGGAAGAACAACAAGCGGTGTACTGCTGCAGAGGTTAAAGTCAATTCATGAAAGAGCAATCTACTATTAATAATATCAATAAATATAATAACAACTGTGCGGTAGATCAAATAGCTTCAGCAAAGCATTCCGATGATTCCTCTGTTGACGCCATGGCGATTGAGCGTGTGGATGAATCATCAGATAAGCTGGTTGGTGTGGGTGCGCCATCTACTTGTCTTTCTCCCATGGAACGTATTAACTGGATTCTCTCTGATACTTCCCCAGCATCAGTGGTGGCAAGGATGGCTGTGCAGGATGTGTTCTGCTTGATCAAGGATGCGGGATTGGCGGATGCTTCTGAGATTGTAGCCCTTGCTTCGCCGGAACAGTTTCAGGGATTTATTGATCTTGATGGGTGGCAAAAGGATTCCATCGCCATGGATGATACAGCGGCCTGGATCCGAGCTCTCGCTTTAGGTGGCTGTCAAGATACAGGAGCCAGACTGGTGGCCTTGGATAAGGAGTATCTGGACTCATTTATGAGCAGGATTATCAGGGTCTGGGATCTGTCTGATTCCCTTGAAGAGGCGAACCTGCCAGAGGGTGACAGGCTGTTGATGACTACACCTGATCAGGCTTTTGCGGTTGAGCTGCTGGACCCTGATTTTGTGGATGTTGCCAAGACCATACTGGACTCGTTGACTGAGACTAAAGGGCCGTTCTGGGTTTCCAAGTATCTGGCAGGGCTGCGGTGGGAGCTGCTGTCTGAAACTGAGGAAGCGGCCTATGGGTGGCGACGGGGCAGGATGGAAGATATGGGCTTCCCTGAGTATTATCGGGCTCTTGAGGTGTTGCGGGGGATGCCTCTCGATTCGCCGCGCCTGGATGGGGTGAAGACACGGATCAGGTTGTTTCGGGAGGGGCAGCCGACCATGGGGATGGTTGATAATGATTTGCTGGGGACTCCTCCTCGGTATCTGGCAGAGAGGATGGGAGCGGATGGGCTGTGGGGTAAGGCGCTGGAGCAGGTTACTGACCGCCGTGTGCGAGACCGTGTGGTGCAGGGCCTGGCCAGGTTGGTCAACTCGATTATGGTAGCTGAGGGTGTTGATCCGGGGGAGATGGATGATGTGCAAGGTGTTCTAGGTTTAGCTAAAGCCTATTTGAACCTGGGGTTTGAGGCTCTCGCTGGTAATGAGCCGGAGACTGTGGCGGATTTGCTGGGGGAGGCTGTTCTGGTGGATGTGTTCCGGGTGGGATTGGGTGTGGTGGAGGAGCTCCGGAGAGCGGCCAAGGCTCTTGCTGGTGTGGTTGGTTCTTTACGGGAGGGCGCTGGAGACGGTGGGATGGATGGAGAGCATGCCAGCAGCTCTCTGCTGGAGCCGGAGCAGGAGGAGCTCCTCGACTACCTGCAAGCGGCAAACCCAGTCTTACTCACTGGCCAGCATTTCTCCTGTATGGCTGAGATAGCCGATGCCTATCAGCTCCTCAGAGATATTGAGAGTGTTCTGCCATAGGGGCGAAAATCAACGCTACCTGACAACGTTCTCAGGCCTACCCCTCCTGCTCTGATTTGGGAGCATTTACCCGAGCCTTCTCCGCTGACGCGGCAAAGAACAGGAACAGTCCGATGATAGCCAGCCAGGGATTATAAAATAGACCTAACCCAGCCATGACTGAAGACGCCACCTGCCCCACCGTTGCAGCAACCCGTATGGCCTTAGTCTGCTCCATCTTCAATGAAAGCAGTGCCTTAAAGATTCTCCCACCATCCATGGGAAATACAGGCAGCAGGTTAAAAAAGCCGATCAGGAAATTCAGCCACATTAGTTGAAGAATAAAAAAGTCGAAGGTGAGCAGGTTCATCTGAGCTTGGGAGACAGCAAACGGGTTTCCAACCCAGAGCAGGAGCAGTCCACCAATGCCGAAATTGATGAGAGGGCCTATGCCCGACATGGCAATTTCTTGCCATGGGGTCATCTGGAATTCCTCGATTTGAGATACCCCCCCAAGAGGAAAGAGGACGATACTGTTCACTTTTCCTCCGTATTTGATGGTCATCAGGGAATGTCCCAGTTCATGGAGCAGGACGCAGGCAAATAACATGATGATTAAGAGGGTGGTGAACAGGGCTGTCCCCAGGTCTGCCTGGGAGTAGGTGAGTAGAAATATGATGGCCAGCAGTATGAAAAAGCTGCTGTGTATCTTAACATCGAATCCATGGGTGCGAAAAAGCTTGTAAGATCGCAAGGTCATACTCCAAGGGCAGTTTGGGTCACCCTCCAGAGGTGCAAGAGCCGCGCCTTAATAACAATTTGGGCGAAAAATAAAAGCGGAAACCTGGCTGTCCTATGATGAGACAGGGCTTATTCCCTTGATTCCATGTTATCCATGGCATTTCCCGTTCTCCATGAGGCGAATTCATGGTGTAAATAAACATCGGAATTATAAAGTGCTTGTTGTGTTCTCTTCAGGAGTCAGCATTAATTTTATCCATTCGGATAGTTTTCTTCCCCATTGCCTGATAAGAAGTGGCATTTACTGGGACGCTGGTCTGGAATGATTCTGGGCATATGCGTAAGACAGGTCTGATTTAGGTGAGAAGATGAATCGGGAAACAAATTTAGATTTAATCGAGCGGCTCTTTTTTGAGCATGAAATTGAGATTCTTGTTGATGATGACATGCTCTTTCTGCCTGCCGAGATCCTGGAGGATCTGGAGGAGGATAAGGTGGCAGTCAAGAACGAGAAGGATATGTGGATCCTTCGGATCGGCAGGCATAAGCTGAAGCTGGGGCCCTATGATGCGGAGGCCGACGCTTATCCAATAATGGTCCCGGATTATCCGATGTCCTCTGAGACTGATAAGAGCTGGAGGAAGAAGGTAGGGAAGAAGTAGACAAGGATTAGCTGGGGGGGGCTTGGGTTTGCTGGGCTGGCTTGGATTCCATCCTACCCAGGCCCTGACCCTTGTTAGAACATTCCGATCCTGTCACCCATGAATGCCAGCCGATCTGCTGCTTCAGCAATAGCCAATGCGGTCGGTTTTCCTGCCCCGTGGCCAGCTTTCCGCTCGATCCTGATCAGGATCGGTGCTCCATTGGCGATCTGGGCTTGTTGTAGTGTTGCCCCAAATTTCAAGCTGTGACCAGGTACCACCCGATCATCGTGATCACCGGTTGTTACCAAGGTGGCAGGGTAATTGCCCCCCTGCTTGATGTTGTGCAGCGGAGAGTAAGCGTAGAGGGCCTTGAACTCTTCCGGGTCTTCTACCGTGCCGTAATCGCTGGCCCATGCCCACCCAATGGTGAACAGGTGATAGCGCAGCATATCCATCACACCTACGGCAGGCAGGGCGACTGCGAAGAGCTCTGGCCGCTGGAGCATGCAGGCTCCTACCAGAAGTCCTCCGTTGCTGCCACCGCCGATTGCCAGCTTTTCTGGCACAGTGATTCCTTCTTCAATCAACCATTCTGCCGCCCCAATAAAATCATCGAACACGTTCTGCTTGGTCAGCTTGGTGCCTGCCAGGTGCCAGTCTCGGCCATACTCGCCTCCACCTCTCAGGTTGGGAATAGCCAGAATTCCACCCATCTCCATCCAGGCAAGATTGGTAACCGAGAATGAAGGCTTGAGAGGAATATTGAATCCGCCGTATCCGGTCAGATAAACAGGCCTCTTCGGGCAACTCCCTTTATCGCTGCAGAGCTTATTGTCGCTGATTTGGGCGGAATCATTCTTCCAGCTGAGGAACATGGAGATGGTGGTGCCGTCCTTGCTCTTGTAGAACACCTGCTTGGTCTGGTACTGGTCGGGTTCGAAGAGCAGCTTCGGTTTTCTGAAGAGCTCCGTCTCGTCAGACCCCAGGTTGATCCTGTTGATGATTGCCGGGGAGGTGAAGCTGGTGTAGGCGTACAACAGCTCGTCAGAGTCGATCCGTCCGTGCAGACCGGTGATTGCTGCCATGCTGTTGAACTGGATCTCTCTTACGAAATCTCCATATTTAAGGTTGTGCACTTTCAGTATGCTCCTGGCCTTGTCCATGTAGGAGCAGACCAGATAATTACCGGTAATTAGGGCGTACTCCAGCGGATTATGTTCATCTTCGGCAATGATCTCTTTCCAGTTTTTCTGGTCAGGGGCGGTGATGTCTATGGTGATAATCCGGCTGTTTGGGGCGTCCCGGGAGGTTTTGAAGTAGAAGACCTGGCCAACGTTGCCCAGGAACTCCCATGCAGCGTCGAAGTTGGGGAGCAGCTCTACCGTGTTGGTGCTGGTTCCAGCAATGCTACCTTGCTTTGGGGTTTGGCTATTGATTTCTTTGTACAAGAAAGCTGTGTTGCGATCAGTGCCAATGGAGACGTTGATAGCGAGGTAGTTGCCATCCTCGGTTACATAGCCATCAAAGCCCCACTCTTTGTGGTCCTTGCGCTCATAAATTACCGGGTCCGATTGGGCAGGGGTGCCCAGCTTGTGGTACTTGAGTTTTTGAAAATGGCTGAGTTCACTATATTCCGCACCTTCTGCAGGGGCATCGTATCCCGAATAGAAGAAGCCGCTGCTGTCCTTACTCCATGAGGCCCCGGAGAACTTGCTCCACTGTATGGTATCTTCCAGGTCCTGTCCCGTATCCACCGAGCGAATCTTCCAAGTTTTCCAGTCCGAGCCGGCACTGGATAATGCATATGCCAAATATTGGCCGTTCGGGCTGGGGTAATAGCCGGTGAGAGCTACGGTGCCGTCCTGGCTGAGGGTGTTAGGGTCGAGAAGAAGGCGCTCTTTTCCGTTAAATCGATCCATAACCATTAATAATGCTTGGTTTTGCAGGCCGCTGTTGTAGGTGAAAAAATAGCGATCTCCGCATCGGATTGGGGTAGACCAGCGCTCGAAATTCCAGAGGGCTTCCAGACGGTTCCTCAGGGAATCCCTCTGGGATATCTGGTCTAAATACTGTTGGGTTACCTGGTTCTGGGCATCCATCCATGCGGATGTTTCCGTTGAGTAGGTATCTTCCAGCCAGCGATAAGGGTCTGCGACAGCAGTGCCATGGTAATGGTCCACAACTGACTCGTCCCGTCTGGTTGATGGGTATTGGATGGGGAAAGTCTCGTCTCCGTCTGCCGTTTTTCCATCTGGAGCCTGGTGTTGGGCTTGAGTTGCTGCTGTGTTGTCAGTGAGTGTTGGGTCTGGTTTTATGGAATTCTTCATACAGTTGACCGATGTGGCGGCAATGACAAAAGAGAGCATTGCCGGAATAACAAGGTTGAAAAATGCCCGTTTCCGTTGGTTCATGTTGCAATTCCTTTGCCGTAACACAGAGATGGAAGAGTTGGGCTTGTCAGAAGACTGACCCCATGTTGCCATCCTGGTGGCGATATGTGCCCTGCTCAGAGCAGGGTGGCCATGTTAAGCAATTTCATCCATTTGGGAAAATATTTACTGTCAACCTATATTCGACCTCTCGGTGAATGGCTTAGATAATTTGAGTATGTGGAAGGTCCTGTCAGGCGCTGCTGATAAGGGTTCTATTAGGTGGTGGTGGAACTTGGATTGTGGGTTAGTGATAAAATTATTTGACTGGGTGCATTTTACACTTGCTAGACAAATCATTGCGTCTATAATAGCTGGTCACTGTGAGGGGAGGCAGTCGGGATAATCTCATTTGAAAACTGAGTTGGTTTTTCGTTCCAGGCAGGGTGTGGTTTTTAACGGTTAGCGAAAAAAATCGCCACCATGAAAAATAAATGTTGACTTGGAACGGGGTGTGGATTACCTTCCGGCCCACGTC
>CAYZFJ010000044.1:0-20320 GCA_964477705.1 uncultured Myxococcia bacterium | reverse complement strand
AGAAGACCTGTTTTCACGGACATACTTATGGAGCAGCTCAACCATTCTGTCATGAAGGTCCGGCCGTTTGAGAGCAAAAGCCATATTGGCTTCCAGGTAACCGAATTTATCACCTATGTCGAATCGCTCCCCCTCAAACGTCACCCCAAACAACCCCCGACCATCCCTGTGCCCATCAATCAGCTCAGCCAGCGCATCAGTAAGCTGAATCTCACCTCCGGCACCCGGTTTAGTCTCTTCGAGCAGATCAAAAATGGCTGGGGGAAGTACATAACGGCCCAGGACTGCCATTCGAGAGGGGGCTTTAGACGGCTGGGGTTTCTCAATAATTTTCGAGGCTCTGTATACACCGGGAGCCCATTGAGTGCCAGCCATGATCCCATAGAGATCCGTCTGATCCGCTGGCACCTCCATCACCGACACCACCCCTCCCCCTCCTGTACTCTGAAATACGTCGATGAGAGGAGATATAGCCGGTCCCCGCCTATCGCAGAGAATATCATCTCCGAGCAGAACCGCAAAAGGCTCATCGCCAATGAACGGTCTGGCGCATAACACTGCATGACCAAGACCCAGCGGTTCACCCTGCCGAATGGAGACAACCTTGACCAGGGAGGACAGCGCCCTCAACTCGTCAGCCTGCTCGTTCCGACCCCTGACCCGCATGAACTGCTCAAGCTCAGGCAGCACATCAAAGTGATCCAGGATGGAATCCTTGCCCCTGGCGGTAATGAAAACTACCTCCTCCAGCCCGGCGGCAGCGGCTTCCTCCACAATATACTGAATTGCGGGACGATCCACTATGGGAAGCATCTCCTTTGGAACAGCCTTTGTTGCCGGCAAAAACCGCGTTCCCATCCCGGCTACTGGGATAACTGCCTTGCGAACAACCGACATCCGAAACCTCCTGCACCACTTTTGAAATGACGATAGCAAACAAACCTGAGCGATTATTACAGAGCCCCATAACATCTGCAAGAGACTGATGACCGCTCTGCCGCAAAACAGCGCCTGATCCCGCACATTACAAGTACCTGATTATTGATTAACAGGCTGCTCCCGATTATGCTGGAGACTGTTTATTTACCAAGAACACCGGACGGCTGCCCATGTTTTTCAGAAATCTTCCAGAAAGACCCGCTTATGATTGATTGCGGAATCAAGACCATAGCAAGGCAACCCTCATGGGTAAAGGATGCCGGCAGCAGATGCTGCGCCATAGATTCAGCCACACCTGTGCCCATGTTCATACCTATGACTGTGACTATGCCTATGTTCATGGGTTCCCGTATTGCTCTTCACGAGCAGGAACTGACAGGAGCCAGGCCTGGACCCTGGATAAAGGCCTGTATGCAACCACTGTTGCTGCTGACGGCGATCATCGGATTGTCATTGGGGATTCTCTCATCAGGATGCTCCACACCAATAACAGACCTGGGACCTTGTCCGGATGGCTGCCCGCCAGGAACCACCTGCAACCCTGATACCAATGCCTGCGAAACGCCACTGCCCACCCCAGTCCAGCCCAAAGACACCGGCCGTTCCATGGCCATGAGCTACACCAATGACGGCTCCCATCTTCTAGTGGCATCTTACTCTTCCGATCTTGCAGGAGTAGTACTCTCTGTTTACCAAACAACCTCAACATCAACCTCAGCCACAGCTGCCAAAGCTGCCAAAGCAGACAACACAGACACCCCTGCGCTTAAGGCCATCACCCCCGAATTCACCTTCCATGTGGATGGCTCTCCGACCACCCCCGCCGGGTATTGGCTCGACATGGCCATCTGTCCCGAAAACGGTTCCGTCTGGCTTGCCTACACCTGGTACAGCACCACCAGTTCCGACCAGGTGCGGGTCGCCACCACTGCAGGTGGAAACCCAAGCGCCAGGTGGGTAGTTGAAACGGCCGACATGGGCTCAGGCCGGGGCGAATACATTTCGCTGGCGCTGGGCAGCAACTGCACACCCCATCTGGCATATCACGATTCACGCATAGGCAGCCTGCGATACGGATACCGTACAGGCCCCGGCAAATGGCAGAGCACCACTATAGACGGACCTGATGAAAACTTCCCGGACCGGCGGCCTGTTGGGCGCTATGCATCCCTTACCGTAGTAGGAGACCGGCCTGTGATCGCTTATCATGATGGATTCAAGGGCAACTTGATGGTTGCCTCCCATGATCTGAACGGTTGGACACGCAGCATCATTGATGGCACTAATCCTTTCACGGGGCTTAAAAACGGAGATTGTGGAATGTGGGCCTCAGTGGCCACTGACAACCTGGACAACATCGCCGTTGCCTACCACGAATCGACCAGAGGCGAGCTACGCTATGCCTGGAATGATAAAGGGGTACTGCGGATTGAGGTAGTAGATGATGGATGGGCAAAAGATTACCACAGCTCAGGAGAACCACTGGACAAGAGGAGCGTGGGATTATATGCGGCCCTGGCTATTGACCAGAATCGTACTCCAACCATAGCCTATATGGATGGTAGCACCCAGGAGCTCAAGCTGGCCGCTCGAAACGGGGAAGGCGGGACATGGACAATCAAAACTCTGACAGGGGGCGACGATAACAGAGGGGCAAAATTAGATGAGATACAGGAGGCCTCCGCTGCAGCCGGCTTCTGGGCTACCATTGCCCTTCCAGCTCAAGGGTCCACAGACGCCACCCAGTCATCTGCCATGGTAGGCCACTGTCTCCTCCAGCATGACCCTGTCACCCTGGGACGCACAGGAGCTGTGGAGGTGCTGATCCCATGAAACAGAAACGACCAGCCCCCATGATACCCACGCCCCCCCGCACCCACACGCACACCCGCGCTCCCATGGTGATGTTCACCACCATGAGCTGCGCCCTGATCATTACCTTGACTGCAGCCACCTCATGGCTGCAAGGCTGTAATGGACTCCAGCCTGCCCCTGCCCCCCTGAGCGACAATCCACCCCTCACGGGACCCGCAGAATCTGAAACCACAGAGACCATCTCGCAAGCAGGCCGAGAAGGCATCTCCACCCTATTCACTCAGCCTGCCTCGGCAGCCCTCCACTTCTCCGAATCCTTTCTGAATGGGCTGGCCCGGGATCTGCTGACCACAGACACCACTGTGGCCGATATTTTCATCAATATCCCCGAATCCAACATCCCAATTGGCACCCCCGGGGACTCAGAAAACCAGTCCCCTACAGAAGAGGTACAGTTACACGTACAGCAGGGACGCTGGAACATCCCAGTCATCAAAGTCAGACTCCAGATCACAGAAGATGAATCAGGTGAAGAGCATATTGCCCTGACCACCACCCAGGAAGCATACAGCACATCTATCAAGGTGGCTCTGATGATTGCCCAGGGCGACAACCATGGGGACCAGCAAGAACTGGGTCAGTGCAGACTCAATGTCTCTCTGGATGAAACCCAGTTCACCAATCGCCTCTTCCTGGACATCTCCGAAGGATCAGGTCAGTTCTTCCACGCCAGGGGCATTGCTGAACACGTTCCTCTCGATATAGAGCTAAACCCGGCGCTTGGCTGCCAGTTCCAGGATATTCTGGAAGATAATCTGGACAGCATCTCCACTATCCTTACCAGAGCCATGGAATTTGGGGCTCAGGTCCATGCTGGGCGGATCGGCTATTCCCTCTCCCGGATCATTTACAATCCACAACAAGTTGGTGGGGCATGGCTGCCCCTGGCGGACGACTACACAGGAGACACCAGCCGCTGCGGAGCCATCGCCAGTACCATCGCCAGCGCCGGTGCCAGCAGCGCGGGGGACAGTGAAAGTCGGAGTGGGAGCGCAAATGTAAGCCTGTATAAGAACAACAACAGTAACTGCAATAATAGCAGAGAATCCGTACCCGAGCCCCAGTCCATGTTACTGCTTAGCCTGGAGCCCACCTGGACCTACGCCCGGAACCCCTCAGCCACTTGGGTAGAAGAAGGTGGAGCCGGAATGCTCCTTGATGTAAAATCAGGCATCTGGAAGAGCCACGAACAGGCCCCAATCCCAGCCTGCATCCACACCCCTCCCCCATCCCGGCAGGCTAGGGCGATTAATCCCACATTCCCCGCCGCTGCACCTGATGGACTACACTATCAAGTTGGGGTTGCCCTGTCCGACAAGCTGATCAGCAATACTATCAGCTATGCTGCCCAGGCTGGATTCCTGTGCACACCTGTTGCGCTCAACATTGCACAGAATCAGAAGGAACAAAGCCCTGCCCATGACGAAACAGAAGAAGCCAACAATTCCCTGGTAGAAGAGGCAAGCCTGCTTATAGGCAGCATTCTGCCCTTTGCCCTCCCGCCCCAGCGTGAGAGCAGTCCTTTCCTGAGAATCTCCTCTGCCATACTGAGAAATATGGAAATCAGCACTTACGTGCCACCAGCTCAGCTCCTGCCCACTGGTACGTTATCGGCTAGTAAGGCATGGAAAGACCAGGAGGAGAACAAATCGGTAACTACAGCAACACCGCCAGAGATTACTATTGAGCTGGATGATGTGCTGCTGGAGATCATCATTCCCATAGAAGAGAGCCAGGTGAGAGCTGCCTGGGCAGTAGCTGACCTGACTATTAGAATGCACATGGCACTGGACAGAGAAAACGGTCTGGTGAATCTGATCCTGCACAGCCTGCAGTTAGACAGCGATGGGCAAATCCGCAGCAATCTCATCACTGATAATAGCCATTTGGCAACACTGGCAGAAAATCTGGAGCTGCTATACAAGGCAGCCCTGGACAAGGCAATCAAAAGAAATCTGGCATGGCCCCTGCCAAAGGTGGCCAGTTATCCCCTCATGCTAGGGCCCATCGCCCGTGACAATGAGCATATTATCCTTTACTTGCGTGATCCTTGAAACACCTGGAGTAGAGAGCCATGAAGGTCAGACTGGTTCATCTTGGAATTGCCGTTGAAAATCTTGATGATACTTTCAAGGTATTCACCCAGGCCTTAGGTCTAGAAGGAGATCCCGAAGAACGGGAGGTGGTGAAGGAGCAGGGCGTGGAGGTGGCATTTGCCAGGACCGGAAACGATTGTTCCCTGGAATTCCTGCAGCCTACCCGGGACGATTCTCCCGTTGGCAAATTCATAGCAAAGAGAGGTCAAGGAATCCACCACATCGCCCTGCAGGTCGATGACTTGGAAAAAACATTAGCAGACCTGGAAGCCAAGGGCATCCCCATGATTGACAAACAACCGAGACAGGGCGCCCACGGCAAACGAATCGCCTTTGTTCACCCGAAGGCAACATCAGGCGTGCTGGTGGAATTATGTGATGATCGTGGGGTGGCATAAACACATGAATCTGTGATTATACAAGTAAACAGCGGGTGCAATGGAGAAAATGCCATGATCCCGCAACGCCGCACCACCTCCCAGCCGCACTGCATCCCCACAAAAGATGCGAACAGAGCTAAAGTCCAATACTCCCTCAACTCTCACCATTATTTCCGGGATGATCAATCTCACCCACCCTGGACAAGCTCCTCAACCTGTCAGCCATATGGTCAAAGATATCCTTAGCCCTCACCTCAAACTCCTCCAGGCTGCTGGACTTGGCTTGCAGTTCATTCCTGAGCCTGGCATTCTCCGCTTCCAACTGCCCCATGTCACGGCGCAGTTGGGTAATCACCTTCTCCAGCATAGTATTGCGATTAAAAAAACCTTCCCCTGACTCCTCACTGACATCCTGTACTGCTGCTGTACCATCCATCTCTCCCTCTCTGCATCCATCTCCTCGCCCCTTTACCGGGTTTTCCACAACCTGGGTTCGATCCAGATCAACCCTGCACACACCATGGGCAGTCTCCTCTCTGATTCCGTTCCCTGCCCCTTGCCCAGCAACATAGGCGAGAGACGACTCAACACGATCAACTTTAGCGAGGAGGCCTTCTCTCTCCTTCTGCAAATGGGAGATCTCATCTTCTAACCGAGAGAGCTTCTCATTTAATTTTGCTACTTGTTCTAAGGAACACAGAACTGATAGCTTCTTCTCAAAGAGGGACTTCACCTGCTCGATCCCATCACCCTGAGTCTGAAATTGCCTGACCTCCAGCATCAAAGAGTCCAATTTGCTCACTGTACCAGCCAGATTCCGTTCCGTCTGGCACAACCTGCTATCTACTTTTACTAACTGTTCCATCAACTTATCTACCAGCAGAGTCTCGCTCTCAATCCCATCCTGCCAATGTCCGCCATGGCCTGTCCCATCAGGAGCAGCAAGCCCATAACCCAGAGGCACCCCATCCCCAGCCCCAGCCCCAGACCCAGTATCCCCCCCGAGATTCAGCTCATCCACCTGTCGCCCTCCTGTTCCCCAACTCGCCGGCCCCAAATCACCACCCTTCATCTCCCCAGCCCCAAGCCCAGCAGGCGCCACCTTTGACACCAGGCCCTGCCCCAAATCCACCTTATTACAGTCTTGCACAAAAAATGCTCCAGAAGGGCTCACCCCCGTAAGCGGCAATAGATCCTTCTCGTCCAACTCAATTAAAACCTCCCCGGACTGCCAGTTCCAGCCACCCACATTATTGACCAATGCACTTCCATCCAGGCATGACACCTCGCCACCGCTACCGTGAATTTCCCATTCTGACTTATAGCCATCGTACAGAGGAAGTTGGGCGTTATTCTGATTCTTACTATTAGTCTGTCTACTTGCGCCTTGATTAATCACAGTACCCGTCTGGGAATACTCCATAGACAGATAGCGGAATTCAACGTCCCCACACTTGATATTATCCCCATGTCTGAGCATGCGTGGCACCTGCTCCGCAACAGGACTACCATTGACCCATGTACCATTCGAGGAACCCAGATCATATAGGATACAAATGCCATCTGAATAAACGATTTTGGCATGCCGCCTCGATATGGATGGCCAGGACACCTTGATCACATTGCCCGTACTTCGCCCTATGGTGATCTCTGAAAACAGTTCATTGATAACAAGAGATCTCTCATCGCCAGCATCGTCAGTGAAGAATAGAGTAGGCATGGCTCCTCCTTGGCTGTCATGAGGAATACAATACGGGGAAATAGTTGGCACAATAAGAGCCATGTCCAGTGGGAGATCAATATTGCTGCATAGCCCCATATGCACAACACAGGTGCCTATGCAGACCAACAACACAGGTGGGATTTCTGATGGATATGTGAAAGGCAAACGGAGAGCGCAAACAAGGGCGATGGAGAAATGAGCGTTCACAATGGGAAGCGGCGGGAGCAGTTAAGATAGACGAGAAAAAACAGGAAGAGAAGAGAAGGAAAGGAAAAGAAGAGAAGGTTAACGATTCAAAGGGGGAGGAGGATTAAACCTACCGGGCGAGCAGATTATAGGTGTCTGCATCAAACCAGTAGATACCATACCTGCCTGCAGCAAACATGATGTGGTTGTCCTGGGCGACGAACCCCTGGGGCCATCCCTTGGTGGGGAAATAGGCCTGAGGGAACGGTTTGGCCGGATCGTCCGTATTCATGACCACGATACCGGTATTAACCTGGAAGATTGCCCGCCCAGGCATGGCATGCATCAGTGACGCAAACCTATCCACCGGCTTGCTGGAGAGCTGGGTGAATTCTTCATCCTCAATGGCAAAGATGGACAACTTGCTGATATAACGATCCGCCTCGTTTGTGGCCGATTCGTCGCTGGATGATACGCCATCTTCACTATCTACCGCGTCGACCTCCGCTGGAGCAGCCACATCATCATTGTAATAATATCCACCATAATAATAAGATGGCATGTGATTCACGTACACATGACCCTGACCGTCCACCAGCACACCGCTGACCACCTGATCCTCAAACCGTTTCCTTCCATCCAGGAAGGCCTTGCCATTCTTGACGGTGAGCTTGTTGATAGCGCTCTCCACCACCTCTTCGCCATAGACAAAGTCTTCGGTAAACACGGTGTCGCCTTCCATCTCAATCAGCCTGCCGGGAACGTTAATCTCTGGCCCATAGGAACCACCCGCCAAATCAATCTGGCGATAATAATAGCGCACGAAAGGCCTGGCATCATCGGACACCGACACAGGCCGCTTGTAGGAGTGGTACAACTTGCTGTCACGGATCAGGATACCCACTCCTTCATCAGCAGCAGGCATCTCAACCTGCTCAAGCACTTTGGGGGCAACAGGATTGGCAAGGTCCACCACATGGAACACATACTGAGTCCAGTACCGATAATACGGCTCGGTATCGCAGTTCTTATAGGTGTCTACCTGGGCATCAGCCTCAAGCTCCCAGCACTCATTATCCCTGCCATAAGAGTCGCTGGTGCACTTATAAAATGCTCCCCAGCATGTCTCTGGCCCATCATCCACACTCATGCAATTCCTACCACCCGCATAATAGGTGCACACTTCACCATTATTGGAGTGGCCGGCATCCTGCTGGTCATCCCTTTCTTCAAAGGGAGCACCGGCATCAAAGTCAGACCCATCGTTTCGGTTTTCAGCCCCACCATCACTGGAGGGGTTCGGAGCGCTGCCAGCATCAGTGGCCGAGCCACTACCACCATAGTATTCATCACTACCTTCATTAACACCATTCTCGCAGTCATAGCTACTATGGGTCGGATACTCCCAGCAGTAAGTCCGGGTACCTTCCCGCTTCTTCTGACTCACATACTCCTGGAACACCAACTTGTCGCCAACAACTTCAGGGGTTAGGGTAGTGCTGCCCCAGTAGTAGTAGCAGTTCCAGCAGTCATAATCCATGCCACCGTACCATCCCCTGCCCCAGGGATTCACTGGCAGATCATTGCGAACCACATCGGATCTTACCTTGGGGTTGCGGGGATCGGCTACATCAATCACCACCAGACGCACCTGGTACTGTCCCTTGCCATCACCATTGTCCGGCTCCCACACAACAGAAGTTGCCACAAGCAGGTTTCCGCTCTTCACCAGAGAGGACCAGGAGGGAACCTCAACGGTAGCGATCGGTTCTGCCAGATCCGGGTTACCATCAAAGCGGACAATCTCCACCATTGAGCTGGCCTTGGCCAATTCCTCGGCCGTGTAACTGTACCAGTAATAGTTTTCGCCAGGCTGCTTGAGCCGAGCGGCGTATTCACCCAGGGGGATTATGGCGCTGTAGTTGGGAGCCAACTCCACCGAGCCCAGTTCAACTGGTGAATCCGGATCGGCCATGTCATAAAAGGCCATGTCCGTCTCAGAGAGATTAGTAGCAAGTCCATCATCAGCAAGGAAGGTACGACGAACCGTAGAGGGATGGCTCATCACCCCTCGCATGGTCAGGCTATCATGGGAGAAGGTGAAAATCTGTACCGACGACTGGTATCTGCTCCAGTTAGAATCGTATCCACTGAAGGGCAACAGTACCAGGCCAGTTTCAAGGATACCGTCTTGATTTTCAACAGAGACAGCATTTTCAAGAACGGAAAACGCACGATGATCCCAGTTGGCTTCAGACCAGGTCCACTGGGCATTGACTTGCGCCCGATCGATAAGAGGCTCTGGGTTTTCCAGGTCCGTAATATCATAGAGGCTCACCGCTGCCCTGTTGCCACCCTCAGTCCCTCCATTGTCCATACCGATGCCGATAAGACGAGTCTTGTCCATAACCGCCCGGAAGAAGTCGTTCCAGCCGCTTACGATGAACTCGCTCTTCTCGGTGAGCATTCCCTCATCGGTAATCTCAAAGGCATGGAAAGGATCTTGCCTGAAAAAGGTAACAAAGAAGGCCTTGTTTTCCAGAAACAGGGTGGCATAAAGCTGCTCTTGAGGGTTACCGAATGGCTTCTCATCAATGAGTACCAGATTGCTGAAATCGGTTGCATCATAGGTCTGAACCCAGTTGGTGTTATTCTCTCCCCACCATGATGTGCCAGAAGCAATCCGCAGTACCCCTTTATAAAGATCCATGTTGAACTGGCTACTGACGATCCCCTTCACGATGATCTCATCGCCCGCTACCATGGTGCCATCGGGACTAGAGATGTCGATGATCGAGATTAAGGAGCCGGCCTGGGCACTGTCGCCTGTCCACCATGAATCATTCCACCGGGCAACTAACAGGGCCTGGGGAGTGGCCTGAATGTCAGTGACGTACCCGCCAATTTCCATCTCAGTCTTATCAACCAGAGAGGCATTAAAGATGTCGAAGGATTTCACGTAACTGCGAGTTCCCCATATTGAGTTACCTGTGGCAGGATCTTCAAACTGACCGTAGGCGCTGGCTGCCACATAGAGGGCAGCGGCCCTGCTCCCTGAGACAACTCTAGAGCGGAGGATGCTGCCGGTTACATAGGCCTGATCGATAACAACCGGGTTGGTCGGATCGCCCAGATCAACCTGGATAACGATACCACCGGAAACCTCCTCGAACTTAGTATCAAACCGGCTGCCATAATAACCGCGCCAGTCATTCATGAGCACATATGCCTGGTCCTCGACCACATACATCTCGACCGGGTAGCCGCTCATCTCGGCCCTGCCGATGATTCTGGGCTTGGACACATCGTTAAAGTCGATTACCTGAAGACCTCTATAGCTATTCAAGTTCAGAATGAGGCCATTCCCGAGGACTCGGTAGATGTCTCCTTCTTGTACGGTACGATCATCGCCACTTTCGCCACCGTTATATTCGTCATCAGCAGGAGCTTCAGAACCCACATCATCGCTACCATCACGATTATCGGGCGCCTGCTGACCGGCCACACCATCGGCGGACACGAAATCCGATTCGCCCTGAACAGGATCGAGAGGCGGCTTGTTCAGATCGTCGGAGGGGTTTTCCTCACTGGGTGTGAGACAGCCGGCCAACATTATGGCCAGCACAATGGGAGCCAACAGGGTCAGCCACTTAAAATTAAGCTTTCCTTGCAGGCGGTCAGGGGGGGTTATCCGGAATCTTCTCGTAATCATGCTGCCTCCGTTCTCAAAGGCCAAACGCCCATCTGGGCAATTCTTACTGTCTTGCTAATTATGTGCTGTCTTGTGTGCAAACTATCCTCACTGGCGGGGTTGTCCACGGAAGGAGCAAACGGCCACCAGCAAAAGGCACAAGCGTTGGTTTTATGCAGGATATGTGCCATTATCACCAAATTATCAATTTTGGGTGCGTTCAAGTCCGATTCCAAGCCTGAGAGCTTAGTTACAGGTGCCAGAGGTTTCTTGAAATTGTAGGTATGAGCATAGCAAAATAGTCGTGAAAGGCAAATGGAACATCAGAAATCTGATGATACCCCACTCTATCTCTTGCGTCAGCCCCAATGCACCAAACCATTGGCAGAAAACTAAAAGTGAGAATCTGACCTGACTGAACATTTTACAGGGAATGTGACAATACGACTGGAGGATTTTACTTTGAAAATAGTGGCCATAAGCGGAAGCCCGAGAAAGCACGGTAACACTGTACACATGCTGGAGAGGTGCCTTGAAAAGATTACCTCACAGGGACCGGCTGATGTGAAGCTGATCAGTCTGGCAGGCAAGACCATTGAACCATGCATTGCCTGCGGCAAATGCAGAAAGACAAAAGACATGACCTGCGCCATCAAGGGTGATGCTTTTAATGAAATATTGGCAGAGATCATTAAGGCCGATTGTGTGATCCTTGGTTCACCAGTCTATTTTGGATCAGCCACACCCCAGTTGATGGCCCTGCTTGATCGGGCTGGATATGTGTCGAGAGGCAATTGGAACCTGCTGGCCCGAAAGATTGGAGGCGCCATGGTGGTGGCGAGGCGAGCCGGCCAAAACTTCACACTAGCCCAACTGCTCATGTGGTTCATGATCAACGATATGGTGGTGCCGGGCTCTTCATACTGGAATGTGGCATTCGGGAGCAACCCCGGCGAGGTGAATTTGGATGAAGAGGCAAGTCGCACCATCGACAGGTTCGCCGAGAACCTGTGCTGGCTGGGGGAGAAGCTGCTTCCCTGAGCAGACCGTGTCGGCCCTGGTCTGGTCTATTCCGTTCTGGTCTGATCGAGACTGACAGCCAAGTCAGCCGCCTAGTTAAGATACCTGCAGCACACTGGGGGCCGCATACGTGTGTTTAAGACAATTTAATCACCCCCAAATGGTATGGGCGGGTTGGGTGCGCCGCTAACGAAGGGCACGGCATGCCGTGCCCCTACAGGTGTTGGGAGGGAGGTTTTGGGTGGGGGGGAGGTGTGGCACCAGAACCGGTATGGTATTGAAGCTTAACCGAACACACACCGGGGGCCATGGTCATTTCAGCAGGGTAAGCCCCAGGGGGAGGCTCTCCCCATAAAACTGCCCCTGCTCCTTGCTCTCCAGTTTGACGGGCTGCAGAACCATCTGGCGCATGATGGGAGCCACTCCAACCTTCTGTAGTCTATCTGCCACACGGTTGCGCAGCTCCATGTCCAGATCCCGGTGACGATCCCCGCTCATTCTGCAAAGGTGAGCAGCAGCAAAGGACGCATTATCAACCTTTGTCCAGTCCAGACCAAGCAGAGACTCCACCCAGTCACTTACCACATCCCGGTCAACAACCAGGTGGGCGCTGCCGTAGAGGGGTACCCGTGCACCGAGGCGGGCCAAGGCCCATCCGGACCGGGCTGGTGATTGCCCGGCGAGGAGCTGCTCCAGGAACATTTTGCCCCAGTCCGCCTTGAATGCCGGATTGATCCGTTCGAGGGCAGCGACCAGACGAATCATCTCTTCTATGCCCTGGGGCTTCTGCCCCTTGGGTCTGGATAACCCCAGCTCTGGTCGCACCCATGGGGTGATGGATTTGAGCAGGGTTTCCTGGAGGTTTTGATCCAGGCCGCCCACTACCCTGCGCCACATCACCCACCAGGCCTGCCAAGTACGGGGATCACTGCCATACTGCACTCCCTCGGGCAAAATGGCTGCCAGCTCGCCCACCCTCCAGTCGTCAAAGGGGAAACCGAACCCGGGCCGCAGAAAATAGCCGGCCATGGAGAAGAATGATGTCTCGTGGTCCGGGGAACGGCGGCGACGTTTGATGCCAGGCCGCAGCATCTCCCACAGCTCTCTGAGGAGAGGCAGTTGCCAGTTTTCCCGCTTCATATGGAGGGCCACCTCCAGGCTCTTAAAGACCCGTTTCACCTCTTTGGGGTCCAAGGTGACGGGGGTGCGCCCAAAGAACAGGTTGATGTGGTCCGCTGCGGCAGCGAGGGATTTGGCGCTCACACCAAGGCCGCTATTGACGGGGCGTTCTGGTGTTGTCGCAGCCGGGCCACCTGTAGCTGCTCCTTCTCCATGTGCCTGCACTTCATCCGCCCCGTACCCGGCTGAATTCTGCAATGACTCTTGCTGCCCACCATCTTCATTGCCGACCTCATCACCTCCGGTCTCAGGCCCACGCAGGTTGAACTCCAGCTTCCACTGGGCATTGCGATCAACAGCCACACACCAGATCTCGACCAGTCCAAGCTCAGTGGGCACAGCCTTGAGGGTCACCGGGATCTGGGCCCTACCCCCTTCGCCGCCAGGGAAGATGGTCTGCACAGGGGGCAGCGGAACCAGCCTCTGCTCAGTCTGAGCCTGAGCTTGAGCCTGGGTCTGAATCTGAACATCTTCACCGCCGATGCTCAGGGTAGCTTGCCGGCCGATTTCCACTTCATCACCAAGCTTAGAGTCCAGGTCCGTTGTGCTGGTGTAGAGCATGAACCGGACCGGTCGGCCCACCCAGAGGTTGAAGACCCGCTCTTTCAGGTGGACTGGTATGGAGGGGTCGTGATTGCGGGGGAGAATACAGAGGCCAACGAGCTGATTGCCTTTTTGGGAGGATCGGGATTGGGCCGAATGGGATGAGGAGCGGGTTACGCCGACGTAGTATGCACGAGCAGTGCGGGCCTCGATGCGCAAACCCATACCCCGCTTCACCAGGCCATATTGGGCGGCTCCTCTGGCTACCGCACCGTCAGGTTCATCGGTCTGAAGCACCCGCAACATGGGGCGGGAGGCACCATCCCTTCGTTTTGAGTCAGCACCACCTGCTGCTGTTGCTTCATCTGTGTGTGTATTAACCCATTTAGCGACCACATTCACCAGGCGCTCGGCAAATATCTCTGCCTTGAACACACCCCCGTTCAGCAGGATGGCCGTGGGCATGGGATACTTGCCGGTCCTCCCTACCCCGTGTCGGTGCAGGAATGCGGCCACATGGCGGGTAATTGCCGGCTCCGCCGCATAGGGCAGCCCCCACTCGGAGAGGGCGCTCTGCACATTGGGTGCCGTATGGGCAGATGCCCCTACGGAACAATCCACACCATCGGCGGTCTCTCCACTGCAGGTGCCAGACTCCTCCCCGTCAAATGGAACATCTGGGAAGAATCCCTCCAACACCACCCTCTCCACCTCTTCTCGGGTGATGGTGGCAGACAGGGAACCACCAAGCAGTTTAGACCCCCTGCCCGGAAGAACTACCGTATAAGTTTGGTGCTGTGCGCCATGGGCAGCATTGTCTGCCGGATTCTTGCCAGCGACAATTTCTGTGCTGCCGAGCAGGGCCTCCTTGGCGCTCCGACAGTTGTGACAGAGGGTAGCCCACCGCTCCGGATCCAGGCTCCCACGGCGACCGGTGAGGCGTTCCTCCACCATGTGAGCGAGGGCCATATCCATATTATCCCCACCGAGCAGAATATGCTCACCAACGGCAATACGGCGAAGGGTGGCAGGTTCCTCTCTCCCATTCCCTGTCCCATTCCCTCTCCCATTACCATTACCATCGGCCTTGGCCTTGAAGGAACGGCTAATCAGGGTCAGGTCAGTAGTGCCACCCCCCACATCAACCACCAGAATCAGCTCTTCGCCCGTGTCCGCATCCTGTTGGAATTCCCATGCTCCACTATCCCCCAGCTTGGACTTGAACAGATCATCCCCGTGACTGGCCAGATAATCATGAAAAGCTGCCTGGGGCTCTTCAAGAAGCACCAGACTGGATTCAGGCAACCCTGCATCCAGTGCAGCCTGAAGGGTGAGGGCACGGGCTGCCTCATCGAAAGAGGCAGGCACAGTGAGCACCACCTCCTGGTCTTCCAGGAGAGCCTTGGGATGGTGAAAATTCCAGCTATCCCTGATGTGTCTGAGGATTTGGGCCGATGCATCCACCGGTGAGATGCGGGGAATCTCAGCAGCAGCGCCCCAGGGCAGAATCTGAGCAGTACGATCCACTCCCCCATAACAGAGCCATGATTTGGTGGAGGTGACCAACCGGCCGGGCACTTTGGCTCCCTGGTTGCGGGCAAGCTGACCCACTACAGCGCTAATGGCCAATTGTGAGGCTGGATTATTGAGGTGCTCAGCAGTATCGGGCGGCGCGCTCTTCAGTGACCAAGGCAGTCTCAGAGCATCTGCGGGCAACTCATGGGCTCCTGACAGATAAATAGTTGATGGGAGAAGGTTGCAGGCCTCGGTTTGCCCTGGCGCCACAAGCTGATCCACAGGGAAAGAGCGCACCTGTCCATAACCTGGCTTCCCCTTGACAAGAGAAGCATAAGCTACCGCACAGTTAGTAGTTCCCAGATCAATGCCTATTACATAGTCAGGACCTTTCGACTTGCCCCGCTTGGCATCGCTCTTTTCCTCCTGTTTATGTCCACTACCGCTCAACTCAACTTCATTCATTTTCAGAATCCCAGCGTGCTATATCTTCAGCTAGCATCCTCACTTGGGGGAAGCTTTCTGTCTCAGGTTGAACTCCAATTTCCACTCTCGAGAGGCAGGGGAAGCGGGTAGCGGCAGAGCAACCTGCATGGAGGGGTCATCGGCAGAAGGGTTCGCTTTCTCGACGCATGAGAGAATCATGGTTCCAACCGCAGTAACCTCGGCCTTCAGGTTCACGGGGATGCGACTGCCAGCCACCAGAGGTGGCCGATTGACAGTACTCGTAGTCGCTCCCCTATCACTGCCACCCACACCTGCACCTGCAACTTCTCTTACACTTGCGCTTGCAACTTCTCTTGCACTTGCTCCTACACCCGCCTCCAGATAACCAGTATCTCCTAAATCTTCTGCGTCTGCGTCCAGGTGCAGAACGGTCTCCAGCACGGGCAGCTCTTCCAACTCGTCTGGCGCCCAATCCTGTACCACAGTTCCAGGCATATCCGTCTTTCTGACCGTGGACGAGAAAAACCGGAACCTGGTAGGCGCCCCAACAGCCAGCCCGAAATCCCGCTCCTTGAGGGCGACGGAGCTACCCTCCTCCATTCCGGATGGGGCCAGGCAAACCGCCAGCACCGGGGGCTTGAAGCCGGGCACTGCGGGCATAGACTGGGTAACCCCAACATAGTAGGACCGCGCCGTTCCTCCCCGGATGCGGATCCCCTTACCCCGACGAACAGCCCCATAGTAAGCGGCACCCACGGCCACCGCCGAATCATACTGACTGTTGCGCAACACCTTAAGAGGCTTGCACCCTTCCAGGTCGAGCCACTCGTTGATGGTGGTGAGAATCCGTTCCTGGAGTTTTGGAGACTTGAATACACCACCATTAAAGAGAATTGCCGTGGGGAAGGCAGGTTTCTTCTTCGGCTGCTCAGTCCCCCTGTCCGCATCTCCACTATTGGCAATACCAGAATGGCGATTCAAAAAGTAGGCCAGGTGCCTGGTCACTGCAGGGTCAGCAGCGTAGGGCAACCCCATCTCGGAGAGGCCTGCATCATGGGATGCAAACCCATCGGCTCCTTCAGGCTTGTCCCATGGATCACAGGGAGGCAGAAACCCATCCAGGATGATGGAATCCACCTCCTGCCGGGTCAGCTCAGTGGTGATGGCACCTCCCATGAGCTTGCTGCCACGTCCCGGAATGGCAACGGTTGCCACCTCCAGACCATCCTGATTAAGGAGAGCCTCCTTAGCGGCCCGACACGCCTGCACCAGCACCGCAAACTGTCGTGAGTCCAATTCCAGGTTGCGGGCTTGCTGTAACTTGGTGCGCACATTCCAGGCCAGAGCCAGATCCATGTTATCGCCGCCAAGCAGGATGTGGTCGCCTACCGCCATCCGGCGGAAGACAAGATTCCCATCCTCTGAAGCTACCCCAATCAAGGAGAAGTCTGTAGTTCCACCGCCAACATCACACACCAGAACCAGATCGCCCTCACTCAGGTATTCACGCCAGTTTTCTCCCTGGCTGTTAAGCCATGCGTAGAGGGCAGCCTGAGGCTCTTCAAGGAGGACCGGTCGGCCGAATCCAGCTTTGCGAGCAGCCTCCACGGTCAGGTTGCGAGCCACTTCGTTAAAGGAGGCAGGTACGGTGAGCACCACCTCCTGGCTGGCACTGTTGTAGCTGGTGCCTGCGCCATTATCGGCAAGCGCCGAATCTTGCTGGCGGCTCTCCCAGGCACGTCGAAGATGGGTCAGGTACCGGGCGGATGCCTCCATGGGGGAGATGTGCTCCACTTCTGGTGGGCTGTTGATGGGGAGCACTGGTGCGGTGCGATCAATGAAGGGATTGCACAGCCAGCTTTTGGCGGAGAACACCATCCTGTGGGGAATTCGGCTCCCCTGGTTGCGGGCAAACTCTCCCACACCCCACTGCTGGCCGCCCCTGGCCTGCTCCTGCTCTTGGGATTGGGATTGAGCTTCATGGTCCCACGGCAGGTCCAGGGCTCCTGGGGGCAACTCGTGGGGACCAGGTATGTAGAGATAAGATGGGAGCAGATTCCTAGACTCGACAACACCCGGAGCTACAACCTGGGGGATAGGCACAATCTGAGGACCAACCGTGGATTGGCCATTGTCATCCACATCATCACTGCCCCCATCCAGCACAGCTACACCAGCCATGGCGCAATTGGTAGTCCCCAGGTCAATCCCCAGGCACCACTCACCCTGCTCCAGGGATTTATCTGCTACCGCCGCTACAGCTATCGCTGCCTCCCCATTCTCTGACCGGGAAACCTGAGCAGAGTCGGGGGCATGGGGCGATGCTGCCTGCGAGCAGTCGTCATACAGTTCCTTCTTATCAGTATTAAAATCAGTCAAACTTCAACCTCCGCCGGGGCGATTATCTGAGAAGCGTTCACATGGGTAAGCCGAGGCGGTCTGAAATTGGATACCATCCAGCCCCGGTGGCGCAATACTCCCCTGAAGGGTGGATCGCCAACCACATTGCCAGATAGCTGAACCCTGGCAGGATCAAAACCGCTCTCCACTACCACCTGTGATTCTTCTTCAACAGGCCAGACCGGGTTCAGGTCCACATAGCGATCTACGACTTTTTTGCAGTTGCCATGAATCTCCCTTGCTACTGCACCTACCTGGGCATCTGAGAACCCTTCCAGGCTCTCGGAGATGAAGTCGATGAATCTGCCATCACGCTGGAGGGCAGCCAGAAATGCGAGCGCTACTGCGTTGGGGTCCACAGCAGGAGTGTCGGATTTAGCCTGGGCAGGCTTATGTTCCACGGTCTTGTTCTTAGCAACCTTACTATCTCTATCGCCGCTGCTATCAAGAACATCATCAGTATCAGTGGCGAAATTCTTTACCAGCAGAGCAAGCCGACCGTTGAAAATCAGCTTGAAGAAGAGAGCAACAGCGAACAGGAATCGGCCAACCAAACCCATCCGTTTTTTCTCAGCCATAACCTATCACCTCCAGATATTTCCTGCTTGCGCAAGAGATTCAAACCCTGATCCCGGTCTTTTTAAGCATGTGCCCCCAACAATAGGGTTCGGGGAAAGGATTTAACGACTATTAGTCCAGATGTCCAGAGCCAAGGCCAGCTAAAATTAGACTACTTGGCAACCGAACCAATCGGAGTTGCCACACAGCCTGATGGGCGAGCACCCTTTTGTGATCAAATTACAAACAACAACAACAATGACTCGTTTGGGGCTTTTGCCGGAATAACCCAACCCAATGATTTATTGTTTAGTATTGAATTGATTCATCTTACTGTTGATTGAGTAACTGATCCCAAATTTATTAACCGATTGCGGTCAACCAGTCCGCAACTACATTTGATGCCCATGACCATTCTGGAACAAATCCTCTCCTTTATCGCATCATACCCGTTGCTGGGCGGGATTGTGCTTATCATCTCATCATTCCTTGAATATGTATTCCCTCCCTTTCCTGGAGACACGATCACCCTGTTCGGGGCTTTTCTCGTTTCTGCTAAAGGGTGGAATGCGGCTCTCACTTTTGGTGCGGTCACATTAGGCGCCATGTTGGGGGTGTTGGTGGACTACAAGGCAGGGATGATGCTCGCAGTACGGGCTGACTCCTGGAGGGCCCGAACCGGCTGGCGACGAAGCTTCATTATCAAGACAGAAAAAGCTCTTGAGATTTTCAAGAAGAAGGGAACACCGGTCCTGCTATTAAACCGTTTCATCCCCGGGTTAAGGGCTTTCTTCTTTCTGGCAGCGGGGATGTCCAGGATGAAGCTCCTTACGGTCATGGGGCTGGCTTTCCTAAGCATGACCCTCTGGAATCTACTCATTTTTGGGGCAGGATTTGCGGTAGGCAATAACTGGGAGGCTTTGAAAACAGCCTACGACCAATACACGGTCACCATGTGGGTCATCATGGGAGTGGCCGCTGGTTTAGGTATCGCTGGCAAGATCACCATGACCATCGTACGGAACCGGAGGGAGAGGAGGCAGAGAAAGAGAGAGGAGATGAGCACTTGCCCTACGGTCAAGTGTGAGTCAGCAAACAGGCAGGATGATAGCCCTGTTCTGTAGGACTCAACCAACAGAGACCATTCACGGTTCATTCACCCACGGATATCGCTCATATCCGTAGCCACCTTAAAGAGCACTCCCTCCCCTGTGGACATACCAACCACTGGGGTAGCCCCACGCTCCTTGGCAGCAGACACGAGCTGTTTCACCCGTCTGGATGGGGGCAGGGCCTGTTGCTCTGTCTGCCCATCAAGCATATTCACCACACACACCAGCCACAGCTCGGGCCCCCGGTGTGCCTCAATATCGATGATCCCCGGCTCCATGCCCGGATGCACTTCCCAACCCTCATGCTCCAAGGCCGAAGCCACCGCCCGCTTTGCTCTACCACCCATGAGAACCCTCCTCCTGAATAAACTCTGCAGACTAAAATCCATGATAAAACCTATTCCGTTATAGTGATCCCCATCACTAGGCAACTCCAGCCTGTATGACCCAAATCAGGAAACTCTACCCAAAACAATCCCTGTCGTGTTTTTTGCATATCTCCCGATAGAACGCAATTGCCTATGGAAAACAGCCATCAGATATGCTAGTAATGCAGTCCGCTAGAAAACAAAAAGCCGGGATGGCGGAACAGGTAGACGCAGGGGACTTAAAATCCCCCGCTCACAAGGCGTGCGGGTTCGATTCCCGCTCCCGGC
>CAYZFJ010000043.1:0-20588 GCA_964477705.1 uncultured Myxococcia bacterium | reverse complement strand
TCACCCCGGAGAATGACCCCAGAGAGACGGGTTTGTCTTTTCTAAATGGTGGAGGTGGCGGGAGTCGAACCCGCGTCCGAACAGTCTCAACTCGATGCTTCTACGTGCGTAGTCCATGATTTAATACCCTTGAGTCCCCCGTGGACAGGGTGCTCTTCGGGTTGTCCGGATTGAATCTCGCCGCCCTCCCTCCCGGACAGAGGTCGTTTGGCCAGCCTGCTGTTTTTGCGCCCTCCGGAGACCGCAGGCTTATCTCCAGTGGACGGCTTCACCGTTTATTAAGCGGCGAGAGCGTATTCGACGTCATTGTTTGCGTCTATAGTTTTCCCGCATTATTAACGAGGTTACAGGAGTCCCCGGCACGCGGCGATCGGCATCCACTACCCGTCGAAGCCGTTTCACCCCCTCAAATACAGGATGGAATATAGCAGCGAATAGATAATTTTCAAGGGTCTGAATGAGAAAACAGATTATTTGTCACTGATAATTTTGCCGTCTTGAAGATTGACTATGCGGGTCGCTCTATTACCCAGCTTCTCATTGTGGGTGGCCACGATAATGGTCAGCCCCCTCTCACGGTTCAACCTGGACAGGATAGAATAGACCTCCTCTGAATTCTTGGAGTCCAACTGGCCTGTGGGCTCATCGGCCAGCAGGATCTTCGGTTCTGTGACCAGGGCCCTGGCAATGGCCACTCTCTGCCGCTCCCCGCCAGACATCTCCTTAGGCAAATGATTCATGCGGTGCCCCAGCCCCACCATCTCCAGGCTGTGGCGCACCTTATCACGATCAATTGGCATGCGGGCGAACACCAGGGGCAGCTCCACATTCTCAAGGGCGGTAAGCTCAGGCACAAGCAGGAACTCCTGAAAGACGAACCCGAAGCGCCCTCGACGCATGGCCACCAGCTCTCCCTCGGTAGCATGGGACACATCCCGCCCCATGATGATCAGCTTACCGTTTGATAGAGTGTCAAGGCATCCGATTAAATCGAGCAAGGTGGTTTTACCCGACCCGGATGGCCCCATCAGGGACACGAACTCGCCCTCCCGGATACTAATATCCACCTGATTCACGGCGAACACATCTTCTGCAGGCAGCCTATATTTTTTAACCAGCTTCTCTGCTTTTATGAGCACACTGTTTTCGGTCATTTATTCCACCGACTATTGGAGTTTCTTGTTAATAACTCTACCAATTGAGCACTGCCAACCCAGCTCATCAGCATCATCAATCAGAGCTGCGGATTGCAGCCACAGGCCGCATGGAAGCCGCTCTCAGGGCCGGGTAAACCCCGGCTGCCAGCCCGGTGAGTACAGCTCCAACCACAGCCTGCCCGGCCAACTCAGGAGAGATAATCACAAGGTTGCCGTTGGGAGCATATGGCAGCAGGCTACGGATAACCCCCTCAATCAGGTGCCCTCCCCCCAGAGCCAGGAGTACCCCCAAAACACCCCCCATTAAGCAGACCAGAGCGGTCTCCATCCACACAATGCGAAACACATCCAACTTTGACGCCCCCAGGGCCTTCATGACCCCGATCTGCCGAGTCCGCTCAAAGACCGACATGAGAATGGTATTCATCACCCCGATGAGAGCCACGACAACCGCGACAATGGCAATGGAACTGGCCAGTATGCGGGCTGAAGAGACCAGATTGAGGATGGTCCCCCTGACCTGAGCCATGCTGACTACCTGGATTCCGGGCTCATTATAAAGATCTTCCTCAAATGCGCCCAACTGCCCAAGTTCTTTCAGCTTAATTCCGATACCGGAGATCTTGCCATCCAGTGCGAACACGGTCTGGGCTGCTTCAAGAGGCATAAAGATCACCCCGTCATCCTGGGTACCAGTCCGTTCCAGGATTCCCACTACATTCAGGACCTTGTCGAATCCGGCGACAAAGATCTGATCCCCTACTCTGCGCTGCTCCACCTCGGCAGCCTCGTACCCCATGATCACCTCATCAGCCTTCTCCCCGGAGAACCATGAACCGGCCCGGAACTTGAGCCATGGTTTCAGCTTCAAAAAAGAATCTGTGATCCCCATGAACATAGTGATCCCTCCAAGGCCATCATCTTTCTCCCGGTCGAATACGGTGGTCACCAGTTGAGGGGTGATCTGGTCAACGCGGGGATCTGCCACAATCTTGTCATAGACGGCCTGCTCCATATAGCGCATACCGCCTCCGCCCTTAAGCATCAGGGTAGCGGCTTCATATGGGCACCCCTTGGCGGTCACCAGCAACTGGTATCCCATCCGATCAATGTCGTTGCGCAGGGCTGCCTGATACCCGGTATCAAACCCGAGCAAGCTGACCATGACCATCACAGCAATGGCCACACCCCCAATGGTGAGAGCAGACCTGATCTTTTTTCGCTTCAAAGATTTTAGTGCAACGATGAATAGCTTCATTTGAACATCACCCCCGTCCCGTTGATGATCACCCGAGTGTCTTTATAGACCACGGTTCCCTGCACAGTTGCCGTGTCGCCCACCCGCTGCGGAATAGCCAGACCAGCAGGCAGGATGTCAACCCGGACCACTGCCCTGCCCTCTTTCAGATCGAACCAGCACCCGGATGGGCACTCCTGCTCGATTTCGCCCCGAATTGCCACCACTTTTCCGGCAAACTCCCTGGGAGCGCTAAGAATATCGCCAATAGCAGTAAGCGGCAGCAGCACTGGCTCCCCATAAAGCTCCTGGTCACCGCTTTGGGCCGCACCAGTTGTCTCGCCCACAACACCATCGCCCATGCTGCCCTGAGCTCCCCCCTTACACCCAGAGACCAGCATCACTCCCCCCAGGAGGAACGCCAACGCAACAAAACGAAGGCCAATGTGGCCGTGCCTGGGCTGTTGAGCAGCAGATTTGGCATCATTGGTGGCGGCGCTATTTGTGGTTATAGCTGTAATTAATTTCAACATCATTACTTTCCCCAGCATGAGTTTTCAAACACTGGTTATCATTTGGTGAGCTGTCCTTTGCTCGCCTTGATAAATGCTTCGTGCTGTTTGTTTTCGAACATAAACATGTCAAGAAGGATAAGGTTCTTGGTCAATCCCCTGATTGTGGCCTTAAAGTCGGCAGAACTCTTCTCTGTTGGATCCTTGATTTGGCTGACAGGGTTGGCTGTCGGGGTGGTGGTTCCAACAACTGCAACGGCAGGGGCAGGGGCTACATCTGGATTGACACGGTCTGCGGCGGGATTGATCGCAGGGGCACCAGTCTCTCCTCTGGCCCTGTAGAAGTCGGCCATGGTGAGCCCCTTGAACTGGCCGGTAAAAACCTTGTCTCTGAATCGCTTAGACTCGGGCGAAGAGATCTTCTGATAATAGAAGTCCACGATAGCCCCGTCAGGATCGGTGGCCAGAATGAGCTGCATGCCCCCGAACTGCCCCTTCTGGTTCACTCCGTGGACTCTGCCAATCACCTGTTTGCCCTTAAGCACTGTATAATAAGCATAGGGCACATCCGGCGTCTCGTAGATATCATCCAGTTTGTCACCAAGACGAGTCTCAAGCTCGATTGCCAGCCCGTCCCCTCCCCGATCCTTGACAGCAATAAACTCGGTTTTGTACCCGGTAGCCTGGGGAAAGATACGACGCACATCACGGTCCGGCTCATTGAGGGTACATCCCACCGCAGCAGAAGCCATAGATGGATAGATGACGATTGCCAGAACAGATGACAGGAGAACCATCATTACCAGCCTGACAACATGAATAGGGCAATGGACCCGGTTCATAGTTACTCCTCTCTAGCCTGCCAACTTACCAACTTACTCCCTTACCCCCTTACCACGTTACACAATTTGCCAACTTACCGACCTGCCAACCTACTAACTTACTTCCTCACAAGAGTACCCACCCTATGGTTGCCTGCCACACAATCACAACAACCGACCAAGCCAGTAAAGCTGCAAAAAAATCTTCGTATCGTCTAGCTCACCGGGCTTAATGGTAAAGTCCTGAGAGGCAGCGACCCTTGCCAGCAGGGATTCATTGAAAGACCATGCAGCCTGAAGCCCCAGCGATGAGGTAATCCGAGACCCATGATTGTTTTCCAAGTCTGTTGCACCATCTCCATTCCCAGCCCCAGCTTCTGCTTCATCAACCCCATCCACAGCCTCAGGGAAAGGGGTCTGCCACCCTTCAGACCAGAGACGCCCCTGCACACCAAAGCTGAGAGCCTGGAGCGAAGGGACCGTGTACTCCACCTGTACCAGCCCACCGCCACCCCAGTCATCATCGACCTTGCCAGTCACCAGCTCCCCAAGAGTCAGCCATGGCCCATACCTGTACGACCAATCGAATCCGGCCTGACGCCTGAATATGGCTTCTTCACCATATTCAGGATAAGGAATAATGCTCATCTGGTGAGAGGTGAGGGTCCTACCCAACATTAACGAGATCCCATACTGGAAATCGGTTCCTGGCGGGGTAGCCATGCGGGATGAGAAGAGGAAGTTGTTATCTTCCCAAGCGACACCCATACCAGAGCCCAGTTGACCGGCCATGGACAGATCAAACGGTCCCAGCATGGTCCTGTAGCCAACCCCCCAGTCCTTTTTGAAACCAAGGTAATCATGGGCCATGGTCTGAAAAATAGTTGCATGGGAGTCATAAACAGACTCCAGCCCAAACGAGGGAGCAAAACGCCCTACCCGAAGATATTTCCCCCACCCGAGCTTCCAGTCCACCCAGGCACCATGCACCTCAAAGATGGGCTGGAAATTATGTAACTCATCCACCACGGCAGGCCCCGGCAAGCCGTAACCAAGGCGAAGCTGAACATTGGCGGTGAGGAAATCACCATAATCATTGGACAATTTACCCAGATATTCCAGACCAAGGGAGTTACGAAGAGACGTATCTTTCTGTAACAAGATCCCACCATCACCATCGCCACCACCAGATAGTGACTGGGAGTACCCACCTATTCCATTCCCTTCAAGATACAGAACAGACTCCAGCGAGAGAGCTTGAGCAGAGGGCAAAAGCCAATGTAGCCCACCCCGGAAGCCATAAGCCGAAACACCAGCACCCACGGCGAGCACAAGCAGAGTAATTACACGTGCCGTCCCCATAAACCAATGGCAGGAGCCAGGCATTTTCGGCAGTGGTTTGTTAATCTCTCTGTTGTTCACACCCCGGACCACCGGCATATTATCTCCAGCTTTTCTGTTACCATGACCATATACAGTAGCCTTGCGCCCTTGGTAAAGAAGAGAGGGTATTGCCCCTTAAACCAACTACAGCAAATCCTCAGCGGCTGACCTTTGCCTGCCCCCCCCCCACACTTTGCATCCCCTCCTCCAGCCAACTGGTCATACATGTTAGCCTATTCCTCACTACATTAAAACATAATTCCTATCAAAATGGTATGATTTAATTAAAAGCCATAACACCAGCCTCATTCACATATTCCCAACTATCCTTACAGAACCAAATTCAAAGGCCTTTCGCTCTTGTCTGAAGCCTGCTCACACTCCCCCGACAACCTGCACTCAACCAGGTGTGGCTGCACCTCAGGCTTGTACAAAAAGACATTTCTATTCACAATTTTTTCCCATTATGCAGTAAAGTACGGGCATGATTAAGAACAAGCTAAATACTAAGGCAGATACTCGAACGGGTGTCATGGGGAATAATAACGGAGACACAGCAGCCACGCCTTCCGCAGGCTCGGCAGTCTCCCCTACCCGTCGAGCGGACCAACTGCCACCTTCCCCTTTCCAGAGCCAAGAGAAGCGCAAGGTTCCAAACATTCTCGACGTAGACCCTTTCGTCGGGCTATCCGATGTGGAAGTAAGCAGCAAGCTCCAACAATATGGGCACAACGAATTACCTACCCAGAAACATCGCAAGCTATTTACCATTGCCATAGAGGTTCTCAAAGAGCCCATGTTTCTCATGCTGGTGGCTGCCGGCCTATTGTACCTGCTCATGGGAGAGCCGACCGATGCTATGATGCTGCTCTTCTTTGTATTTGTAATAATGACCATCACCATTGTGCAGGAGCAGCGCACTGAGCGGGCCCTTGACGCTCTCCGAGATCTGTCCAGCCCCCGCGCCCTGGTAATCCGCAATGGAAAACACCTGCGCATCCCGGGGAGAGAGGTGGTGCCCGGTGACATCATGGTTCTGGCCGAGGGAGACCGGGTGCCAGCAGATGCCATTCTTCGTCAGTCCCTGAACCTCACCATTGACGAATCCCTGCTCACAGGCGAGTCGGTTCCGGTTCGCAAGGCTGCCACTAAGGATGCCATCTGTAACGATAAGCCTGGTGGCGATGATCTGGCGACAGTTTTTTCAGGTACCCTGGTGACTGCCGGTCAGGGTTTGGCTGAGGTAACAGCCACTGGCGTCAGTACCGAGCTTGGGAAAATCGGGAAATCTCTAGAGTCGGTTAAAGCTGAGCCCACTCCTTTACAGGGCGAGACCAACAGGCTGGTGCGCACCTTTGCCATTGCAGGCCTCCTTGCATGTGTGGTGGTAGTTGTAGTCTATGCGGTCACCAGAGGAGGCACTGGCGAAGATTGGAACCAGGGCCTGCTGGCAGGAATTGCCATGGCCATGGCTATCCTTCCCGAAGAATTCCCAGTGGTTCTCACAGTTTTTCTGGCCCTGGGAGCGTGGCGTATCTCCCGCAATCAGGTGCTGACCCGTCGCATGCCTGCTGTGGAGACGCTGGGGGCTGCCACGGTGCTTTGCGTGGATAAGACCGGAACCCTCACCCAGAATGTGATGACTCTGCGCTTTCTGGTCACCAATGAAGACCACCAGCTCGACTTAACCACACTGGTGAATCCAGGTACTGGTGCCAGTAACGAGGCACATGTTGGGGTGGACGCTGCGCCTTCCGGGGTAGCCGCTTCTGGCTCGGGGGCTGATGATTGGGCAGTGGCGAGGGCTGCGGCTGGGATTAATACGGGTGCTACTGCCGATGCCGACGATAATGCTGACGCTGAGACCCCATCCCTGCCGGAGAAGTTTCACGGGCTCCTGGAATTTCCTGTGCTGGCCAGCAAGAGTGATCCCTTCGACCCCATGGAGAGAGCCATTCACCGGGCCGGCAATACCCTGCTCAAGAATACGGAGCACCTTCACCCCCAGTGGAACCTGCTCAAGGAATACCCACTGTCACCACAACTCCTTGCCGTATCCAATGTATGGCACACAGAAGATACGGCCAGCACCGGTTTGGCAATAGTGGCATCGAAAGGAGCCCCCGAGGCCATCGCCGACCTGTGCCACATGCACCCAGCCCAGCGAGACGCACTGGCCGCCAGGGTGTCTGGGCTTGCGGCTGAGGGGATTCGGGTCCTCGGGGTGGCTTGGGGGACTGTCCAGGCTGACCGTCTTCCCTTGGATCACCATGACCTGGAGCTCCACTTTCTTGGATTACTTGGTCTGGAAGATCCCCTGCGGCCAGAGGTGCCAGATGCGGTAGAAGAGTGTAGAACTGCAGGTATCCGGGTAGTAATGATTACCGGGGATTTTCCTGCCACGGCAACCAGTGTAGCCAGGCAGGCTGGTATTTTAAGAACTGATAAGATGGGTGCCCCGGCCACTCAGGGCGCAACAAGTGGCAGGCACAATGATGCTCCCACACAGGTCCTCTCAGAAGGGCCTCCTCCCTTGACCGCAGCCCACCACAGCACCTCCTCAACATCAGTAATAACCGGCCCTGAGCTAGATCACATGTCAGACGATGAACTGGCCAAGCGTATTGGGAATGTTCGGGTCTTTGCCAGGGTAGTTCCAGAACAGAAGCTGCGTATTGTTAAGGCCCTGAAGGCAGAGGGCGAAGTGGTTGCAATGACTGGGGATGGGGTGAATGATGCTCCCGCCCTGAAGGCTGCCCATATTGGAATCGCCATGGGAGGACGGGGTACTGACGTAGCCAGGGAGGCTGCCTCCCTGGTGCTTCTGGATGATGACTTTGCCTCCATTGTGGCGGCAGTGCGCATGGGTAGGCGGATTTTCGACAACATCCGAAAAGCAATCACATTTATTCTGGCAGTGCATGTGCCTATCGCCGGGCTGTCTATAATCCCGGTGTTCTTTGGTAGCTGGCCGCTACTCCTTCTTCCGGTCCATATTGTCTTTCTGGAGCTGATCATTGACCCCTCATGTTCCCTTATATTTGAAGCCGAGAAGGCCGAAAAGGGGCTCATGTCCCGCCCCCCCCGAAAGAGCACAGAGAGGCTGTTTTCGAGCAGGACTGCGACAATTGCCATTCTGCAGGGGTTGGGTATTCTGGTTGCCTGCCTGCTCGTTTTCCAGCTCACACGCCATAGTCAACACTCAGACGAAGCAGCCCGGGCCCTCACCTTTACGACTCTGGTCATCTCCATACTAGGCACCATCATGGTGAACCGGTCCTGGTCCAAATCAATATTTGAGACTATGCGGACGCCTAATAGGGTTACCGGTTGGGTTACGATCGGTACTCTTCTGTTTTTAGCTATTGTTCTGTTTGTACCGGTGGCTATGGATATATTCCATTTCAAGCCAGTTCATGGGGTAGATCTGGTTTACAGCGTTATGGCTGGTTTACTCGCTGTGATGGTGTTCGAGGTTTACAAATGGGTTGGTAGGAGAAGGGGAAAATGCTTAAAACTCAGTTGAGTTTCCAGTTGAGAGGTTAAAGAGGCATGTTGGTTGCACCGCTGACAAAGCACACGGCATGCCGTGCCCGTACAGGCATTGGGAGGGAGGTATGGGGTGGGTGGGTGGGGTGGCACCAGACCTAGACGTAATGCGGCGCTTGAGGGCTTGGTAGCACGGAATTAGAGCTCAACTGAACACACATACGGCATGCCGTGCCCGTACAGGCGTTGGGTGGGGGGGGGGATTCCAACCGCTAGTAGGGGCGAGCGGCGCTCGCCCTCCAGGGCTGCGTGTCGCCTTCACATTTAGAGGGGCAAGGGTAACAAAATTTCGAACAAATCCTACCAAACCTAGATGTTACATTAGTTTCAAGCACCTGATGCCACTTCAAAGCCTGTTAAACAGCCCGCAAGCAATGTATTTTTGTGGATTCTATTCTTGACACTACCTGACCGCT
The DNA here is from genome assembly GCA_964477705.1 of uncultured Myxococcia bacterium. GTDB lineage: Bacteria > Myxococcota_A > JAVEVO01 > JAVEVO01 > CAYZFJ01 > CAYZFJ01. Next base: position 11,513 of record CAYZFJ010000043.1, on the reverse strand, counting down.
CCGCCTATTATCCCTTGCTGATTTTCCTGTATTCATTGTTTGTTCCAGGCAGTACTCTAATATGCCGGATTCATTGGCGACGCCAAGAGGCATTCCAAACGATTGTGCTCTTGCCATCTCGTCGCCTCCGCTGCTCGGTTTGGTCACTGCCAATTCAGGGATCAGGAGTGTGTGTAGAGCCGAATTTCTTGCCAGCACACAAGGAGTCATCAGTGAATATCAACGATCCTCCCCCAATACCTGAAGTTCCAGAAATATCACCCATTCCGGCTGTTCAAGCAGCACTGGGTACCTGGAAAGTCAGCTCAACCCTGCTTGTGGTTGCCTTGAGTTGCCTGGCATTACTCACCACTGCATCTTGCAATACCGGCAACAACGAAAAGAGCAGAAATGACAACACCCAAAAGCTTGTCATCTTTCATGCTGCAAGTCTGGCCAGACCATTTGAGAAGCTCTCCCAGATTTTCGAGAGCGAGAATCCTAGTGTGAAGGTAGTGCGAGAGGCGAGCGGCAGTCACATTGCAATCCGCAAAATCACCGAACTAGGGCGCAAAGCAGACATCATGGCCTCAGCCGATGAGGCCCTAATCAAGGATCTGCTTTACCCCGAACATGTTGATTGGAGCCTGGTCTTTGCCACTGATCGTATTGTTCTAGCCTATGGAGATCAGAGCAAATACAGGGACGAGATCAACAAGGACAACTGGTACAAAATTCTCCTCCGGGAGGATGTTAATTACGGATACTCGGATCCTGCCACCGCTCCAGCAGGAGCATACACCCTTCTGGCATGGCAACTGGCCGACTCCTATTACAGCGCCGATACGGAGACCACAAAGAATGGGCTCCCCATCTCACGACAGCTCTTTGATAAGTGCTCGCCCAGGTTTATCAGGCCTCACTGCACCGAGTTACTGCCCATGCTCCAGGCCAAGACTGTAGATTATATCTTTGAATTTCGTGCCGTGGCCATGCAGCACCACCTCCAGTGGCTGAAGCTACCTGACCAGCTTGACATGGGCAGCATTGAACTGGCCGACCATTACGCCAATGCCTCCATCGAGATCGGCAACCGGGGCAACACCGCCGCCGCAGGCACTGGCAAAGCCCAATCCATGAGAGGCCGCCCTATTCTTTACGGTCTCTCTATTCCAAAGAATGCAGACAACCCAGACGCCGCCGAAAAGTTCATCTCTCTGCTGCTCAGCGATAGGGGAAGGGAGATCTTTGTGGCCAACCATCTAGAGGCGCCACACTCGGCAACCTGTTTTCAATGCGAGAAATTACCCCAATCCCTTCGGCCCCACGTAAAGGAGCTGTAACCAGTGACTTTTGTCAATGACCACAAAAGAAATGCCATGACGTCTGGGGCTGATGGGGGGCAAATCATGAGCTTGGGAACTAATACCAGCACTAATACCAGCACTAATACCAGCACCAAACCGGGTAGAACGGGCAAACCGGCTCCCGGCACACACTGGAAAACCGCAGCAGGGGCTATTGCCATAGGGCTGGTTCATCTGCTCCTGTTCCCCATGATGGTAGATACAGGCACAAATCTGGTCCTCTTATGCACCAACCTTTTCATCCTCTGGAATGGATTCCAGTTGCCAGAGAGAGAGGACAAGCGCAAGACCTCCAACACCATCACGTTTTATGTGGCCGGTTATCTGCTGCTCTTTATCCTGTTCTTTGTGCTTGCCCGCTCGCCTCTGATGTTCGCAGCATTCGCCATGCTGTACGGGGCAACATTCAGGAACAAGATCCTTCTTGGCCTGCTGATGATTCTCATCTTCTCAATCACCATCATCACCGCCTACTGGATACCTACCACAATCCTGTTATCCATTCTTTATCTGGCCATCCTGCAGCTACGCAAGATGAGAGGAGACAAGTTCCCCATTGTGGCATTTGCCATAGGGTTCCTGTTGCTTCTAGCCATTTTTCTACCGCTCCTTTACATGATCTTCAAGACCAGTCCCCAGACACTATGGGTCACATTTCAGAATGATAATTTCAGGAGCGCCCTCTACAACAGTATGCTCACTTCTACCATTACCACCCTGGTCGTGCTGGTGTTCGGCGTCCCCCTTGCATACGCCATCGCCCGCAAGGATTTTACCGGGAGAAAGCTGGTCGAGAGCCTGATAGATCTACCCATCGTTGTTCCTCACTCGGTAGTGGGTATAGCCATGCTGGTCCTCCTCGGTCCCAAGACTCCAATCGGAGAGTTCCTCAAGGGAACCTTCAATTTCGAAGTTTCTGGAAGCTATCTGGGTATTATTGCCTGCCAGATTTTTGTGAGCTCTCCCTTCCTGATCAGGAACGCTATCAATGCCTTCCGGGATGCGGGTCCATCCCTTGAGAAGGTAAGCCGCACCCTTGGAGCGGGTCCACTGAGCACCTTCTTCAGGGTATCACTACCCATCGCCTCAGGCTCCATCTTTACCGGCTGCATTCTCACCTGGGCCAGAGCCATCTCCGAAGTAGCCAGCCTGATGGTATTTGCCTACCAGCCGTACACCCTGTCGGTCTACTCATACGATATGTTTGTTCAATACGGGCTAGCTGAAGCACAACCTGTCTCAGTTCTGATGGTGATTATCTGCTTGTGGACCTTCCTGGTGCTCAGGTGGCTCCAGGGGTTTAAGGGATTCTATGGCTGGATGGGCGGCAGAGGCAGCAGCAACAGAGATAACCAGGGCGACTACAGTGGCGGCTCAAACTGCATGACAGGCCACTGCTCTACTGGCTACTGCACCACTGGCTGCCCCACCGGCACCAATACCAGCACCAGCCAAAGGGGCGGCAATGACAGCAGCGGCGTTATACCGGGGAGGAAAGGAGCAGCTCTCCCATGATTGAAATCAACAACATCTGCCGCACATGGGGTAGCTTCAGTCTCAAGAACATCTCATTTACTGTTTCGCAAGGAGAATGGTTCACTATCCTTGGCCCGTGCGGTTCGGGCAAAACCCTGTTGCTCGAGACCATCGCTGGTCTCCACTGGCCTGACCATGGGCGGGTTGCCATCAACAACCTGGACGTGACCGATTTAACCCCAGAACGGCGAAAAATTGCCCTGGTTTACCAGCAGTATTCTCTGTTTCCCCACCTGTCAGTGCGTAACAACATCGGCTATGGATTGCGCTATACAAACCTGACCAGTGCGCAGAAAGCCGCCCGGATAGAGCAGATGCTATCCACTTTCGAGATTGGCTATCTGGCCGACCGAAAGACACCAGCGGGCCTAAGTGGTGGCGAAAGTCAGAAGGTTGCTTTGGCTAGAGCCCTTGCAGTGGAACCACAGGTACTGCTGCTGGACGAACCGATGAGCTCCTTCGACCCCCAGACCAAGAAGAAGACCATCAGCGTGCTGCAGAAGGTCATCAAGCAATATAATATACCAGTGCTCCATGTGACCCATGACTATACGGAGGCTACAGCTCTGGCTGACAGGATCGCCATTTTCAGAGATGGAGAGGTTGCACAGCAGGGTCCTGTGGCTGAGGTGTTCCACAAGCCTGTCAGCCCATTTGTAGCCGATTTTCTCGGTCTGGAGAACGTGCTGCAAGCCAGTTACGATGGGCATTACCAACAGCCCGACGGCGAGAAGATGGTAATACGCATTGGAGACCTGAGGCTAATGAGCTCGGCACCGCCCTTGACTGCCACGACCACGCTCGCCTCCTCCGTTCCGTCCAAGCAGCGGTCAGACACACCAATAATGGTGAGCGGAGCAGTGGCTGTATGCATCAACCCGGCCGCAGTAAGCATCTTGCCCGCAGAGTACACGGGTAGAGAGCCAGTTGAGGCCGCCAATCGTTTTACCGGTCAGGTCACATCGCTCAAGGATGCCGGCCCAACAATTCAAGTGGAGGTGATGGCAGGCCAGACCTTGCTTAAATCTGTGCAGGAGCGGACTCGCTTCATGGGGCTGGGGGCAGGCATCGGCACCATGGTAACGGTGGAGATTCCCCAGGCGCAGATTCATCTCATGGCGCCTGATCACCAGCAACATCAACTCCCAACTGAGGAGCACCTCTGAGATGGATTTTGATTTACCCTTATATAAGCTGATCCGTCAACCGGTGATTCCCATCATGGGAAGCTCAGTTGACGCAGCACCATTTGTCCTTCTGGTGCTGCTCCTGATTACGGGCTACTATGCTCTTGCACGGGGCAAGAATATCACCTTCCTGCGCAGGATCTCCCAGATAGTCTCCGCTCTCATCTTTATTATCTTCCTTCACCAGTGCCTGTGTATGATCAGGGGCTGGGTCTTTGCGCTCAAGGCGGTTGGCCGTGATGATCTTATGGCCTTCCGCAACCTCTCCATGTTCATCATCCTGGTGGCCGCAGGTCTCACCATGGGCAGACTCTTTTGCGGCTGGATCTGCCCCATCGGCTTTTTCAATGAGATAATCAGCAAGATAGCGTCCCTAAAAGCCAGACTGCCACGCAGAATAAGGCTGACCGCAGGATACCTGATGCTGGCCGGCATAACCATTTTAGTCTTCTGGCTTGCCTGGTTAGTCCGACCAGGTACCCAGTTTTTTGCCGAGAACGTGGCCGCCATCTTTTCCATGGCCCTTTTGGTTTACCTGTTCTTTGTGTTACCCAAAGAAGACCACGACCACAAGATCAAACGAATCAAGTACTACTCAATCTTGATCTGGATGGGTCTATCCATCATCGGTATCTTCGTCACCAGTCCCTGGTGCACCCTCTTTGGCAACGAAGTTGACTATTCATCCATAGTCTCTCTGGTAGCGGTTCTAGCCGCATCAGCCATTGTTCCCATGGCCTGGTGCAGATATATCTGTCCTCTCGGCAACTCCCTCGGCTGGCTGACAAGATTTGGCATTACCAGAAAGATTGATGCATCCAAATGTCGAAATTGCAGCAACTGCGCCAGGGTGTGCCCCATGGGAGCCCTTGACCATGGCACCAGCGATGAGACAAGCTGCATCGCCTGCGGCCGATGTATGGAAAAGTGTGGTTATGACTGGAAGGTGAAGAAATGATGAGAGCACATCCAGTATCGCAGACAACCACAGCCACAGCAGCCCTGACAGCAACTACGGTTGCAGTCCTGACAATCATCATGGCTGTCATCCTCAACCCTGGAATTTCCACAGCCGCCCAGCCCGCCAAATGCTGCGAGGCACACCCGACCCTTGAAGGCACATGGCCCACATTCCAGGGCAACGCCAGCCGACGTGGGGTGGGTGATTTTGACCTGGTCAGCCTGCCTTACCGGCACAAGTGGATCTTTGAATCAACCTCCCATACCTGGAAGTATGTGGAGGGGACCAGCGTGTGGTCTTCGGGAGCCGCCACAACCCGTATTGGAGACAAGGCCCTTATCTACATCGGTTCCTATGATCACAACCTCTACTGCCTGGATGCCAACACAGGAGCCATTGTCTGGCGCTACACCACAGGCAACGTGATCAGTACGGCTCCCGCCTATGCCAATGTGGAAGGCAAACACATTGTCTATGTGGCCTCTGCCGACCGCTCCTTCTATGCACTGGATGCCCTCACCGGTGAGAAACTCTGGCAGTACGAGACCTACCCATGGACCTACACGGCTGGTGATACCCATGCCGGTTCACCACTGGTGGCAACCATTGAAGGCAATACCATTATGGTAGGAACCATGTGGAACAGTGATCACCGCCCTCTCCGTACCGTCCAGCAAGGAGAGGTGTTCACTTTTTCTGCCTTGACAGGGCGTCTGATCTGGAAGAAGAAGGTTTCATCATCAAGAGTCTCCTCGCCGTCTCTGCTCACTGTGGATGGGACCCCAATGACCTTCGTGGCTGCTGAGGAAGGCGTGGTTCACGGCTTAGATTCCCGCACTGGCCAAACCATGTGGACCCACATCAGCGATGGAAAAATCCTCGCATCTCCCGTAGTTGCCCAGATCGAAGGAATGCCCGCTGTGGTAGTCGCCAACATGTTCGGGATGGTACGTCTGCTCACCGCCCGGTCAGGAGAAGAGATCTGGGAATACAAAGCTGGCCACGAGATCGTGTCTACCCCGGCATTCGGGTGCTTCGGAGGCTTTGCAGTAGTCATTGTGGGCTCCAACGATCGAAGCGTTTACGCCATTGACGCCAAGAAAGGGAGGAGGCTCTGGAAGTTTGCCACCGGCAAGTACGTGGCCGCCTCCCCTGCGGTTGCGTCCATAGGCAAAAACCAGGTTGTATTCATAAGCTCTCAGGATAATTACCTCTATGGACTGAACGTGGCAGATGGCAGGGAGTTGATGCGCTTTGCCTCCGGTGACATGCTCTGGCCCTATGAGACAAGGGGGAGCAGCATCTGGTCTTCGGCTTCACTTTTGAAGATATCCCCTGAGGAGTCACTGCTTCTCTATCCTGCCTATGATGGTAAGCTGTATGCCTTCTCTAACCTGGTTCGAGGCGAAGGGAACGGGAGAGGGGCCGGTGCTGACGCCACGTTAATTGAAGCTGCCCCACCTTCCCCTGAGTTTCAGTTTAGTGATCTGTTCCGTAACGGGATAACCCCTGGGCATGTAATCCCCGGACTCGGTTTGTTGTTGTTGCTGATGGGTCTGACGATCACAGTGGTTTCCCGCAAGCAGCAATAGGAACAGGTTGAAAGTTATCGGTGGGCAGCAGGCAATTCAGGGTTTGGAGGGTGGCCGGCTGGTTGAGTGCACCGCTGGCGAAGGACACGGCATGCCGTGCCCGTACAGGCGTTGGGAGGGAGGCGGGGAGCTAGGAGCAAGGAGCTAGGGGTGCAGAGGTTATGTTGCAGGTGATGGGGTTGGAGGAGGTGGTGGCGGTGTCTCACCTGGCTTGAGCCTCTTAGCTGGCTTGGCACCAGTCTTGGGCAATTTATAAGACCCAAACACCCCGTAGGCGCTGTTCAGCTCCTGCTGGAGAATAGTGCGCAGATCCTCAACGGAATAGGTATAAGACTCTGGGGGGCCACTGAACTCAATCTGAAACTGATCATCGTCAGGATCTACAAACGCATTCTTACCATTAATGAGGATACTGGCGCACTTCTTCAGCCCGGCATCAGCCACCAGCTTCTCACCTTCTGGAGTGTTGTAGTCAACAAAATACCAGTGGCACTGCTCCTGGCACTGCTCGGCCTGTCTGGCCATATACTCGGTGGTCCCCGGATGGCACAGTTTGCCCAGAGGGATAGCAGCCACAATCCGCACTTTAGCATCAGGAGAGCCATACTCCCGCTGGTGCAGATAGCTGTAACTGGAGGCGGTTTTTACATGGGTAGACATGGTGTCCAGCACCTCAGACCGGCCAGTCAGCTCCAGAACTGCCGCAATGGCAAGGCCAACCACGAGTAGAACCAGAACGCCCATGGCCACCCATTCGAACATCCCAAATTTGCGTTTACTACCAGCCCCCGCAGTCTCAGGCACCACAACCGGCTGATCAGCCCCTCCAGTTACATCCCCGGCCCCACGCCCAGCCCCCACCCCATTCCCTTCTACAGGCTGGCTCAGATTTTCCTCTGTAGACATTTTCTCTATCTCCCGCTCCTATTGGCTGGCTGAATTTAACAGCAACCTTCCAGAGACTGTTTGAAAACCCCATCTAGCCAAGTTACCAGCGCCCCTCACCCCCGCTGCTGGTATGTGTGTTCGGTTAAGCTTCAATTCCATGCCACCAAGCCATCAAGCCACCAAGCCATCAAGCGCCCTATCACGGGTCTGGCGCTGCACCACCCCCCCACCCAAGTCCTCCCTCCCAACACCTATAGGGGTCGGGCATGCCGTGTCCTTCGTTAGCGGTGCACCCAACCCGCCCAAACAATTTCCGGAAATTAACCTGCCTTAAAAGAAAACGTATGCCGTTGCTGGTGCCCTCTCACCTGATCACAGACAACATGAATATACGACAAAATAATTATCCGATTTGATGAAGCTTAGCAAATCATTGAGAGGCAAAACCAAGAAGAGGTTGCACTGGATAGCAGGCAATGAACGGGTAAGCGAATAGCCGAAAGTGCGTTAAGAGCGGATTAAAGAGCGGTAATCTTCACATATCCATGGTTGTTGTTGTTGCCAACAGTGCTGGTTGTAGAAGAGCCAGCGCTGAATGAACCACCACCGCCACCATGACCACCATAGTATCCGCTGCCGCCACCGGAGTAGCCACCACCTCCGCCACCAGCCCTGTAGGATGAAGAGCATGAAGTGGTTGCTCCACCGCCACCGCCACCAAATCCGCCCCAACCATTACTGGCGCCGCCTCGGGAAGTACCTCCTGCGCCACCATTCACAAAAGCCCGCCCCCCGTCGGTTGACGAATACGAGTTAGCACCATCTCCGTACATACCACCACCACCGGAACCATTATAACTATCATACCGGTTCCCCCCATTGCCGCTGTTTCCTCCAGCAGCCCCACCAGTAGCCGATGAACTACCGTGACTTCCCACCATCCCTGAGCTGCCGGTAGTACCATGGCGCTGCTCGAACCGGGCACTGCAATGACCATCACCGGCACCCCCGCCAGCCACCAAGAGCGGCTCATTATTCTCTGTAGCAACAAACGTACCGCCGCCGCCGCCGCCACCATACTCATAGTAATTTCCCATCTGCCCCACCAGAATCTTAATGCGCTGTCCAGCAGTCAACTCGAAGTTGGCCTTCATGTAAGCGCCATAACCATAATCGTCGTACCTTGACCCACCACCTCTGGCACCGGCAGCCTCAATCTGGAAGGTGCCGCTCTTAGGAGCAGTCCAATACTGAATCCCACCTGACACAGTGAACAACTCAGAATTCTGAGCCCAGGAACTGGAGGAATAGGTGCTGGTACACTGGCTCTGGCTTGGCCCTGTACGTCCTGACTGACCACAGGTGGTAAACTGATGACTGGAAAAATAATACAGATCCAGCTTAACCAAACATGTGGCGGTATAGCCCTTGTCTACTGTAGTAACGGTCACAGTTGCCTCGCCTCCCATACCAATTGCGGTCACATTACCAGCCTGATCCACTACCACCTTGCTCTCGTCCGAAGATGACCAGATGACCGCCTTGTTGGAGGCATTAGGTGGCAATACGGTGGCTACCAAAGTCTCGCCGGATCCACTCGACAACGAGATGGTGGTTTTGTTTAAGGTGACATCCGAAACAGGTACAGCCACAGTAACTACACATGTGGCCGTAAAGCGACCATCTTCTGTAACAATGGTTACTACTGCCATACCCGGGGCCACACCGGTAATCAACCCATTCTCATCCACAACCGCCACATTGGTATTACTGCTATTCAAAACCAGCCGCTGATTGGTGGCATCAGCAGGACTAATCACCACATGGAGCTGAGAACTGGCATCAGGCCACACGAGAAGCTCCACAGGATCAACAGAGATACCCTCCACAGCAACCCTCACGGTCAAATTAACGTTTCGGGTAAAACCACCATCAACAGTGAGCACATAAATTGTGGCTGCCCCCTCACCCATGGCGGTCACAAAACCACTCTGATCAACCGTGGCCACAGAAACGTCGCTAGAAGACCAGATTAAACCTGTTACGGTGGCATTGGCCGGAACAACTTCCGCCATGATCTGGACGCTCTCGCCCCGGTTGAGGGTCATCGCAGAGTGGGCTACATTGAGCCCTGTGACAGGAACGGTCACGGTAACCTTACAAATGCTGAACAGGCCACCACTCACCGTCACAGCAGAGATATCAGCCTGCCCGCCAGCCACTGCGGTAACCTGCCCTGTTGTGCCGTTAATTGTGGCTACTGAGGTGTTGGCAGAAATCCAAATCACCTTCTTGTTCGTAGCATTTTCAGGGCTGACAACAGCCTGGAGAGTGAATTTTTCACCGGGAACCATCTCCAGCTCAGCCGGATTGATGGTTACACCAGTCACTGGCACCACCGTCACATCCACAGAGGCAGTGGCACTGTAATTGCCATCCACGGTAGTGGCAGTGATCTCAGCAGCCCCCTCTGGCCCTACAGACCTGATCAGACCATTGCTGTCCACAGTGACAATGCTGGAATCAGATGTTGCCCAGCTCACCATCTTATCGCTGGCATTGGCAGGCAGAACCAGGGCCTGCAGGGTCATGCTGCCTCCGGGTTGCAAGGTTGCAGTTTCTGGGTAGATGGTTACTCCAGTCACAGGAATTACCACAGAGACCTGGGCCGAACCAATCACGCCTCCCTGTACACTGGTTGCGGTGATCATGGCAGATCCGACCACATGACCAGCCACATTACCCTCCTGATCCACAGAGACAATTTCGGGTAAAGAGCTGCTCCACACCACACTCTTATTGCTGGCGTCCGCAGGCAGCACCACAGCAACCAGGGTCCCGCCCCCACCAACCTCCATCTGCAAGCTGGCCGGTTCAATGGCAACCGAAGTGACGGGGCTGTAGCACTCGCCATTCACACACTGGCCAGTACCAGTACAAGCATTGCCGCAGGTGCCGCAGTGGCTGCTGTTGCTTGAAAGATTCACACAAGTATCATCACATGCGTCGTAATCATCAGGGCACCCAAAGATACACTCCCCTGCATTACAGATCTCCACATTGGAGCACTCATTGCCGCAAGAACCACAATTGCGGCGATCAGCCTGCAGGTCTGCACAACTCTGACCACACAGGAACAGCCCCCCTGTACAGTTGGGCGAACACTCGCCAGATGAACAAACATCACCTTCTGAACACAGGTTTTCACATTCACCGCAGTGGTTGCGATTGCTTTGCAGATCCACACAGTTTTCGCCACAGGCAGTCTGCCCCTCAGGACAGGAGATCTCGCACTGGCCATCAGCGCACACCTGCCCGTGGCTGCATGGAGAATTGCACTCACCGCAATGGTCTTGATCATTACCAGTGTTTACACAACCGCCATCACATTCGGTCATGTTGGATGTGCACCTCACAGCGCATTCGCCCAAAGAGCAGACCTGACCGGGGGAGCACTGATTGCCACACGCTCCGCAGTGCATGGTGTCACTGGCCTTATTGACACAATTTCCAAAGCAATCCACTGTTCCAGGCTGGCAGGAAAGCTGGCAGGTCTGCCCAGCACAGACCTGACCGGGCTCACACTTGATATTACAGCCGCCACAGTTATTGCGGTCATTGTTCAGGTTCACACAGATGCCACTGCACTCATTGAGGTAGTCCTGGCAGACCAACTGGCATTCACCGGCCACACACCCCTCACCGGTACTGCAAACATGACCACAAGAACCACAGTTGGTGGCATCCCCCTGAAGGTTGGCGCACATATCGCCACAGGCGTCAAGCCCGGGCGGGCAACTTATTTCGCACTGGCCATCCACACAGAACCAACCCGCATCGCAGCTCACATCGCAGACACCGCAATTGCTGCCATCGGACTGAAGGTCCACACATATGCCACCACACACATCAAGTCCCTGCCTACACACAACCTTGCACTCACCCTCTTCGCAGATCTCACCCGCCTGGCAAGCGATGCCACTCCCGCCACAGTTCGCAAGGG
>CAYZFJ010000042.1:8080-20825 GCA_964477705.1 uncultured Myxococcia bacterium | reverse complement strand
AACGATAGCGCCAACGTATGACTCGAAGAGATCGGCGCCCATGCCAGCCACATCGCCCACGTTATCGCCCACGTTGTCGGCGATGGTGGCGGGGTTGCGGGGGTCATCTTCTGGGATACCGGCCTCAACTTTGCCCACTAGGTCGGCTCCAACGTCCGCAGCCTTGGTGTAAATGCCGCCGCCTACACGGGCGAAGAGGGCGATGGATGAGGCTCCCAGGGAGAATCCGGAGAGTACGGCCAGGACACGTTCCAGGGTCCAGCCAGTTGCGCCATCATAAAGAGCGGTGTAGAGCAGGAAAAGCAGGGACAGACCGAGCAGTCCCAGCCCAACCACTACCATGCCCATAACCGTGCCGCCGGAGAATGCGATCCCAAGTGCTTTATTCAATGAAGAACGTGCAGCGTTGGTGGTGCGTACGTTTGCACGGGTGGCCACCTTCATGCCCCAGTAGCCTGACAGGGCGCTGCAGCTTGCGCCAACAGCAAAAGACAGGGCGATCAATGGGCTTGAATCGGCACTGTTCATGTAGGCGATAGCCAAGATTGCGGCAAGGGAGATAACGAAGATGGCGAGTACTCTGTACTGCCGTTTGAGGAAAGCCATGGCACCATCACTGATGTGACCGGCGATTTCGGTCATTTTATTTGAGCCAGGGTCCTGTTTGGAGACCCACCGGGCTTTGTAGTAGGCAAAGATCAAAGCTGCCAGACCTGCGGCTGGAATGGCTAGATATAAGGGTTCCGGTTGCACGTTCGCCTCCGTAGCTGTGTTGTGTCGCCAGCTTAGTCCCGTTTAGGTGCTGCTTCGTATTTGCCAGCTTGCCTCTTGGCAGGTATGCCGTTACGGGTATAGCTTCGGCGACTCGGGTTCAATTCAAGTTATCAGTTATTATATTGTTGACCCCTGTTGAGGGGTCGGCTTCTTGAGCAAACCTGTTGCTCGCTACAATTTTTTCTCTGTTGTTTCTGGCATGTCAAAAAGCAGGCTTGGCTGTCTTGTTGTTGTCCCTGTCAATTCCGGGTGGTCAGGATAAAATGGCTCCTGGCTCTGCCGATGATTCGTGATTGTGCTCTATCTGCGGAATTCGGCAGGAAGCTAAACTGAATCAACAATAGAATTGTAGAGGCCGTTTGAGGCGATTAGGTTTCGCTTGTCAAGAGCGGTCACAAACAAGATCATTACAATAAAAATTGATTTATATCCAAGCACTAAATGCCGAATGACATCTCTTTGTCTATTTTTGACAACTTGAAAACAATCAAAAAAAGCTGTTCAAACACTGGCATTGAACCTGTTCATCGCACTGGTTATGCCATATTCGATTATTGATATGGCTGCCTTTTCTGCTGCGTCAAGTGCCTCATTGAGCTTTGGCTGCTCCCCTTTAGCGAAATCACTCAGGACGTAGTTGGCCACATCGTCGTTAGCGCAGTCTTCCGGTCTGCCGATTCCGATTCGTACCCTCTCAAATGAGGAGGAGCCAAGATGGGCCATTATGGAGCGCAAACCATTGTGTCCACCATGTCCGCCGTCCGATTTGACCTTAATACGGCCAAAAGGCAGATCGATGTCATCATGGACTACGATTATCTGCTCAATGTCCACATTGTGATATGAAGCAGCCAGTAATACGGATTCACCGCTGCGATTCATAAGGGTGTGAGGCTTAAGTAGCAGAACCGGATTGCCAGCCACCTGTATTGATGTAGTTTCTCCCTTGAACTCTTTGCGGTTGAAACTTGCACCAAGATTTTTTGTCATCTGATCCAGGACCATAAAACCAACATTATGCCTGTTCCGGGTATATCTGTTTCCTATGTTGCCCAGTCCGACCAGAAGCCAACGGTTACTCACGGCACACTACTATTTCTTGCCTTTGGGGGCAGGTGCAGGTGCAGAACTTTCTGCTCCGGTTTCCATTCCCTTGGGGCGAAGAACGGTGGCCACACCGAAGTCCTGCTTGTAAACCAGCTTAATCCCTTCGGGAGGGGTAATCTGGCTGGCAAGGATGTGTCCGCCCAGGCCAAGCTCAGTCACATCAACATTGATGGATACGGGGATATCCTTGACCTTGCAGGCGACGCGGGTGCGGCGAGCGATGGGCTGAAGGGTTCCGCCCAGGCCTACGCCGGCAGCCTTGCCTTCGAGGATGATGGGGACTTCAACTTGAACCACCGTTTCGTCTTCAACTTTTACGAAGTCAACGTGATAAAGGTAGTCCTTGACTGGGTGACGCTGAATCTCTTTGATCAGTGCCTTGCCAGACCATGAACCGTCCGCACTCTTCAGATTGAAAACCGTATTCAGGGCGTAGTCACCTGAAATGTTTTTGATAAATTCTGCGGGTTTTACTGCGAGCATAACGGGTTCCACATCCTTGCCATAGAACATGGCTGGAGCAAAGCCCTTTGCGCGGAGCCGGTTAGACTCATTCTTTCCGACCGTATCCCGACGATTGACTGTTAACTCTGTAACCTGCATCCTATTCCTCCAAGACAGCCCGCCCTGCCGTTGATTTGGGTGGTGCCCGCTGTCGAACTCGTAAGCATCCTGGGCATATTCATTCAGCACCAGCTTTCGAGAAGCTAGGCCTAATACCATTCCTTAAGAATGGAGTCAATAGGTATCCCCATTCCGGCGAAATATTCTATACAGATTTTGCCATCGTTCACAACCCCCAAAATGACCTACTGCAGAGATAGTGAAGGCATGAGTGGTATGGCCCATTGATCACTTTATCCTTTCCTTACATGTTTCGGCGGAAGGTGTGGTGGTAGATGGGGAGGCGGGCTTCGGTGATGCGGACCTCCCGGTTGGTGAGGATGCCTTTGTCGCAGGTCTGGATGGTGGTGGGTGATTCTGCATCATCCATGGTGGCCTGCTCTGTGAGGGTGGCAACTGGTGAGGATGTGGTGTTTGCGAGGGTTGCATCCGTGTTGTTGATGTGTGTGTAGCAGGGTAGGGAAGCCACAGTTTCCAGGACTGCGTCTGCATATCTGGCCACATCTGTTTTCAAGGTGAGCAGCCCACCCGGTTTAATAGTCCGGGCGATCTCCTTAAGGAAATCGTCAGTGAGGAGTAAGCGTTTTTTCTGGTGCCGTTCTTTCCACCAAGGATCCGGGAAAAGAACGAACACTTCCTGGAGTCGGCCATCAGGTATGCACATGGGCAGCAGGTAGTGTGCGTCACCCTGCGCCACAGCCACGTTTGTGATCCCATGCTTCTGGCACTGTTCTCGGACATAGGGAATCCACTTGCGCCTCGATTCAATGCCGATGAATCCAAGGTCCGGGTTGGCTGCGCCGGTGCCAAGGAGGAACCTGCCTTTAGCGAAGCCGATTTCCAGCGCTAATGGAAGTGGTGAGTCAACCATTTCCATTAAATCTTGGAGATCTTCCCGCCATTTTTGTTGGGAATACTTGTATGTTCCACCAAAAATTTTAGGGATTCGGTCAATAACGGTGTCACAGACTGGTCTACCACCAGCAGGCCCTAATTCTGATGATTCCGTGATCATCATGGTTTTTGGAATGGCTCGGTCTTCCATGGTGGATACCCTTCTCTCCTTTAGCTGCGGGCATTATCTCTTTTTACCATACCGGTCCCGGTCAGAGGCCATTGTTTATCATTGCTGAAACTGGGCGACAAGGTTTTCATTCTCATTTTAACAGGATGCAACTTATGTGGATGCTGTCGGGTAGGTAGGGTCAGGGCCGGTGGGAGAATCAGGTGGGAGGCCAGGGTCTGGTGCTTAAAGCTTTGGGGAGGGGGCGAAAAATCTTACCCTTCTCCCTGGCTCTCTCCCGTCCCTTCTTTTTTGC
Organism: uncultured Myxococcia bacterium; assembly: GCA_964477705.1. Taxonomy (GTDB): domain Bacteria; phylum Myxococcota_A; class JAVEVO01; order JAVEVO01; family CAYZFJ01; genus CAYZFJ01. Next base: position 17,001 of record CAYZFJ010000042.1, on the reverse strand, counting down.
CGCCCGGCTGTGCTTCTGGCTCTTGGTGTTGCTGGTGCTGCACTGTACTCTTTCGTTCCACAGATTCTTCGTGTTCCTCCTTGAGAATCTGCTGCACCATGTCAACATGCTGCTCTTTAAATTTTTGTCCATGCACCTGTCGTTCCGCCTCTGCCATGGGAGCTGTCTCTTTGAACTCTATATCTTTGCGGCTTTTCTGGAGAGTCTGCTTATACTGGTCGGCTGTATCCCCGCTTTCACCCATTTTGCCGCCAATCTTGTAGTAATCCTGATTTTTATTTTTTATGGACATTGCTTGCTCCTGCCGGACGACACCCTGTGCATGGGTGTGGTCGGTACAAATCGAGGTTCTTCAAATCAATACTGGTTTGCGGGGGGGCATGATGGAAGATCTTGATTGATGATATGGAATTCGGAGCATGGTGAGAGTATTATCCAGTGGGCAATTATGATTGAATGGTTTGACTTGGAGTTTGTTGGTTGCAGTACTGCTTTTTTATTCTCCTCCATGTTAAACAGTGGCCTGCTTCGATTTTTTCCGCATTCGGGAAAGTGACTATTATTGATGTGCAAGACTGATGACTCCAAGCCGTTTGTGAATCCTGCAAACAGCAGCCCTCCTGCTGTCTGCGAACATTGCAGCAAAGACGAGGAAAAATGCCACCAGGAGGGGCAATGTGTCCGCTCACCGTGGGCAAAGCCAATCAGGGATCGATGGTTTTTGGGCAGTTTGATTGTGTCTCTGTTGCTGGTCATGTACCTGTTTTCACCGTTCCTGTTTGTGCTCTTGGTGGCTACTGTGCTGGTGGTCGTCACCTGGCCCGTTTATGGGTTGTTCTTCCGCCTGTGTGGCAGGCGGAAAATTCCTGCTGTCTCCCTGATGCTCCTTTTCCTGGCTATAATCGTGTTTATCCCCCTCTTCTTCCTGGGCATCACCTTTGTTGAGGAAGGGATCGCAGTGGGCCAGCAGGTGAGCTCCTTTCTTAACAGCGGCGGTCTTGAGAACCTGGTGACATGGCTGAGAGGTCAGTTTGCCAGTATTGAACTGCCCCAGGTTATTGAGCGCCTGTTGCCTACTGGCAGTGAACTGCAGGAGGCTCTGGCCCGCCCGCTTGCTTCGGGGGTGATGTCACTGCTCAACACCCTCGGCAGCAGGATCCCTCAGGTGGTGAATGCCACAGTAGACATCATCATCCAGGCCATTATTTTCGTGTTTGCGGTGGCAACCCTTTACATGGAAGGCCCACGGTTGCTTCAATTCGCTAAACGGCTTTCTCCCATTGATGATGACTATGAGGAGAGCCTTTTTATAGTGTTTCGCAAGATCGCTAACAGTATGGTGGTGGGTTCGCTTTCTACTGCTCTGCTGCAGGGGGTTGTTGCGGGGGTCGGCTACGCTATCGCCGGGATTGACCGGGTGGTCTTTTTCGCCATTCTTACCGCTTTCATGGCTTTTGTGCCTTTGATCGGCACCGCCATCATCTGGCTGCCTCTTAGTCTGGTGGTGTGGGTACAGAGCGGTCCATCCATGGCAATTTTCCTAGTGGCATGGTCTCTGATTTTGACCACCCAGGTTGATCAGTTAGTAAAGCCTCTGTTTCTGCATAGCGGCAGTAAGATTCACCCCTTGCTTATCTTTCTCGCTTTTTTTGGCGGTATGGCGTGGATGGGACTGGCAGGAATCCTGGTGGGACCGGTATTGGTGGCGCTGTTTTTAGCCCTTTACACGATCTTTGAGCGGGATTTTCTGCATATTTTGCCGGAGGATGACTCCCTGATCAGGGCAAAAGGGAGCGGAGATGATGAAGACAATCGAAAGTGGTGGGCGAAGGTGTTGCAGGTTGTAAAGCGGAGCACCAAGGGAAGCGGAGCAACGTTAGAGAAGACTTGCTCAGCAGCAACGAGTGCTACCATGCCTTCAGTCACTGATACCACCCCCACAACCTCCTCCACCATCCCAGCGGCTGGGGTTGTTGCCACCAAAGCTAAAGACCACACCGACGCCGAATAAGCTCCATAGATTTGCCGAATTGTCAGAAACACAGGCTACACCCTTGGTTTATCCTGCCTGCCTCCATTGTGTACACCAGGCTGCTCATTTAACAGATGGAGCGGGGTGTGTTCTGATCTGTTCTCTGGAGGAGTGTAGCTAATAGATTGACGGAATGTGTTGGTTGGGAATGCCGTAGAACCGCAAATTATTCTGATTACATTGTGGCAGGTGCCGGTCGGAAGTCGTCGTCGGCGTACTCATTGAGCTCGCCTGCTTTGCGCCCTACCAGACCCTCTGCCACGTTGATAGCATGGTCGCCAATCTTCTCAAAGCTGGTGAGCATGTCGAGGAAGACCAGGCCCTGCATCACCTGGCACTGTCCATTATTCAGCCTCTCCACATGATCCTTGCGAAGGCGTCGCCTCATCTCATTGATTTTGCTCTCCAGCAGTCGAGCGTCATTAAAGAAATGGGGGGGCACTTCGGGCGCAGTAAGTCCATGGTGGAGCTTCTGGAGGAATGTGTCTACCAAGTCAGCCATAGCCTTGATCTCCTCCTGGGCGCGTTCAGAGAACTGGAGCTGCTTGTCATGACGCCTTTTGGCAAGGCGGAGCAGGGAATCGCAGTGGTCGCCAATTCTCTCGATGTCGCTTGACATGAGGATCAGGCTGGTCACCTCGGCCGCATGTCTGGCAGAGGTGCTGTTGCGGGCCACGTTGGAGAGGAAGTTTACGATCTCCGTGTCCATGACATCGGTCTGCTGTTCCAGCTTCTGTACCTTGTCAGCGTCTTCCCCGTAGGCATTGGCTGGGTTGAGTGTGAGAGGTACGACTGTGCGGAAGGCGTCGGTAGCCACATCCACCATTCGCCCCAGCTCCTGACGGGCAGCGGTCAGTGCAAGAACAGGGGTAGCTACCAGTTCGGTACCGATGAATTTGAGTCTGGACACCTCAGGCTCTTCTTCTTTGCCGGGTACCATCTTGGTGACGATTCTGGCTAGAACGTGTACACTAGGCAGGAAGAGTAAGGTGTTGATGATATTAAAAACGGTGTGGAAGGCCGCCAGGTGGGTGGGGATGGCCATTGACCTGATGGCGATGTCTGTGGAGAAGGCGTCCCCGGGGAGCATCATATTAACCAAGGCCAGCAATGGCCTGAACAATATGACCGCCCAGACTACTCCGATTACGTTGAACAGCATATGGGTCATGGCAGTTCGTCTGGTGTTCACATTGGCGCCCAGGCTGATCAGGACTGCCTTGATGGTGGTGCCGATATTTTCTCCCAGGATGAGGGCTGCTGATGTGGGGAAATCGATCTGTCCATTGGCTGCCAGGACCAGCACAATAGCCATGGCGGCCGAGGAGCTCTGCAATGCGATGGTGGCGCAGGCGCCTACCAGGATGGTGATCAGCAAGGGAACCAGCCCGGTTACCGCGTGGGAGGCGATCCAATTGGCCATGTCGGGTGAACTGGACATGTCGGGAACAGCTTCTTTAATGAAGTTCAGACCCAGGAAGAGCAGACCGAAACCGATGAGAACCTCACCCCAGTAGGCCACAGACCTCCGTTTGAAGAACCGCATGAAGAAGCCGATACCAACTACTGGCAGGGCTACCGCATTAATATTGATCTGAAAGCCTACCAGAGAGACGAGCCAGCCAGTGACCGTGGTGCCGATGTTGGCACCCATGATAACACCGATGGCCTGGATCAGGCTGATCAAGCCCGCATTGACAAAGCTGAGGAGCATGACAATTGTTGCGCTGGAGGACTGGATGATACTGGTGACCAGCAGGCCGGTCAGCACTCCCAGAATCCGATTGCCGGTAATGCTTCTGAGTATGGCTCTCATTTTGTCGCCGGCCACCTTCTGGAGAGCTTCACTCATGGATTTCATACCCAGGAGGAATACGCCCAGACCACCGATCAATTGCATGATGATACTAAACGTTGTCATTGAACTTTATCCTGTTTGAGGAATGATTTGACTGTGCCGGCAGGTGTTGTTTTGTCGGACAGGAGATAAGAAATAAAGGGCGCGAGAACCCGTAGAGGTGAGACCCATTACTTGAGGGTGTGAAGGAAATGTTTTGAGTCCATTTCATTGCGGGGACATGCTACTTGATAGGCCCTCAAAAAGTCAATCCGAAGATGACAATATTTTACCCGTCAGGGTGGGTTTGTGTGGATTTGATTTTATAGGCGATTAATGACCGTGCCCTATAAGGTAGAGCAGGCGAAGGTTGTTAGCAGAGCGTGAAATTGAGCTGTTGATTGATGAGGACGTGGGGGCAGGACGTGGGAGTCAGGGCTAGTTGCAGGGCTAGTTGCAGGGGTATTTCTGGGATGTCACTTTCCCGTACCGGCAGTCACCTTCTCGATCTTGGCCCAACTATCCCGCAGGGCAACGGTTCTGTTGAACACCGGCTTGTCGGGTGTGGAGTCCTTGTCAACGTTGAAGTACCCCTGGCGCTCGAACTGGAAGAACTGTTCTGCCGATGCCTTGGCCAGGGAGGGTTCCACATAACAGTTGTCGAGCACCTGCAGTGAATCGGGGCTGATCTGGGAGAGGAAATCCACGTCCTTATCTGCCCCAGGGTTCTCCACGGAAAACAGGTGGTCGTACAATCTCACCTCAGCCTTAACCCCATGAGCAGCGGACACCCAGTGGACAGTACCCTTGACCTTACGCCCATCTGCAGATGTGCCACCCCTGGTCTCAGGATCACAGGTACAGTGAATAGCGATAATTTCGCCCGTTTCTGGGTCCTTGTCCACACCGGTGCATGTGACATAATAGGCTGATTTAAGTCTGACCTCCCGACCAGGGGACAGTCTGAAGTACTTGGGAGGAGGCACTTCCCTGAAATCGTCCCGCTCAATATACAGCTCCCGGCTGAAGGGTACCTTGCGGGTCCCGGCCTCCAGGTCTTCCGGGTTTATTATGGCATCCATCTCCTCTGTCTGACCTTCGGGGTAGTTGTCTATGATCAGCTTGATGGGGTCGAGAACAGCCATGACTCTAGGGGCCCGCTTGTTCAGGTCTTCCCGTACGCAGTGGAGGAGCAGGCTGATGTCAACCACGCTGTTTGCCTTGGCAACGCCAATTCTGTCGCAGAAGGTGCGGATGGCCTGTGGGGTGAATCCACGCCGACGCATTCCCGCTAGGGTGGGCATGCGGGGATCGTCCCAGCCGGTCACGTGCTTCTCCTGTACAAGCTGGAGCAGCTTCCGTTTGCTCATCACCGTGTAGGTAAGGTTGAGCCGGGCAAATTCGATCTGCTGGGGATGGCTCTCGATGGTCACGTTATCCAGCACCCAGTCATACAGGGGACGGTGGTCCTCAAATTCCAGAGTGCAGATGGAGTGGGTGATTGCCTCGATTCCGTCTTCCAAGGGGTGGGCAAAATCGTACATGGGGTAGATGCACCAGTCATCACCGGTTCGGTGATGGTGTGCTCGCTTGATTCGGTACAGGGCAGGATCCCGCATGTTGATGTTGGGGCTGGCCATGTCGATTTTCGCCCTGAGCAGGTGAGCCCCATCCGGGTATTCACCAGCCCGCATCCGGCGGAACATGTCCAGGTTCTCCTCTACGCTCCTGTTCCGGTAGGGGCTGTTCTTGCCTGGCTCGGTGGGAGTTCCCCTGTATTCACGCATTTCTTCTGCGGTCAGGCTGCACACATAGGCCTTGCCTTTGGTGATCAGCTCTTCAGCGTACTGGTAGAATTTTTCAAAGTAGTCAGAAGCAAAGAAGACGTTCTCGCCAGGGTCAAAGCCGAGCCAACGCACATCCGCGAAGATGGAATCAACATACTCAGTCTCTTCCTTACTGGGATTGGTGTCGTCGTATCTCAGGTGGCAGGGGCCTTTATATTCTTCGGCGATGCCGAAGTTAAGACAGATCGACTTGGCATGACCGATGTGCAAATATCCGTTGGGCTCGGGTGGGAATCTGGTGACCACACGGCCTCCATGTTTTCCACTGAGCAGGTCCGCATCAATGATCTCCCTGATGAAATCCTTAGCTATTACACGGCCTGTTGTGTTTTCGCTTTCAGCGGATATTCCCGCACTGGTGCTCTCTTTTTCTTCTATCATTTTGTGTTCGACTCGCCATGGGAATCCTGGATTACCAGGGTGCATTAATTGTTGGTGACTGTCCTTCAGACGCACGCCCGCAAGATTAGTAGTGACCACTTGTCCTGTCAAGGAAGGGAAGCAACCATTATGCGAATTAGAGCAGTGATAGTTGTTTGTGTTGTTGTCCGTTTTCAGGTGTTTGAGGGTCCTGTTCGCTTTGGTCGGTCTGGCTCTGGGCAGGGCTGGCTCCACCTTCGACGTCAGCGGTGTCACCAGGGGCGCCAGGGCCTCCAGCGCTGCCAGCTTCTGTGCTGTCTGTGTCTATGCTGCTAGGTCCGGGGCCATATTCAGGGCCAGGGCCTCCTTTTTCATCTTCCGAATCACCTTCATTTTTGGTCTGGATCTTGGCCCTGGTCCGGGTGAGCTTTATCCGCTGCACCGGCTTGGCTGTCATGCGGGAACCTTTGGCATAGATGCCTACCTCCTGTAACAGCTCCAGGTCAAAAACTTCTTCTGCCTTTCGTTGTCGTGGACGGGGAATGAACTGAACAGTGACCAGGGGGAGTCTCTTGCCTGTTGCGGTCACCAAGTCGGTTCCGTCAGGCTTCTCCTGCCCTGTTTTCTCTGTACTATCAGCTATTTGATGGTTGGCTGTTGTTGCCTTGTCCGGGTCGTCCTCATCTGCTGCTGTCGCACCAGCATCGTCCTCGTCGTCACCGGTGATGCTGTCAGACAAGTCTTCATTCTCGCCGTCATCTCCATCTCCAGCTTCATCCAGGTCCTGGTTCATGTTCAGGCCTTTATCTCCATCGGCATCAATATCTGCTCCAGATGTGTCCGTACCCTTCTCGGTAAGTTTAGATTTCCTGTCGAGGTCTTCCTCTGTGCCTTCCAACGCACTTTCCGGCACGATGCCTGCTGCCACTGCATCCGCTATGGTGAATACAGGAATAAGGTGGTCAATTTTGCCAGCCTTGTCTTTAATCAGTTCGTATTCCTTATCACGGACGAACTTCTGGATGTGGATCAGCTTGGCAAAGGCTTTTCGCTGCCCATCCCTGTAAATGATACAGAAGCGCTGCCCCTTCTCCTGGTCGAATATGTCCATATACAGGACTTTGCCTGGGATCAGGATCTTGGACTCAGGACCGATTATCTTAAAGGAGCCATCCTGACAGATGACCAGGATGCGGTCGTATTCGCTCATGGAGAACTGGTATCTGGCATCCTCGCTGCCTGCCCCGCCCCCGCTACCTCCACCGCCTGCTTTTACCTCGCTGCCGAAGAACCCGGATTCCGGATCATAAGCCACCTTAATATTTTGACGGGCCACACTCTTGATATCCACCGTCTGCAGCTCTTCGATTCTGGTGCGTCGAGGGTATTTCTCTCCATACTTTTTGATCAGACCTTCCAGGTACTCGATCACTGTCTGGTTAAGGTGCTTGAGCTTTTTCTGGAGAGTGTTGATCTCTGCCAGCACGTCTTTGATGGCCTGGCGATTCCTATTAATGTCGAAGAGGGAGATGCGCCTGATGGGTAGAGCCAGCAGACGCTGGAGATCCTCGTCGTTCACCTGGCGCTCCAGTTGGCTCACAAATGGGGCGAGCCCATCCATGATCTCCCTGTGGACACTCTGCTCGGTCTTTGCCTCCTCAATTCTCTTATAGATGCGGTTCTCAATGAAAATTGCCTCCAGAGAGAGCCAGTGTTTCTTCTCTTTCGCCTGCCCCAGGTTGTATTGGAGCTCTGCCTGAATCAAGTCTCGCAAGCAGTCAGTAAGGTATTCCAGGAGCTGGTTCACGGTCATTTCGCAGGGATGGTTGTCCTTGATGACCACGATGTTGGAGGTGAGGTTCACTTCACAGTTTGTGTAGGCGTATAGCTGTGGCAGAACCTCATCCGCATAAACGCCCCGGGGCAACCCAATCTGGATCTCCACCTTGTAGGTGGTGAAGTCGTCGATAGAGTTGATCTTCACATTGCCCTTGAGATTGGCTGCTTCTATGCTCTCAATCAGCTTCTCGGTGGTTACTGAGTAAGGAATCTCCCTGATGATCAGGGTTTTGTCGTCGGCTTTTTCGATGAGAGCTCTGACTTTTATCTTGCCCCTGCCCTGATCGTACTCGCTCACATCAGCAATGCCACCCCCGGGGAAATCGGGGTAAACGGTCACCTGTTTTCCTTGCAGGATGGCGATCTGGGCTTGCAGTAATTCTTTCAGGTTGTGGGGGAGGATATGGGTGGCCATGCCCACTGCAATCCCGTCTGTCCCCTGGAGCAGGATTATGGGCAGTTTGGCCGGGAGGAACACTGGTTCCTCTCTCCGGCCATCGTAACTCGGCTTGTACTGGGTGAGCACCTTGGAGAACAGGGTGTCTTTGGCCAGCTCAGTGAGTCGGCATTCTATGTACCTGGGGGCGGCTGCCGCATGGCCAGTGAGCAGGTTGCCGAAGTTGCCCTGCTTGTCGATGAAGTATTCCTTGTTGGCCAGGTTTACCAAGGCATCGCCGATGGAAGCGTCACCGTGGGGGTGCAGCTTCATGGTTTCGCCAATCACATTGGCGACCTTGTGCAGTTTGCCATCATCCATCTCTTTGAGGGTGTGCAGGATGCGGCGCTGGACTGGCTTGAGTCCGTCTCTGATGTCGGGGATGGCCCGATCAAGGATCACATAGCTTGCATATTCAAGGAAGTTGCGCTCCATGATCGGCTCAACATTTTTGTCTGATCCGGCGCTGGATCCATTACCCGATCCGGTACCCGATCCTGCACCTGAGCCCGAAGCTGAGCCCGAAGCTGAGCCCGAAGCTGAGCCCGAAGCTGAGCCCGAAGCTGAGCC
>CAYZFJ010000042.1:0-7980 GCA_964477705.1 uncultured Myxococcia bacterium | reverse complement strand
CGAAGCTGCAGCCGATCCTTTCACTTCGGCGGAGGCGGTGTCTGGGGTTTCGCCCTCGCTCACCTTGTTGTCTTTGCCTTCTTTCAGGTCCATATCGCCCATGTGGTCCATATTATCTCCAGCCCATCCAAACATGCTTCATCTTGTCATCGTTCCTATTTATTGATTGATGATGCCAGTGGTCAGACCGAATCTGCGATAAGGTTGTCCACGATGAATTCTTTTCTGCTGGGGGTATTCTTTCCCATGAAGAAGTCGATCGATTTCCGCGCGTCGCTGAGGGAGTGCACACTCACCTTGGTAAGAAATCTGTCATCACAGATGAAGTTCTTAAATTCCATTGGGCTGATTTCGCCGAGCCCCTTGAACCGGGTGATCTCGCACCCCTTCAGGCTTCGTGTGGCCCTGTCCCTCTCAGCCTCACTGTAGCAGTAGACGGTCTTTTGCTTGTTCCTCACCCTGAAGAGGGGTGTCTCCAGAATGAAAACATGGCCTTTGAGCACCAAGTCCTCAAAGAACCGCAGAAAATAGGTGAGGAGCAGGTTGCGGATGTGCATACCGTCCACATCCGCATCGGTAGCAAGCACCACCTGGTTATAGCGGAGTCCGTCCAGGCTGTCTTCAATACCAAGCCCTCGCATAATGTTGTACAGCTCCTCATTTTTATAGATGGCTGCCTGGTCCAGGTTGATACAGTTAAGCGGTTTTCCTTTGAGTGCGAATATGGCCTGGGTGTACACATCCCTGGCCTGAATCATGGCGCCAGCAGCCGAGTCTCCCTCGGTGAGGAAGATGGTGGTCTGCTGGTGCTTGTTATGGTGCTTATCGGTGTAGTGCACCTTACAATCAACCAGCTTGGGAATGCGGATGGCTACTTTTTTTGCACGCTCTTTTGCTTCCTTTTTGACGCTGGCCAGCTCTTTGCGCAACTTCTCGTTGTTCTGGATCTTGTCAATCAGGCGTTTGGCTGTCTCTGGTGATTTGTGGAGCCAGAGGACCACCTGATCTTTCACGGTCTGTACTACTGTGGGCCGAATCTCGGTAGAGCTCAGCTTGTTCTTGGTCTGGCTCTCGAATACCGGGTCCTGGATTTTGACTGATACTGCGCCAATCAGTCCGACTCGTACGTCTTCGCCGGCATGATTCTTGCGGGCAAACTCATTAATCCCCTTGAGAATTCCTTCTCTGTATGCGCTCTGGTGAGTTCCCCCGTCATCAGTGTGCTGGCCGTTCACAAAGCTGAAATACTGCTCATTGAAGTTGTTGCAGTGGGTGAACGCAAACTCAATCTGATCCGATTTGAAGTGGGCGATATCATACAGGGTAGGTTCTTTGCCTATCTCATGTTCCAGCAGCTCTGCCAGGCCGTTTTTGCTGAAATAGTGCTTGCCGTTATAGACCAGTCGCAGACCGTTGTTGAGGAATGAATAGTAGCGGAGCCGATGGGCCAGGTATTCCTCCCGCCATTCGTACTTGCCGAATATTTCCTCGTCGGGGGTAAACCGCACAAATGTCCCATCAGGTTCATTGGTGCCCTCAGGGGTGTGGTCCTCCTCCTCAAGGAGCAACTTGCCTTTCTCGAATACTGCCCGTTTGAAGTGGCCATCCCGATAACTGATTACCTCGAACATGGAGGAGAGGGCATTGACTGCCTTGTTGCCCACCCCGTTCAGTCCGACCGAGAACTGAAACACGTCGTCGTTGTACTTGCCGCCTGTGTTGATATGGCTGACACATTCAACCACCTTGCCCAGGGGAATGCCCCGTCCATAGTCACGGACCGTTATCGTTTTGTCGTTCCGGGTGATGACGATCTTTCGACCGTGGCCCATGATGAACTCATCAATACTATTGTCGACGACCTCCTTGAGCATGACGTATATGCCGTCGGCAGGGTGGGAGCCGTCTCCGATGCGTCCGATATACATACCGGTACGCAGTCGGATGTGCTCCAGCGCATCAAGTGTCTGAATGGCGCTCTCGTCATAGATGCCTTTACCCGGACCAGTTTCGGGGTTATCTGGGGAGCCTGAAAGGGTAACTGCAGCCGGGCTGGTTAATGATAAGCCCGCATTGGTGCTGTCTGTCTGGCGAGTGGTGGCTTTTCGGCGGGATGATGGACCCGTTCCGGTAGCAATATCGCCTCCATCACCATCGAACAGGAAAAGGGTCTCCTGGAGCTGGCCATCCTTGTCCTTGATGGTGCCAGCTTTGTTGGCCTGGTTGGCAGCGCCTTTGAGACTGGCATCCGTATCAGCATTCAGTTGGCTATTCTCATTCTTGCTGTCAGTGATGGCGTCTTCTGCCTTACCGCTGGCCGTATCCGTATCCAGTTCGTTCTCGTCGCTGAACCCGAAGAGGCTGAAGCTGTTGTCTGTGCTTCTGCTCATTGTGCCACCTGTCGTAATTGTATTATCAGGTCGGTTTGCTGCCGGACCTGATTGTCCATATATATATCGTAATGAATGCTGTAAGCTGTAAAATGTCTGTCTCGGTAGGTTTGACCATTCCTATTACCCCCACCCTTACCCCGTTATGAGCTGATTGGGATCTGCATTAATAATAACCATGATAACGGGAGTGTCTTGTCGGATTTGGGAAAAACCGAAGATCAGAATGTGCCCATACTTTAGCATCATAGGCGCTATATTCAAGGGATTTCTGCTCTCGGTGGCCTTTCGGGGTGCAGGATTTTGAGGGATTTTTGAGGGGCAGGGTTCCTCTGAAATGATACAGAACTACGGCAATTACGCAGAGCGGTAGTCAGTTATCCTTGCGCAGGTAAGCCTGTTTAAGCTAACATATCTCTCTTATGCTAAGGGTTGGTGAAGATCTGCTCTGTTCTTCTCGCCTCGCCCATGCCCTAGCAAGAGCCCTTACATACTACATTGTATTGTTTTGTTCGCCCTGGTAGCGGAGTGGTGTTGGATTCCTTCTTTCCAAGGCCATGTCAAGCCGACGGCGAGTGCCCAACGTGCCTTTGCCTGCTGATGGGTAGGGACGTTCAGGAGGAATACCGTTGAGATTTTCCATTAGTTTCAACCTTGCTCTGGTTGTTGCATTGTTGTGCTCGGTCCTGGTTGTTCAATCAGCCAGTGCAATGACCAGCGGCAGTGAACCAGAAACGGCTGCTGCTGCGGATGCGGATGCTGCTGTTGGGGCGAGTTCAAGTGAGAGTGAGAGTGCAAGTGAGAGCGCAAGTGAGAGTGCAGATAGCAGTGACGCCGCTGTTGCCTCTGATGTCAATGGGCCTGTCGGTTCCAGCGATGATGGCAGCGCTGGCGATGTTAACACTAGCCAGGCAGCCGCAGACAAACTCCTGGGTATGCCCGAAGTGGACCTGTCCAAGAAGAGCATACCGGTCGGCATTGGCCTTGTCCTCTCCAATTCAGTGGGTATTGGCTCCTTTGTCAAGAATAGCGATACGGATAAGGCTATCATGCCTCTGTACGCTGTTACCCTGTCATTTGCACCTGTGTGGCAAATCTCCAATGCTCTTACCCTGTCCGGCAGGTTCGACCTCTCCAGGGAGATGATCTCTAACTACGCCTCTTCTGTGACTTACCCAGGGCAGGTGTTCCCTTCGGACACAAGCCTGCGCCTGAATCACGGCAGTCTGTTCAGCCTGGGCAACGCTGACACTGGCAAGTTGAACGTGGGCGGTGGTATGACGGTCATTATTCCAACATCAATTTATTCCCGGAAGGTGCAGCAGATGTACACAGCCCTCTCCCCCAACCTTAATGCAAGCCTGGTGGTGGGAGGGTTCGTGCTGTCTGTGTCTGAGAGCTATACTAAGTATCTGAACAAGTATAAGACCCTTGCCCGGGATATCAGCGATTTTTCCGATTATCCCACCGGCCATCCCAGGTCTGCCGAGGAGCTTCCCGATGGTCTGTTCATGATGGGCGGAATGAATCGGGACTGGGCGCTCACCCACTCTTTGGCCATGAGTAAGTCGTTCCTCAGGGATTTCTCTGCCACCCTCTCCCTGTCGGTGATTAACAGGTTCTACTATAAGGCCTCTGACAATGGTGGTGTTGATGACGTTAATCACAGCCAGTACGCCAACCCCGACGAGAATCAGAGAGATTTCACCATGGGTGCCTTCCAGATTGAGTACAGGCAGAACAATCACCTCCAGTATGCTCTTGGGGTGGCCAGCATGCAGCCGGCCAAGACTGCCAATGGAGAGGATCTGCGGTTCCCCTTCTATGATTTCGTGTCTCCGGCCAACAACTTCTCTAGCGTGTATCTGGATATCTCCGGCTCCTTCTAAGTTATGCCATTGGGTGGGGGGATGAACAGGTGACCGGTCCTGTTCTGCCGGCATTAGATTAAGTCGGCTTGGCTAGGCTCCTCTCGGCTCCTCTTGCCATCCATTCCATCCTCAAACCTCCTCAATCTAATATCTCCCTTGAATTCTTGTAGTTATGACCACACACACATCACTGGATCGTTCTTCGATAAATCATTAATTCGTTTATCAATTGGTTGTTTGAGAAATGGGATCGGATAGGCAGCTTGCCCCCGCACAGGAGGAGATGATGGCCCGACTGGCTGTATTGGTAGGCAATATGTTCGAAGATGTGGAGTATACGGTGCCTGTAGCTGCCTTTAAGGAGGCAGGTCATCAGGTGGTGAATGTGGGAATGAGAGAAGGTGAGGTGGTTCTTGGTAAGAAGGATGGCACACCAGTGCGGATTGATGCCTCCGTGAGTGATGTGGGGCCCGATGATTTCGATGCCCTGTTTATCCCAGGGGGATATTCGCCGGATCAACTGAGGGTCCATCCGGAGCCGGTCACATTTGTGAAGGAGTTCGTGGAGAGCGAGAAGCTGGTGCTGCTCATCTGCCATGCGCCACAGTTGCTGGTTACAGCTCGTGTGCTCCATGGCAGGCGAGTTACTGGCTGGCCTTCAATTCGCCAGGATGTGCTGGATGCGGGAGCGGATTTTGTGGAGCAGGAGGTGGTGGTTGATCGGAACCTGGTCTCGGCCGGGAGTCCCAAAGAACTGCAGCCGTTTGTGACGGAAGCTCTGGACCGGTTAAGTCACCTGCGCTCCTGATTGAGTTTAGACCGGGCGTTTGGGGATGTTTGTAATTGTGTCTCACCCGCGGTGCTCTGCCTCGCCTCACCCCCGCCCCCACCCCGCCTGACCCAGCTAACTCATCCCAACTCAACAGGCTGGCTCAGGTTCAGAGTGCCGTGTCTTCGTATTCGCTGAATCCGGGGGGCGTCATTCGCACATGGGTGGGAACTATCTCGATGTGGACGAATTGGGGATGGTCAGCAGTAGGAAAGTGGCGGCTTACTTTGGGGTTGAGCTTGAGCAGCTCAGCTTTCTTAGTGTTGTCGCCTGTGATATCCACCTTGCCCGAGATGCGCAGTTGATTCTTTTTTGAATCCACAAAACACACCTCCACATCTTGGTTCTGCTCCATCTCGGCCACTTTGCCGCTAATTCGCCATGTGGAGCTCCAGAGTTTTCCGTCATCGGTTATTATAAATGCCATTGGCCTGATTCGGGGCAGCCCGTTCTTGATGGTTGCCATAGTACCGTATCCTGCATCAGCGATCAGTTCCCGAGCAGTGATGTTCATTTTTACCTCCTTAATATTACTGGCGCATCTACCCTTCCGCAGGTTGCCATAAGATATCACAATAATTGCTGCCTTGCTCCTAATTGGGACAAACATTTCCACAGGTGGGCAAGCCTGTCCATAATCCACCTGGGTCAAAAATACTGATTGGGGACTGCATCTATCAGCAGAATTCTTTCGAAAGCCATGATGGCACAATCCATGCTCTAGCTCTCCCATTACTGGCATTTCTGTGTGCTTGACCCGAGGGGATGCGGAAGGCAGCGGCGACGGCGGCAGGCATTGGATGTTCGGTTAGGCGCATTGCATTTGTCGGGAGTGAGAGATTGCCCGGGTGGGTACGGCACGGCATGGTGTGACCCAATATCGGAGGTCGTAGTTCTAAGGACCTAAACGAAAGAGAATGAATTAAATGGATGGTACAGCTCCTGTCAAGACAGTAGGCATCCTCCCGGCCATTAAAAGGAGCCTGGTGCCGGTAATCATGATTCTTGTGGCTGGAATGGGGGCCAGTGCCCTGGTTATTATCAATCTGCCCCAGGAGTACACCACTCGGGCAGCCATGGTGGTCAGGCCACCGTTCCCTGACGAGGACATGCGGGATGCTGTGCCGAGGAGGGATGAGCAGGTTCAGAGTCTGCGGGTCAAGCTGACCGCCAGCCCCCTGCTGGTGGAGGTAGCACGGGAGAGCAGGCTTTATGAAGAAGGGCCCGGTATGGGGCCAGATGAGATAGCTGCACGCTTTAGGGAGGATCTCACAATTGCTCTTGATCGGAATCGAGCCTTTATAATCACTCTTCGGGGGAGGGAACCACATCGTATAGCTCACGCTCTAAATCTGCTGGTCCAGAAGGTATCTCTACAGGAAACTGCTCTCTACTTGAATATGACCCAGTCTGTGGTTGATTGGCTTCAGGGGCGCACTGCCTCTCTGGATGGGGAGATCGATTCTATCAATCGGAGAATTGAGGAGTTTAAGGCAGCCAATACGGGCAGGCTCCCTGAGCAGGTTGCAAGCAACCTGACCATGTTGGCTAATGCCCATGAGCGGCTGGTGATGGACGCGGCTGAGGAGGCTAGAGAGGTGCGGGAGGCTAACAGAAGCCTGGCCCTGTTGGAGGCTGAGGCCTTGGGCGATGTGCTGGAATTGGAGGCCAGGTACGGGGATCTGCATCCTGATGTGCTGAGAGCGAGGCGGACTTTAGACGGGGTGAGCCAGTTGAGGGACAGCAAGGATGGCAAGCCAGTGGCATATGATCGTGCCCGGATTGTGGAGAGGCTGGAGAATCAGGTTAAGGAGATTGAGGAGCGGCTATTAAAGACACCAGTGGTTGCTGAGCGGCTCTCTAATCTAATGGAAGGGAGGCGTTTAGCCGTAGAGCGGCACGAGCGGTTGCTCTCAAGGCTGGAAGAGGTCAGTCGGCTCCGGGATATGGCTGCAGGAGTGGTTCCTGGTGCGGGGGGGCGATCTGCAGCCATTGTGCCGGTTTTTGGAGAGGGGCCCTCTGAGGTTGTAGCGGCTGCGGCGCTGTCAGTACCAGCGGGTGGTGCAGGGGCAGAGGAAGGCCCAGGCGCAGGCGCAGGGGCAATGGCGTCTGCAGAGCCGGATAGAGCAGCAACACCAGGATCTGTTGCCCTCCCTGACAGCCAATCCCCTACAATCTCAGGCGGTATCATGGTGGTGGAGAGTGCCCAGACACCTCTGGCAGCCACATCTCCTAATCGCCCCTTCCTGCTTGGCGCTGCCCTGTTGGTGATCGTAGCGCTGGCTCTCTGTGTTGCTGTGGCCCGTGAAGCGGGACGGCAGACTTTTCTAAATGGCAAAGAGGTAGGGGCGGCCTTGTCGGATGAGCTCCTGGTCTCAATCCCCAAGTTCAAACGGGGACGTGGGGGTGGCGTGGGCGGTGGAAAAGGGCGAAAGAGGGAGGCAGTTCCAGTGCTCGAAACCGGTGGGTTCGATACCGACTCTGAAGGAGGTGGGGGAGCCGGAGGGAGGACCGATTGAAGCCGAGAGGTGAACGGTGACTTTAGACAATTACGGATGTCTGGCTATCGGGTTGCATGGAAGGGTGAAGGAAGGCAGGGTCAGTGCGGTTGTTGTTGTACTCCTGGCCATATTCCTCGCGTCTCTGTTTGTGCGTCCGGTCGCCATCCATGATGCACTGGGCAGGCTGCCCGTACTGGCGGCGGGAACGGCCTTTATCCTGTTTTTTATCCATATGCTGCTGGCCCGCACTCCTCTGGTGCTTGGCGGACGACAGGCGGGAGCGGTGTATCTGCTGCTTGCGATGGCCACCATGTCGATGCTCTGGTCCATCAACACCGAAGCCACCAGAGGCGTACTCATGGACTTCATCAGAGTCCTCGCAGTCTATG
>CAYZFJ010000041.1:0-20916 GCA_964477705.1 uncultured Myxococcia bacterium | reverse complement strand
CCTCATATCGAACTGCCTGACGCCATACGGTCTCAGTCTGGGGCTCTACACCACAGACTGCAGATAGTACTGCTACTGCGCCATCCAAAACCCTAAGGGATCTCTCCACTTCCATGGTGAAATCCACGTGTCCAGGAGTGTCAATAATATTTATCCGATGATTATCCCAGAAACATGTGGTGGCAGCCGCTGTAATCGTGATGCCACGCTCCTGCTCCTGAGCCATCCAGTCCATGATCGCTGCGCCCTCATGAGTCTCACCAAGTCTGTGCGAGACACCCGTATAGTAGAGGATACGCTCGGTCGTGGTCGTCTTACCCGCATCAATATGGGCCATGATGCCTATGTTACGGGTTTTTGAAAGCGGTACAATTCGAGCCAAACTTGAACACTCCAACCTGCTTGACCCATGCTCACATAGATACAGGGCCCTTCTCCTGGTTCACCATTCCTGGGGTACGGGAGATGCAGAATACTTTAGAATCTATTTATTACCCACCAACAGAAAGGAGGACCAGCCAAATACCCGCCGGACCACACCAACCTGCCGTAGCCGGAAAAACTACTACCACCTGTAGTGAGCAAAAGCCCTGTTAGCCTCTGCCATACGGTGAGTATCTTCACGCTTCTTAACAGCAGAACCACGCCCTGCGGCCGCATCAAGCAGCTCTGCTGCCAGCCTCTCAGCCATGCTCTTCTCGCTACGCCCTCGGGAGTAGGAGATAATCCAGCGCATCGCAAGGGCCATACGGCGCTCGGGCCTGATCTCCACTGGCACCTGATAGGTGGAACCACCAACACGCCTGGATTTTACTTCAACTGCAGGTCGCACTGTATCAAGAGCCTTCTTGAAGGTCTTGAGAGGATTTTCCTTAACCCTGTTCTCTACAATATCGAGGGCATCATAAAGAATGCCTTCCACCGTAGACCTTTTACCCTTGAGCATCATCACATTGATGAACTTGCTGACAAGGCGATCCTGGAACTTCGGATCAGGATTAACTATACGCTTTGGAACTTCTCGTCGTCTCGGCATCGTCGTTCTCCACTATCTCACTTCGGCTTCTTGGTTCCATACTTGGAACGACTTTGACGCCGCTTGTCCACTCCAAGAGAGTCAAGGGTACCACGAACAATGTGATACCTGACACCGGGCAAATCCTTTACACGACCACCCCGAATCAAAACCACAGAGTGCTCTTGCAGATTGTGCCCTTCACCTGGGATATAGGTTGAGACTTCAATACCATTAACCAGCCTCACCCTGGCAACTTTACGCAAAGCTGAGTTCGGCTTCTTTGGGGTCGAGGTGTAAACCCTGACACACACACCCCTCTTCTGGGGGCACTGCTGCAGAGCAGGAGACTTCCTTGATTTACGAAGCTTTTCCCGCCCTTTCCTAACCAGTTGATTGATGGTCGGCATCTAAATCCTCTATCAGACAGACCGCACCCATATTGGGCACAGACGATCATAATTGACCCTTTTCAGGGCCTATTCCCTTACCATGAGTTCTTTTCATTGGCGCACAGGTCATCGTAGGCACAAAGGGAGGCACACAGAGATGACCCGCGCCTGGCCCGAACCTTAGTTTGGCCGGACCGGTTCGCGGTTCGGGGTACTCGTCGGACGTAAGACATCCTGACAAGGTTGAAGGTATTTACCGCAGGGGAATCACGGAGTCAAGGCAAAAACATAAAAAAGTTTGATAGGTTGATTCCCAATTTCAAAAAATACACATTCATTCCAAAGGATGTATCCATGAAAAGAACAAAAAGAAACTGGTCAGGGTTTTTAACTCAATTCGCCATATATTCAAGTTTTATCGTATCCGGGTGCCTATCCCAGACTCTAATTGATTCAAAACCAACTGGGGCAAAGGTGCTGATTGACGATGAAATTGCAGGAGAAACACCTCTGGTATTTCAGGATCGACCTACAATCTGGACTTCACACCAGATTCAAGTCGATGCAGATGGTTATCACCCTATTACCGCCCAGATTCGCCCCTACAAATGGAACGGAACCCGTGCTGTAACGGCCTCTGCCTTAACCCTTGGCACCGGGTTGATATGGGCAGTGGATTATCGGCCCAGTTACCTGTTCATCCTCCCACCATACCCTGCTAAAATTGATGCTTTATCCAGTGGTGACGCCAAACTGCCGGGTTCTGCCCCGTCTGCTTATCAACCTCAATTATCTGAAGTGGAAAATGGGGATAACAGTACAAATCCTCTTGATGGTTCAAGGAGCGGTGAATCAAAACTGACTACCACAGATGAATCAGTAGATTCATCAGCCCTAGATGATTCAAGTGTCAAAGATGAATTCATGGTGGAGGCTGGCAATGCTGAGGGGAAGGGCGAGAACGAGAGCGACGGCGAGGGAGGACCCGAAGGCGATACGGTGGCTGGTGATGAAGCTGGTGCTGGAACTGGTGCCGAGACTGGCGAGGCTAAGTCACTGGCACCTGAAGGGCAGGCTTCAAGTTTAGTATCAGAGATACCACCTCCCAACGGTGACAAAGAGAACCGAGGGAGTAATGGTGCGAAAAGTAGTGACAATACTTACCTGAACGAACAGGGCGAAGAGAACAAAGGAAACACTAGCGACCAGGGAGGTATATGTAACGGTGAGGGATGCCAGGTCAGGTCTGGGAACAACACTGAACCAAACCCTTCATCTTCGCCGCCAACACCAGCTCCATCGGTTGAGAACGGAATTCAGCCAGGCGGGGAAGGTTCACCAGCCCAACCCTCCTCCACCCCCACTACCTCAGCACCTGTCATAAACCAAGCACCTGAGCCCATGACACCACCTGAGGCACCTGCCCCACCACAAAGCGGAACCAGCAGCGAAGCCAATACCGATAAAGCCCAAGTGGAAGATGACGATTTCCCAGCCCCGGAGATCTTCTGAGAAAGATTTCATCGCAAAAATTGTCAGGCAGAAAGGACTAGCAGTTGCTCAACACAATTTTGGTGAAGATCATTGTCCATTTAATTTCTTCACTTTATCAATCCATAACGGATCCTGGCAGTCGCCTGCAAGTCTCCATTACCAAAATCAAAATTCACATGGAACAGAAGGTTGCTCTCTGACCAGACCCTCAAGCCAACCCCGACTGGCGCACGCATGGGCGAAAACAAACACCGAATGTGCTCGTCATAATTTCGCAGCTTCAAGCTCAACCCGAGGGCGTCAGACAGCCCCACGACCATCCCGGCCTCCATCACAGGAAAATACCTGACCTGATTATCCCCAATCATATCTGCCAGGTCCGGGATATCACTCCACTCACCAAGCACCCCTGCTGAAGCTTCTAAATTGATATTCTGAAAAGCGCTAATCAACCGGCCCATATTCAGGTTGATATCCCCTGTGAGTTGAACGTCAAGGAGTGTATCCTCCCTCACGCCCCAACCTTCTAAGGCACCAAGAGAGGATATCCTGAAATTTTCCAAACCTTTTGCCCGCCTCCACACAACAAAATGAGAACCCAATTGAAATCCGGAACGGGTGGGATAATCTTCAAACAAGGTAAAACCCAGATCAGAAAACACCGCACCATATGCAGTCAGCCGGTACCGATCCCACTCCATTCCAACCCGGGTGAAGTGCCGGTTTTCATTCCAGTCACCACTGGTCATGAGCAGGTAGTCAATGGAAGCATCCAGGACGTGTTCCTGCACAGGCAGGGAAGGAACACCACCTGGACCAGCCATGGTACCAATCAGATCCAGAGCATATCCCCCGGCAAACCCAGCCAGACCAGCAAAAAGCAGAGTCTCTGCCAGATAGCCACCAACGGGGGAATCTCCTGCCAATTGGGTGGCTCCCCACCCCAGTCCGGCGATCCCCATGGAAACAGCTTGCCCGAGGGCAAGACGGAGGGCCGTCTCTTTTTCACCTGCAACCAGGTGACCAGTGCCATGGAGGAAAAAACCCGGTACCAGAGCAGCAATTGCTCCATCTATGGAGCCGGCCGCCTTATCGGCAGGCACTGCCACATAGTCTGCCTCCCGGGGCATCCCTACAGGTTCGAATGCGGCAGTCATTGGGCTGGAGTAAGTGATGGCCTGGCCACTGCCAGAGTGGCCATCTTCAGACTGACTGCTCTCAATCGCATCATCTCCCGTATTCAGGCTGCTTTTTTGGTCAAAGCGTCCGTAATCAGCCTGAACCCGGACTCTATTGGCTGAGTTGATTCCATATATAATGGTATTAGTAGTATTTGAACCCCCGCCCTCAGGGGAGCGGGCATGAACAGCCACCGAGACAGGCAAGCTCCTCCCCCTGTCCCCCAAGCCACGATCGGTGCTTGCAATTACCTCGCCGGCTGAGCCCCAGATTAGCAAGAAAATCAGACACAGAGCAGCCACCAGAGAGAGCGCTCTGTCAGACAACTGGAGAACGTAAACATATTGATTTAGCTCGGACCTGCGCATTGGATTACTCAAAGCAAGTCACCCTGAGTGGGCTAATCTGCTTATACTATCACGCCAGAAGTATGGTTGACAGTTCCGTTCTATCAGCCGTCTATCCACAGCCCTATACTGTATAATCCTGGGCGTGGGAGCATAACCCGGCAATCAATCAACATTCACACCATCGCATGTCAGTCGACAGGTGCCTCGTACTTAGCCACCACCTTGGTGTATAAGCCACCACGCACCAGAAAATCACCGACCACTTCTGCAGACAGAGGCTGGATTGCCTTTACCAGATCGTCCAGGATCCTGTTGGTCACATCTTCGTGAAAGGCACCTTCGTTCCGATAGGACCAAAAATAGAGCTTAAGCGATTTTAGCTCTACACACAGTTTATCTGGAATGTAGGTAACCTTGATTTTAGCAAAATCAGGTTGCCCGGTAACTGGACATAAGCACGTAAACTCTGGCGTTTCAATAATGACCTCAAACCTTCGTCCGGGCCGTGGGTTTGGGAACGTAATTAAATCTTTGCTCGGTTTTGTCGACATCTCATCTCCGCACATCTTAAACAAGAATGTATTTGTAGAATTTTGCCCAAAGAACAGGAGCGGTTGAATACCAAAACCTGGCCCGATGGTCAAATCAACACTCACTCCATGGTGCCCCTTGCACCTTGTGCTGGCCCAGCAGATCATACCACCCAAGTAAAATGTATATTCTTTGCAGCCCTCTCCTGAATGTGTGCAGTCTTTCACCTCACATCCACTCTTCCTCCTCCTCTTCACAACTCTTCAAATCATTTTGAATTCCTGAAAGCACACCAACTTGCCAACTTTCCGACTCTTCGCTCCCGCCCGCTCCCTTACTATATCTTCAGGGGTAAATGCACCAACCACCCCCCCTTCGTTCAATGAAAATTGCCGATCCTCCATGTGTTAAACATGGGGCATCTTCCCCTATGGTCAGGGAAACCCCATTACTCTCCATGTAGAACGTACAGTCTGGATCGGTTGCTCCATCCGCAGGAAAACGCCATGCCGTATCGGATGGATTGCCGTGACGGTTTAGAGTTTGCATTGACTGACCCCTGTTCTGCACCGGAGAGGAGTGAGAGTTAGCTGCATCAATACAGCTCCCTCCGGAAAATGGAAAAGACAGAGGGAGGTTTTCATGAACAACAAGAAGCCCTTTCAGTTCAGGAAGGGCGTATATCTGATCGAGGCATTGGGGTTGCGGGCAGCAAACCTGAATGAGCTGCTTCACATCGTTACCATGGTGGATGCGGAGGCTATCCTCTTCCATCTGCTCCATCCTTTCACGGTACAGAGATACATGGAGCCAGAGTACCCCAATGATTTTGCCCACTGGGCAGGTAAGGTTCTCGGGGATTATGTGGTGGCAGAGAAGCTCTCCCTGATCGACCTGTCCGAGTACTATGAGCCCGAAGCCCTGCGTCGTGAAGTCTCCAAAGTCCTGGCCGAATATCTCCTTGAAAAGCGGCCGCTCCGGAATGCACCGGAGGGCTTGGAGCTCAACCTCACTCTTGCTCGGAGAGTGGTGCTTCCCACTGGACTGGAAGCATACACAAGGGAAGAGATCAGCGTGGCTATCGCCAGGGTGGATTCCCTGTCTATCTTCTACCACCTGTACGAAGCCCCACTACGGACACGCACTGGCGAGAATGACTTTGCCCTGTGGGCAAAAGAACACCTTCATGACGAAGAACTGGCCCAACAACTCCGGGAAGTCCAGCCATATCTGAGATCAATTGAGGGGAGCAGGGCTGCACTCCTTGAAATATTTGGAGGGGAGTAATGACAGAACCAGTGGCCGTCCAAATGCCACCTCGTCACAAGACCCTTGATGACTATGGCGAGATCGTGGGTACAGAGTACATCAATGATTTGCGTACTCTGGCCAAACCGCTGCAGGGAATCACCATGCAGCACATTAACTCAACCAGGGTTGGGGGTGGCGTTGCTGAAATCCTCGCCTGGTTGATGCCCCTGCTGCAAGATCTGGGGATTGACGCTGTATGGGATGTGATGCAGGGGCCTTCAGACTTCTACAGGGTCACCAAATCCTTCCATAACGCCTTGCAGGGTCATGCGGAGGAGCTGGTCACCCGTGATGATCTGAATCTATACACTCAGGTTAATCGAGAAGCGGCCGAGAACCAGATTAAGCCCACAGGCGAGGTCATTATCGTCCATGACCCGCAGCCAGCGGCTCTCCCACAATTCTGGCCCCCCCACAAGGGACGCATGATCTGGCGGTGCCATATCGATGCTTCAGCGCCCAATGCTCTGGTCTGGGATTTTTTGAAGCAACATCTTTACCGTTATGACGCCACCATCTTCTCGGCTGCCAAATTCTCCCAGAAGATCTCAGTCCCTCAGTTTCTTATAGCACCCAGTATTGATCCACTGGCTCCTAAGAACAGGGATCTGACTGACAAGGAGGTGCTCTCCGTACTGGAACGGTTCCATATCGATCCCGACCGGCCGCTGGTAGTACAGATATCAAGGTTCGATCGGTTTAAGGATCCCCATGGGGTAATTGCAGCCTATCGCATGGTCAAAAAGCGCATCGACTGCCAGTTAGTGCTGGCAGGGGGTGGTGCCACTGATGATCCCGAGGGAGCCCAGGTGCTGGACGAGGTGCGGGAGATCGCAGGGAATGATCCGGACTGTAAAATCCTGGACCTGCCCCCATTCAGCGACGTGGAAGTGAACGCTCTCCAGCGAGCAGCAGACGTGGTGCTCCAGAAATCCCTCAAGGAGGGCTTCGGGCTGACTGTTTCTGAAGCACTATGGAAAGGGCGGCCAGTTGTGGCGGGAGCTGCTGGCGGTATTCCGCTGCAGATTCTTGACGGGGTCAATGGGTATCTTGTCCATACGGTAGAAGGAGCTGCTTTCAGGCTGCGCCATCTGCTTGGCCATCCACAGAAGGCGAGAAGAATGGGTGCTATCGGCAAGGAGTTCGTCCGAAGCAATTTCCTGTTAACCAGGCATATCAGGGATTATCTGATGCTCATGCATCTCACCGCATCCAAGGCCAAGTCAATCGACCTGTAGAGAAGTTAATCGTTGAAAGTTAACCTTGGTGCTCCTCAACACTATCGCATTTTGATGCCTAATTCCAACTGAATCCGAAACACTGTAGCTTTACTCTCAGAGATGTACAAAGAGGAAAATGGAGCCTGAAGCAGGTCAGCGATCTTTGTGGCAATAGTCACTGCAAACTGGGCATTCAGGGCCTGTTTACCATTGGAAACAACTGACGCTCCTGGGGAATCCGCAATGGGGCATAGTATGGAATAAGGAATTTCCAGGCCATCAACCAACATATCGATTTCAACCATCCCCTTATCTGCCAGAACCACCACCCTGGTAACCAGCTCCGCCCCTTCCTCAGCCAGTTCAGATAATGCCCGCCACGCATGACTGATAGCATTGGCAAGGAGAGGGTGTGAATTCACTTCCACACTAACAAGATTGGCCCCCTCAAGTAGAGAGATGGTCTGCCCTTTTGCTGCCAGCACAGGACTGAACAAATCCTCAGCATGTTCAAAGACTAGCCCAAGATTCATATGGGTCAGATTCAGGGGCTCCATGGCTTCAAACTTAACTAGAGTACAAGCCAACTGGGCGAAGTCCTCCAATTTTTCAACTGACTGGCGAAGCTTTTCTATCTTAAGGTCACCGGGTGCTTTATCGGGATGCTTGCTGATCAAATCAATCCAGGTGCGCACAGCCTGCAGGCGATTGGCTAAATCATGCCTTAGACGCAAACAGTAAGGAGCCGGTTCATGGCTCGGCTCAACATGCTGCCCGTGACTGCTCTCTTCATAATCAGAAGAGATTGAATTCCCAGTTTGAAACAGTTTTTCCGATTCTGCCATTTCAATTACCAGACCCATAAAAGACGAAATAGTCGTGTAGCAATAAAAAAGACAACAACACAGCAACAGCATCAGAAGGCAAAAAATGGTTACTGCTCTACAGGGATGAATTTACCCACAAGATTCAACAGATTGTCCAGATCAAAGGGCTTGGACAGATGACCCTGGGCTCCCAGTTGTCTGGCCTTAGGCCCCACATCCCTATCTGCGGAGATCACCACAACAGGAATTAAGGAGCCCCTCGGCATCTGACGAAGCCTATCCATAAACTCCCAACCATCCATTTGGGGCATCATCAGATCCAGGAGGATGAGGTCAGGTTGACTGTTCTGGACGACGTCCAACCCTTTTCGGCCATTGGACGCAGAGAGGCACCGATATCCCTCGTCAGCAAGAATCTCCTCCAAGGCATCCCGGATACCATCATCATCATCCACCAGCAGCACTGTACCCTTATTACTCATTTCCCTTTCAATCCATTGAGGAAGAATTGTGTTAGATCCCATGGGGATAATCTCACTGGTTGTTAAATCTTAAAACATAAAATGCGTCCGTTTACCGGCTTTTTGACAACAAATCAATCATTGTTGCAGAATCAAGAAAAGGTTCTGTCTTTTGTAACCTGCCATCTTGCCTCTGACGCTTTAATCCCTTATCCTCTGCGGGTTGGCAGTGTGTATTTGCTGGCAATATCTGCTCGTAAATAAGGGTCCGATACTTAGACTCAGACTCCTTGGAATGACAAAGGGAGAACGGTTACGGTTGATGTCCACAATCCTGTCTATCAGAAATCTTTCCAAGACCTTCTGCGCTAACAAAATATTTTTGCAGGCCACCAAGGAGCCCACCCCAGGATCAGACCATCACACCAAAGCCCTGGACCATGTGAATCTAGACCTGCCCCGCGGCACCATTCTTGGAATTCAAGGGCCGAATGGCTCAGGTAAATCCACCATACTGCGAATCATTGCCACACTCCTGCTCCCGGACAAGGGCTCTGGCAGGGTAACAGTGAATAATGTGGATGTGATCAGGGAACCAGCTAAGGTGCGTCCCCTGCTCGGTATTATTACAGGAGATGAGCGCTCTCTCAACCATCGCCTGTCCATTGGTCAGAACCTGGAATTTTTCGCTGCCCTATATGGATTCAGCCCCCGGCAGAGCAAAGCACAGGTTGCCAGGGTCATGGACGAGCTCTTCTTAAACGAAATCGAAACCCTCCCCTATGGTAAAGCAAGCACGGGAATGAAACAGAGGGCCCTGGTGGCAAAGGCCCTGCTCCATACCCCCCAGTTGATTCTGGCCGATGAATTGACCAAAGGCCTCGATCCTCAATCATCAGATCGAATTATCAAACTACTGGTAGAAGAATACGTTGGGAACCGTGGGGCGACCCTGATTCTGGTGGAGCATAACCATGCCCTGCTCCAATCCATATCAGACCAGATTTTCCACATGGAGAATGGCAGAGGAACCATGACCATCAAGGAAAGCACATCGGTCAGGACTGAAAGCTACGGTCGCCATAACCTGGGCAGTCCGGGCCAGGATGATGCCCAGCGGGGGGGACGATCCATGGAGAACACTCCATGCCAATGAGAATCAACCAAGCCCAAGCCCAAGCCCAGGAGACAACCGAAACTACAACCAATGCTACTGCCACTGCCGATGCCACTACCACAGCTACAGCCACTGGCATCACCAAACCTGGCAACCCCCCGGCAACCATACTCTGGGCAGCCCTGGCCTTCCTGGTCAAGGACTTTCGGGACGAGACATCCTATCGATTCAACTTTTTCTGGCAAATGATCGCCCCTCTGTCGGGGGTGCTCAGCCTCTACTTTCTCGCCCGTCTGATCGGTCCTGCCACGAGCAACGGGTTAGACCCCTCAGGAAGCACCTATTTCGCCTTTGCAGTAGTGGGAATCGTCACCCTGGGCCTGCTCACCAAGACTCTGACTGGCTTCGGCACCTCTCTCAGGCAACAGATGATGCTCGGCACCATGGAAGCGATCATGGCCACCAGCCTGAATCCAGCATGGAGCATCTCCATGCTGGGTATCTGGAAAATCGTCCTGGCCCTGGCCACCGGCCTGCTTCAACTCCTGGTCGCCATGCTCCTGGGTGCCAACATAGGACCGATAAATCCAGCACACCTGGTCCTGGCCATCTCCCTGATAATCGCTGCATTCACCGGTCTTGGTATGCTGGTGGCCGGCTCAGTTCTGTTCATATCCAGGGCGCAACCGGCAATAACCCTTCTGGGCGGCCTGTCCGGCCTCCTTGGTGGCGTTGTTTATCCAGTGACCGTACTGCCCCCATTTCTGGCTTACATAGCCGGATTTCTGCCCATTACCCCAGCCATCAATATCTTGCGTTCCGTACTCCTGCCCCAATCACTTTCTAATCCCATAACCGGATCGACCTCAGTCTCCTTTTTCGCCATCAGCGGCATGGCAGGTAGTGACTTATTTACCCAATCCGCCATCCACCTTCTCCTCTTTGCTCTCCTGCTTATCCCTTCCGGCATTGTCTGCATCCACCTGGGTCTTCGATACAGAAAAAAACGTGGGCTACTCGTAACTTATTGAAATTATTAGAGTTTCCTAAACGGTTACAACCATGATTCAGGGGACTGGGATCTATTCCATTGCCCTCTTTGTTCTTTTCCCGACCTTTTTTGGCATCAGCGGTTGCAAAAGGAGGGTCATTACTTAAAACATCAATGATTTCAACTAGTTAGGCAGCACACCCCTAGAGGGACCCTAATGAAATCAGCTACCAATACCCCAACAGGAGGCTGACAGCTTATGGCATCTGAAACCAGTTTGATTCGGAAGATCTCCAGACTACAAGACATGGAGCGTTACAAAGAGCTTCACTGGGAAGGATCTTTTGAAGACTACCTGGAAATAGTGAAGTCGAATCCCCAAGTAACCAGAACTGCATTCCAGCGTATTTATGACATGATCTTGTCCCATGGACAGGAAGAGTATGTGGACAACAAGAAGAAGCTGATCCGTTACAACTTCTTCTCTGACCACGAGAACAATGGCAAAGACGCCATTTACGGGCTTGATATCCCCTTGATGCGACTGGTCAAAATTCTCAGATCGGCGGCTGAGGGATATGGAACCGAGAAGCGTGTCATGCTCCTCCATGGCCCGGTTGGTTCATCAAAATCCACCATCGCCAGGCTCCTGAAGAAAGGGCTCGAAGCATACAGCAAGACCAATGATGGCGCCCTTTACACCTTCGAATGGAGAATCCCCGGAGCCAATGGTGGGGAGATGGAGATTAAACCGTGTCCCATGCACGAAGAGCCACTTCGCCTTATTCCCCAGGAATGGCGCAAGGGCTTCTTCAGCGAGCTGGAGAGCGAGGAACATCCCATCCAGGTGGAGGGAGACCTGTGCCCCGCCTGCCGCTGGTACTATAAAGACCTGATGGAGAAGTACAAGGGCGACTGGGCCCGGGTAATTGAACACATCAGCGTAAAGCGCCTTATCCTGAGTGAGCAGGACCGGATCGGCATCGGGACATTCCAGCCTAAAGACGAGAAAAACCAGGACTCAACGGAACTGACCGGCGACATCAACTACCGTAAGATTGCTGAATACGGGACCGATTCAGATCCCAGAGCTTTCAACTTTGATGGTGAGTTCAATATCTCAAACCGGGGAATTATTGAATTCATCGAGGTGCTCAAACTAGACGTTGCATTCCTCTATGATCTGCTGGGTGCATCCCAGGAACACAAGATCAAGCCGAAGAAGTTCGCCCAGACTGACATTGATGAGGTGATCATCGGTCATACCAACGAGCCGGAATACCGCAAACTCCAGAGCAACGAATATATGGAGGCTCTGCGGGACCGTACCGTCAAAGTGGACATTCCCTACATTACCAAGTGGTCCGAAGAGATCAAGATCTACAACAAGGACTACAACACCAAGAAAATCAAGGGCAAGCACATTGCACCACACACCATCGACATGGCTGCCATGTGGGCTGTGCTGACCAGGCTTGAGGACCCGAAGAAGCACAACATCACTCTGATGCAGAAGCTCAAGCTCTACGATGGCAAATCCCTGCCTGGTCTGACCCAGGACAACGTGAAAGAGCTCCGCAAGGAGACCTCCCGTGAAGGCATGGAGGGTGTCAGCCCCCGTTATGTGCAGGACAAGATCTCCAATGCTCTTGTCAGTGACAGGGGAGACGGGTGCATCAACCCGTTCATGGTTCTCAATGAGTTGGAAAGTGGCCTTAAACACCACTCCCTGATCGCATCCGAAGACCAGCGGAGCAAATTCCGGGAGATGCTCTCCATGGTGAAGCAGGAGTACGAGGAGATCGTCAAGAACGAGGTCCAGCGTGCCATCTCTGCAGATGAAGAGGCCATAGACAATGTGTGCAAAAACTATATCGACAATGTGAAGGCCTACACCCAGAAGGAGCGGGTAAGGAACAAGTACACCGGGCAGTACGAAGAGCCCGACGAGCGGCTGATGCGATCCATCGAAGAGAAGGTGGAGGTGGCTGAGAGCCGCAAGGATGATTTCCGGCGGGAGATCATGAACTACATCGGTGCACTGGCCATCGAAGGCCGCCAGTTCGACTACCGCACCAACGAGCGACTCCGCCGTGCCCTGGAGCTAAAGCTGTTCGAAGACCGCAAGGACACGATCAAGCTGACCAGCCTGGTCTCCTCGGTGATTGACAAGGACACCCAGGAGAAGATCGACGTGGTCAGAAACAGACTGATCAAGAACCATGGTTACTGTGAAGTCTGTTCTACCGATGTGCTCAACTATGTGGCCAGCATCTTTGCCCGAGGCGACGTAAAGAGCAACAGTTGATTGATTTAATTAAATGATTGGAGCAATAGGGGCAGTGGGTAGGGCGCAGACAGGTCAACCCCCTTCGGGAGGACCTTCCACCGTACTCATTGGCCCCTATTGACTCCCTCTGCCAGTGCGACTGTACAGCACGGCGGTATACGGTGCCCTTTAGAAAGAGATCAGTGTTTCCCGGAGGTGAACTCTGAAGATTAAACAAGACCACGGAAGATTCCGGCAAATAGTCAGGGGACGGATCAAGCAGAACCTGCGCCGGTTCATGAGCAGCGATGAATTGATCGGGAAAAAAGGCAAGGACTTTGTCAGCATTCCCGTTCCACATATTGATATTCCCCATTTTACCCACGGCCCCAAACAAACCGGTGGTGTTGGCCAGGGTGAGGGAGATGTGGGTGACGTACTTGGCTCGGATAAGGGCGAAGGCGGCGGCAAGAAGGCTGGCGAAGATCCGGGAGAACACCTTCTGGAAGTAGATGTTACCCTAGACGAGTTGGCTAGAATTCTGGGTGAAGAGCTGGAGCTGCCCAACATCGAGCCGAGGGGACAGAACCGCATACTCACCAGAAAAGAGAAATACTCCAGCATCAGAAATGTGGGCCCCGAATCCCTGCGCCACTTTAAACGAACCCACCGTCAGGCCCTGAAACGACAGATGGCTTCGGGCACTTACTCCCACAAGAACCCCATCATTATTCCAGTACGTGAAGACCGCAGGTACAGAGCCTGGAAAGAGACCGTCCTCCCCCAGTCTAATGCAGTAATCATTTACATGATGGACGTGAGTGGTTCCATGGGTGACGAACAGAAAGAGGTGGTCCGCATCACCTCGTTCTGGCTGGATACTTGGCTCAGGTCCCAGTACAAGGATCTGGAGAGCCGCTATATCATCCACGACGCCAGGGCAAAGGAAGTGGACCGGGATACCTTTTTCCGAACTAGGGAGAGCGGAGGAACCATGGTATCCACCGCTTACCAGCTCTGCCTGAACATCATGGAGGCCGACTACCCTGCAGAAGAATGGAATGTTTATCCTTTCCATTTCAGCGACGGAGACAACTGGTCCATGGGCGACACAGAAAAGTGCATTAAGCTGCTCAAGGAGAGCATTCTGCCCAGGGCGAACCTGTTCTGTTATGGCCAGGTAGAGAGCCCATACGGCAGCGGACAGCTCATTGGCGACTTTAAGGAGCGGTTGTCTGTAATCGACTCCACCAGCCAGATGACAAGGGCGGCAGGGGCCGGTGGGAGCGGTGGCGAGGGTAGAGGCAGCGGCGGTGATGGTGGTAGCGGGAGCAACATGATTGTAACCGAAATCAAAGACAAGGACGGGGTGTATGACGCCATCAGGGCTTTTCTCCGTACCGGACGATAGGAGGGGCGGCAGAAGCCAATGAATAATCTAGATCACGAACTTAATAGTATCAGGCAGGAAATCGAGGAACATGCCAGAAACTATGGCCTCGATTTTTTCCCGACAATCTTCCAGATCCTTGATTATGACATGATGAACCAGGTGGCTTCTTATGGTGGCTTTCCCACCAGGTACCCCCACTGGCGGTTCGGTATGGAATATGAACGGATGAGCAAATCCTATGCATATGGGTTGCAGCGTATCTATGAGATGGTCATAAATAACAACCCGGCCTATGCATACCTGCTTGAAGGCAACGAGCTGGTTGACCAGAAGATGGTCATCGCCCATGTGTATGCACACGTTGATTTCTTTAAAAACAACCTGTGGTTTTCCCGGACAAACCGCAAAATGATGGATGAGATGGCTAACCATGCCAGCCGAATCCGGAAGTACATCGACAAGTTCGGCCAGGAAGAGGTGGAAGACTTTATCGACCTGTGTCTGTCCATAGACAACCTGATCGATCGTCACAGCCCCTTCATTAATCGGACGGGCGATACCAGAGCTGCCTATCGGGCCAGGCTCGACCTGCCCCAGCCCTCTACCAATGTAAATGTGGATTCGCCAAACCTGACCGCAGGAAGATACCAGCCAACAGATGAAGGCGACGAGCAACATGGCTATGGCGAAGAGATGGAGCAACTGCCCCTGCTGCACACGGACAGGGATTACATGCACCCATACCTGAACCCCCAGGAGTTCATTGACGAACAGCGCCGAAAGCTCCACGAGAAGAAACAGAAGCGAGAAGAGCGATTTCCCGGCGAGCCTGTTCGGGATGTGCTCTACTTCCTGATGGAGAATGCTCCCCTCAAGGCATGGCAATTAGATGTGATGAGCATCATCCGTGAAGAAGCCTACTATTACGCTCCCCAGGGGCAGACCAAAATACTGAACGAAGGATGGGCCACATTCTGGCATTCCAGGATTATGACCCAGAAGGTGCTCAAGGATTCTGAACTGATCGATTATGCGCTGCACCATTCGGGTACGGTAGCCACCAGCCAATCCAGCCTTAACCCATACAAACTTGGGGTGGAACTATTACGGAATATCGAAGACCGCTGGAATCGGGGATGCTTCGGCAAGGAGTACGAGGACTGCGATCGTCTCGAAGACAAGCTGAACTGGAACAGGGACACCGGTCTGGGGACCCCCAAAATAATGGAGGTACGTCAATTCTACAACGATGTGACTCTCATTGATGAGTTCCTCACTCCTGAATTCTGCATGGAACAGCAGCTCTTCACCTTCGGGTTCAACAATAGGGCCGAACAGTGGGAAATCCTCAGCCGGGATTTCGGCAAAATCAAAGAAAAGCTCCTATTCCAGCTTACAAATCTAGGGCAGCCTGACATCAGGGTAGAGAACGGTAATTACCGGAACCGTGGTGAGATGCTCCTCCACCATAATCACAGGGGCTTCGACCTGAAGCCAGATTATGCCAGGGATACCCTGATCAACCTTCATAAGATTTGGCGCAGACCGGTCCATATTAGAACCATAGTGAACGGCAAGGGGAAGATCATGGGATTCGACGGCAAGGATTTTGAGGACCAGGCGGCAGAGTAACAGCAAGTGTATCTATCAGATCTTTCTGTCTATTATCCATGAGCGCAGGGGCGTGAAGAAGATTCACGCCCCTGTCCTCTTTTTGACCACCAGTAAAGACCATGATAAATCTCATCATGTGTGTCTGTTTGGAACAGCGATTCAAGAAAAACTGACAATCTGGAGATTTATCTTTGAAGAATAGACAAACCCAATCACTCAGGTTCCCCGGAACATTAAAAGCTCTCAGGTGCATTCTATCACTCTGCTCAGCTGCCGCCATCACCGCCATTATCACCATCGCACTACCCGGTGAAGCCATCTCCGCGAGCAAGAAGGATGTCAAATGGGATATTACCAAGACCGGCAGCTACGAGAGGGACGTTGACTTCTCTATCATGGGAGGGTTCAGCTCAGTGGGCCGGGGACTGGCCGGTGGTGCCAGGCTGGCCATCCCCCTCCTGGATGACGGGTTCATTGACGAGATCAATGATGCGCTCTTCCTGGAATTTGGCGGGCACTACTCATGGAACTGGCAATACAGTAACAGTCGACAAGATTGGCACTACAACTGGGGTCTGACCATTCCAGTTCAGGCACGCTGGCAGTTCTATGTACACCCCAAGTGGGAGGTGTTTGCCTCTTTGGGTATCGCTTTCCGCTCTTACAGTGATGATGATGCCATCAGATGGATGGCATTCATCCCCTACCCGGCAGGCGGGGTAGGGGCCTTCTATAAATTCCAGGACAATATGGCTCTACGCTTTGATGCGGGATCTGAAGCCCTGTCAGTAGGATTAACCTGGAAGTTCTGAGCGTTCGCCAATCAGAGATTGTTCGGGCACCTCATGTCTAACCTTGAAGTCGGAATATTGCGCCCATACCGGGACAAAACACCACCATCCTGACCATGCAGTAATACTGACCCTGCCATACACCATCAAGCTCAACCTACGGTCCGCCCTCCATCTACAGCCAGGACCTGTCCGGTGATGTACCCGGCCAGATCAGACAACAGAAACACCACCGCCTCTGCCACATCACGGGGCGCCCCACCACGCCCCATAGGCACCCGAGCGAGCGCCCTCTTCAAATCATAATTCCCCACATACCGCTCATCCTGCTCATTCCAGAGCACCACACCGGGCGCCACACAATTCACCCTGATCCCATCAGGCGCCAGCTCCCGAGCCAGGCTCTTGGTGAGCATCACCAAGCCAGCCTTTGATGCACAATAGTGGGCATGATTGGACCAAGGCAGCAGACCTGCCGTATCCCCAATGTTTACAATGGAAGCTGAACGTGCTGTCGCCGCATGTCCACCATACACCTCAGCCCCAGCCTCAGCCCCCACCCTCCCTTCAGCAGCCAGCTTCCTGCACCGCACCAATTCACTGATAACCAGTGCCGGGGCCCTCAGATTCAAATTCAGGATTCTATCCCACGCCTCTACATCCATGGCGCCAATGGGCCGTTTTTCCATCACTCCTGCGCTATTAACCAGACAATCAGGCACACCCATTTTCTTCACCACCGCACCCATCAGAAGCTCAGCCCCCCTTGCATGGGCCAAATCCGCCTGGAACCCATAACATCGGCAGCCCAGCTCCCTGATTTCAGCCACAACCTCTTCAGATTCCCCCTTGCTGGAATGGTAATGGACCGCCACATCTGCCCCCGCACCAGCAACAGCCAACGCCAATGCACGACCAAGACGAGAGCCAGCACCGGTTACTAAAACCAGGCGCCCCTGCAGCACTTTATTTTCTGCCAATGGAGACTTCATTAGACACTCCGCTTCCTAGCCTAATTCCAAACAAAGAATCCATGTGAATCTGAATGACCAACACTATGGTATCCCATGCTCATCACCAATCAACCATCAAATCAATCAATTATTTCAATTCAATATTAATAGCAGTGGCATGCCATACCTTGCCCAGGCATCACCCCTATCATGATGTTAGGTGGGTTTGCAATCCAATAACTGGAATCGTAATTGTGGTAAAGATACAATCGACCATTACAGAAATGTTCACTTACTCACTACGCTGCTACCGGGGATTTTGAACAGAGGCAGTCTGGTTTCAAGGCAGATAAGGTTTCAGGCATCCAATGGAAAATGATCGCTTCAATTTTTCGCTCCTTCAGCCGGACAAGCCTAAAAAAGGGCTTTCCCGGCCATATTGGATTTACGGGAGTATCTTCGGCGGCGCACTAATAATCATCGCTATTATGGCTGCAATCCTCTCCAACAGTTCTGAAGACAACAGCAGTGTGACAGAAGAACACACGGAAGAAGAACCAGCACCCATAACCTGGGAAGACCTCCCCCTGCTGCCTGGCCCCCCTAGGCTACATGGCGCAGAACAGTCGATATCCAGCAGCTTAGGCCGCAACCAGAATTTTGCTAACGCTATCTCTAGCCTTGGCGCTAAAAACGACCAGGTATTTGCCGCCATCTCTGCACTTGAGAAGGTATTCGACTTCAGGAAAATGCGACCGGAAGACCAATTTACCCTCCTCTTAAACCGGGAGAGAGACCTGGAATCCATTACCATTCACACCTCTCCCATAGACCGCTACAATGCGAGACTAAGCACAGACAATACCTGGGTAGCTGAAAAGGTAACCCTGGAGACCCAGACCATTACCGAAGTAGTAGGAGGAAAAATTGAAAGTTCCCTCTATGAAACGGTAGAGCGCATGGGGGAGCATCCTGCTCTGGTTGCGTTCTTTGTAGATGTATTTGCCTGGGATATCGACTTTTATACGGATACCAGGCAAGGAGATGAGTTCAAGGTACTGGTTGAAAAGGTGATCCACGAAGGAGCTTTCATTCGGTATGGCAACATTCTGGCCGCTGAATACAACGGTTATGTTGGCCGTTTCCGCTCCTTTCGCTACGTGGATGGCCAGGGCAACCTGGGGCACTTTGACGACAAAGGTCTTTCTGTCCAGAAGAGCTTCCTGAAAACCCCACTCAAATTCACCAGAATCTCTTCAGGTTTTGGCAAGAGGCGGCACCCCATCCTGCAACGACACCACCAGCACCTAGGGGTGGACTATGCAGCCCCCAGAGGCACTCCTGTCAGGGCAATAGCCAATGGCAGGATAACGTTTTCCGGATGGAAGGGGGCCAATGGTAAACTGGTAGTCATCAAACATCCTAACGGTTACGAGAGCATGTACGGGCACCTGAATACCATCACCTCAGGGATTCGTCCGGGGACCCAGGTCAGGCAGATGCAGCTAATTGGAACAGTGGGAAGCACCGGGCGCTCCACCGGGCCCCATCTCCACTTCGGGCTGAAACAACATGGAAACCACATTAACCCCCTCAAGGTGAAGGCAGTGCGTGACAAGGGCATCACTGCTGGCGAGATGGCCCGTTTCAAGAGCGCAACCACCCCCCTCATGGCCGCTATCGACATGTACTCCGTGGAACAGCCGGCAGTTGAAGTAACCGGCCTGGAAACAGGCAAGCCCGTACTTCACTTTGCAGGTTCTGCCGGGGATATTGATGATGTGCGGCAGGAGGGTGGGGATGGGGATGGGATGGTGGCAGACGGGGAAGCGGACGCGAACGCAGACACGAATACGAACGAGAACAGGGATAATACCCATGACAAGGCCTATGGCAACGAGGACCTGATAAAGTAAGACGCCCCGCAAGACGTCTTCAGTATATTGCTCCCCGTCTTGCACTGCACCCCTCACCGCCACGCCCTCTGTCCAAGTTATCCACTCACCACAAGGGCACACTGTGCCCCTGGAGAAGAAATCCAGGATGGACCCTGATAACAGCACCAATAACTCCCAGGACGAGAAGTCGTGGAAGGATGCAATTGAAGGCATGCCCGGTGAGAGGGCGATACGATTCCTGCTCCGTCCCTGGGTTATCCGGACCCTGATTGCCATGGTGGCCATCTACGTCTTTGTGGTGGTAGGCTGGGCCATGAATCTAAGCCGGAAAACCGCAGACTTTGGGGTAATCCTCTGGACTCAGGAGAGATGGATATCTGGTGGCACTGCTGGCGTCAGGGTTACCGTAGAGGAACCACACCTGGCCCGGTTCAGTGGCAACTTTCAAGTGCAGCTCAGGCTCCTGCCGGTTGCCCATGAGAACAACCAAGGTCAGACCCAACCACCCGCCCTCCCCCAGAGCCATGACACCCAGGCCAGCCAGGGCACCATTCTCCTGTCCCAGGAGAGCCCATACGTAGGCTTAAGCACCACCATCCAGGTCCCCAAGTTGCCCCCTGGCCCCATGTTCCTTGAAGTAATCGCAAAACAAGGCACAACAACAGAGCGGTCTGGAGTCCAAATCCAGATCGTCGACAACCAACAACCAGCAATTCCACTTGAACAATACCATGTGAATAATGAAGGTACCTCTGCCCTGTCACCCCGCCATCAGCCCGATGTGGCACAGGGCAAGACCGACACTGTGCAATTCCGGGTGGTCCCCGATGGGGGGCAGCTTGTGTCAAGCTTGACAAATTCTCTCATCCTGCGGGCAACGGACCTGGAGGGAAGGGGACTGCCCGGCAAGGTAAACGTGCAGCTACTGAGGGGATATAGCTCTACTCCTGTCCCTTCTGTAGTAGAACTGGACCATTGCGGCCTCGGCTCCATCCCCATTACTCTCGAGAGTAATGATCTGCTCCTGCGTCTCAGCAAACCCGCATCATCATCACCACCTGCCCCCAATTCTCCCCATAGCGCCTCAGCCAACGCCATTACAGAAGCAAC
>CAYZFJ010000040.1:0-20986 GCA_964477705.1 uncultured Myxococcia bacterium | reverse complement strand
AACACCTGTACGGGCACGGCATGCCGTGCCCTTCGTTAGCGGTGTACCCAACCCGCCCAAACAATTTATTGAAATAAAACTGTCTTAAAAGAGTACGTATGCGGCATGCTGTGCTCCTTGCGTGCTGGTCAACCTCCTTGCGCCTTGTACCTTGCCCCCCTCTTTCCTCTTTCAACTACTACCTCACCTGCACCTGATCCAGCAGGTTTGACTCAACAACACAGTTCGTCCATACCACCGACCGCCTCACCGTGCAGCCACTCTTTACTTTCACGCCGTCTCCAAGGATTGCCATGGGACCAACCGTTGCTCCAGGTTCAATGGTGCAGTCTTTCCCAATGATTGATGGTGAAAGGATGGTGGCTTCTGCAGAATGGGGAGCTACGGTCACGTCTCTGTGGGATTCACGCTCCATGTGAGTGCACCAGTCGGGACGGGCAAGCAGGGTCAGGTTAGCCTGCAGGTAACGTTCCGGCGTGCCTGCGTCGCACCAGAACCTGCATGAAGGATCCCCATGAACGGCCCACTCCTTGTCTCTTTGCAACATAGACTTGTAGGCGGTCCTGACAATGCATGACTGGCCCATTTCGGGCACAAGGTCGAGCACACGGGGTTCCATGATGTGTATCCCGGCAAACACCATCCCCTGTAGGGATGGGTCAGGGAGTGGGGAATCAGGCACACCGGCAATGGACTGGATCTGGCCGTTCAGGGATGAATCCATGCGCACCGCCCCGAATGCCTCTGCCCGGGGATCGGGCATCAACATCATGGTGGCATCAGCTTGCCGCTTCTGATGCAGCCCGATTGCCTGTTTCAGGTTCAAATCCGCAATAGTGTCCCCATTGGCCACCACAAATGTGTTCTCGTTAAAGAATTTTCGAGCCTTGCGGATCCCCCCTCCAGTCCCTAACAAGTCTGTCTCTTCCGAATAGGAGAGGTTGAGTCCCCAGCGGGAGCCGTCACCCAGAGAGCGCGCGATCTGTGATCCGTGGTAGTGCAGGTTCACAATGATGTCCGTAATGCCTGCTTCCTTGAGGAGAAGCAGGTTGAACAGGATCATCGGCCTGTTTAATATGGGGGCCAGTGGCTTGGGGAATTCCCCCACTAGGGGACGGAGTCTGGTGCCCATGCCGGCTGCAAGTACCATGCCCTTTATCATTGGTGTACCTTGTTATAAGCAGCGAAACCCTTCAGCCATGGGGCAAGAAGCCCAATCAATCCTCTCACCATAGGATCTTTGCAGCGACTGGCTGCATGAGCAGCGTAGGCGATGGAGTCGTCAAAGTACTTCATGAAGGATGGGTTTCTCTTCACCTTGTCGATGAAGACGAATCGGCCAGCGTCCTTCAGTTTGCGTTGGATGGTCTGAAGGAGGAACCACTCCTCAATTTCCCCTTTGGAGTAGGCAGGTAATCCCCTCGTTGCCCGTTCCTCCAGATAAAGATCCAACAGACTGTCCACCCCGTTCCAGGGGAGCACAACGTAGGAATCTCGCAGCAGGGCGACCATGTCGTAAACCGGGGGGCCTGACAGGGCGTCTTGAAAATCAATCAGGGCCAGTTCCTCTGTGTCGCCGGCTCCTTCTCTTACCATCAGGTTTTTGCTCTGAAAATCCCTATGCACCAGCTCTCGGGGCAGGGCTGCCAACCGGTTTGCCACATGGTCAAAGATGGCCGCCAAGTGGGTGAGAGTTGCGTTGTCTGGGGCCTCGTCTTCTCCTGATCCGTTATCTGGGTTTGCCCATTGGGGCCTCTGGAGTAAGCCGTATTCTACGAAGTGATCCAATTCCCATCGCAGGAGGTCATATGCGAAAGATCTGGTCATGGCGATGGTAGAACCGGGCTTAAGTCTGGTTCCCACAACCTGAAATTGAACAAGAAGTCGGACGGCTTTTTCGTAAAGGGCCAATACTGGGGCCAGCTCTACCTGGTCTGTATGGGCTAGATTTACCTTGCCCGACTCCGTGCCCGTTAGAGAACAGATCCTCTTCTCCATGGTCTCCTGCCCCAGGTCTTCCAGAATCACCAGACCTTCCTCGGAGCAATCGGCGAAGATCTTGGGTACAGGAAGGCCTCCTTCTTCAAGTACGGCTTGCACGTCAAGGAATGGTAATCTGTCAGGAATGGGGCCGGAAACCGCCTCGTCAGATCGCTTCTGGTCCTGGGGGAGCCACATGAGAACCATGGTGGCCGGTGATGAACCATGGGGCATGATCAGGCGCTCGTAGCGTCTTCCAGAAGCATCTCCCTGGATGGGAATTATTGGCAGTTCCAGGTCCCCAAGTTCCATCCCCAGCCCGTTTGGGAGCCGGAGCCCGAGATCGGTTTTACCCGAATACCCCCTGGCTCCTGATCCGGCAGAATTCTCCAGCATAGTCTTCAGCGCATTGCGCAATATGTCTTCCATCTCTATGGCTTCTTCCTTGATTGCTACCCCTTCTCCTGACCGTAAAATCAGACGACCCGAGAAAGGGTGCCCTGGGCTGCGCTACAGTTTGTTGGGTGTGGCCGCTCACCAAGCCTGCCGATGCACCCATATCATTGATTCCGAAGTCTTGCCTCTCCTGCTTCACCTGTCAACAAACTGTACAGATGATGATATTTCCATCGCTTCGCGAGGTGTATGGGCGATGACATGGCCCTGATAATAGAATAAAGCTATAACGCTGCCCCTTATTGGGTGTATAAGGGCGTGCCTTCTTTGAAGAGGGTTACATTGATAAAAGGCGATTTTTTGCGCCCCGACTTATTAAGGGCGAGTATGGGGCCATCGGCTTTTTGTTGTCCTGGTTGACCTTGGTAATGGTATGTGCTAGGAGCTTACTTTCTGTTCGGTTGTAGGGCTTGTTGGCAGTGTATACTCTGGCGATATACACCTTTGTATGCTGTCCTGGCGAAGGACAACATCATTATAGAGAAT
This sequence comes from uncultured Myxococcia bacterium, assembly GCA_964477705.1. GTDB lineage: Bacteria > Myxococcota_A > JAVEVO01 > JAVEVO01 > CAYZFJ01 > CAYZFJ01. The sequence goes on along the minus strand of CAYZFJ010000040.1, from coordinate 18,064 downwards.
GGGTATGGAGACTTTCGGTAAGGTAATTGTAATAGTCTATTTTGCTGTGCTCCTGATTCTGGCATTTTATGGATCACATCGCTACAGGCTAGCTTATCTGTATCGCAAATACAGGAAAGCCATTCCTAAACCACTGAGACAGCTCGATGAACTCCCCAGAGTTACGATTCAGCTCCCCATGTTTAACGAACGGTATGTGGCGGAGCGGCTCATCGATGCAGTCTGCAGAATGGATTATCCAAGAGAGCTTCTCGAAATCCAGGTCCTGGATGATTCCACCGATGATACCACTGAGATTGCAGCAGCTAAGGTTAATCAGTGGAAGGCCCGTGGCATGGATGTGGTCCTGATTCATCGCACGGACCGAACCGGCTACAAGGCTGGTGCCCTTGAGGAAGGTCTGGCGACCGCCAAGGGCGAATTCGTGGCGGTCTTTGATGCAGATTTCTTGCCCCAGGCTGATTTTCTGCAGAAGACTGTGCACCACTTTTCAGACCCGGCAGTGGGGATGGTGCAGGTGCGGTGGGAGCACATCAACCGGGACTTCTCCCTGTTAACCGAAGCCCAGGCTATTCTTCTGGATGGCCACTTTGTGATTGAGCATACGGCCAGAAATCGAAATGGCTGTTTTTTTAATTTTAACGGAACAGCGGGGATCTGGCGTAAAGAAACCATTGCTGATGCAGGTGGGTGGGAACACGACACCTTGACCGAGGATATGGACCTCTCCTACCGAGCCCAGCTCAAGGGATGGCGGTTTGTGTATCTGCCAGATGTGGTTTCGCCCGCAGAGCTTCCGGTGGAGATGAATGCCTTCAAGACCCAGCAGCACAGGTGGGCCAAGGGCAGTATTGAGAATGCCTACAAGATGTTGCCTACCATCCTGCGGCGTGGTGATCTGCCATTCAAGGTTAAGTTCGAGGCCTTTGTGCACCTGACTGCAAACTTCTCATACCCTCTCATGGTAGTATTGGGGCTGCTTCTGCCCTTCTCAATCATTGTACGGGTTGGTCACGGGTGGAGAGAGACCCTGTTCCTGGATCTGCCTGCCTTTATGCTGGCAACAGTGAGCATCTGCGCCTTCTATGTGCTGGCTCAACAGGTCGCAGTGAAGGAAGGTTGGGCGAAAAAGCTGATCTATCTCCCCTTTGTCCTCTCCCTGGGAATTGGCCTCTCCATCAGTAATGCCAAGGCTGTGCTGGAGGCGGTTTTTAAGCACAAGACAGGGTTTACCCGTACTCCCAAGTATGCGGTGACTGGCACTAAGAAAGAGGAGCGGGGGTGGAAACGCAAGCGCTATGTGGGCAAAACCGATCTACTGCCATTGATTGAGCTGTTTATGGGTATTTACTTTACCTATTCCATTTACCTGGCAATTGATCATCGGCTCTACGTGAGCATACCCTTCTTAGTTCTGTTCCAACTGGGGTACCTGTATGTGGGCCTGATGTCCATTTTCCAGAGCAGGGGAATCTTTAAATCCCAGACATCCTCAAGCGAAGTTGACATATCTCCCCAGGCATTATGACCGAGTTCATAGTCTCATGGGTGCGATTGGACATTGCTTGAAAAGCAATGAATTCAAGGGATTTCCTATTGCTGCTCTGATTTCTTCTGGAATAGCAAAAATATCTCCCGGTTCCCTTTCGGTCCGTGGACTTTGCTATCCGTACTCCCCAAGAGTTTCAGACCCAGGGTGGCGCCGCTATCTGCAACGCCTATAGCAGCCCCATGTCGTAAGTCGTCATCCCTGACTACCCCTCCCTTGCCCACCTCGCCCTTGCCAACCTCGAACTGAGGCTTGACCATGGCAATTACCATGCCCCCGTCCCTGACAAGCCGGACCACATTGGGGAGCACCAGCTTCAGCGAGATGAAAGAGACGTCGATCACCGCTAGATCAACCAGTTCAGGCAACTCCTCCAGATTGCGGATATTGGTGCGGTCCATGACTACCACTCTGGGGTCGCTGGCTATGCTCCAGGCCAACTGGCCGTAGCCCACGTCAACCGCGTAGACTCTGGTGGCCCCTCCCTTCAGCAGACAATCGGTGAATCCGCCCGTGGAAGCCCCCACGTCCACTGCGGTCAGACCACTCACCTGAACTTGCAGATCCTCCAGGGCTCCTGCCAGTTTCATTCCTCCCCGTGACACATAGGGTAGTTCCTCGGTGAGCTGGATGGTGGCTTCCAGGGCAACCTGTGTACCAGGCTTGTCTACAACCTGGCCGTTCACCCGTACGCTCCCAGCCATGAGCAATGCCTGGGCCTTCTGCCTCGTATCTGCCAACCCCAGCTCAACCATCCGTTTGTCAATGCGTTCTTTAGCTGCCAAGATGAAGATTCCTTTTAGTACTAACTACAGATTCGAGTTAACCCAATCATAGGCGTAGGGCTTGTTTGGGAGCATATGGTCATCAACCCTCTGCAGGATCAGCACTGTCACCGGAAGGGTAGGGGGTGAGGCTGAATTGAAGCTCGGTCTGGTCGCTGGGGGGCTGTGCGGCGGCGGTGGCCTCCTTGGGGTTTGCCGTCTTTTTTCTGCTCCCCTTGGCAGCAGCGGCATTCGAGCTGGTCTCTTCTGAAGAAGCATCGACCACAACTCCATCCCCGTTCTCGTCCCCGTTGCCGGCCAGGAGCAGGTCCACCCGCTGGCGAGCCTTGTCAAGGGAGGATGTACACTGACGGGATAGCTTGATGCCTTCTTCGAATAGTTTGAGAGCATTGTCCAGGTCGAGTCTGGAGTCTTCCAGTTTCAAGACGGTCTCTTCCAACTTTCCAAGGGCTTTCTCGAAAGGGAGCTCCTGCATATCAGTCTCCTTATGCCTTTTGATTGTGTTTTAATTACAAAATTAAGTGATTAAGTTTCTGATTTTTATCTATCTATTGCCAGGGTCGCGGTCGCCCAATGTCAGTTCCCCCGGGTATACGTACGTACACAGGGGAGCATTGGTAGTTGCCCTTGTAATCCTATGTTCTCTTATTGTCTGCACCCTTTGTGTTGATCACCTGACACTCGAGCTGGCCCACTGCCAGGGTGACCTGTACCATGTCCCCATGGGCGACCGTAGCCGCATCTCTAATTACAGCCTTCTCCCCTACCATGGAGTTGACGACCGCATAACCCCTCTCAAGAACTGAGAGGGGGTTCATGGCGTTTAATTTGCTGCAGAGCAGCCCCAGTCTTCCCTCGTTGACGGTGAGCAGGTTGCGGCCAGCCTTTTCGAGCCTCCCGTATAGTTCTCTTAGACGCTCCTCGCCCCGTCCAAGCCGCTCCATAGGAGCCTGACGTTCCAGCCGTCTCACCAGCTCCAGAATGGCAAGTTGCCGGTCCTTGAGCTGGCTCTGCAGAGCCCTGTCCAGACGTTGCTCTAGCTTCTCTACCCGCTCTCGCAACTGGGCTGCAGCAGGAATGGTCAACTGGGCTGCCCCGGTAGGGGTGGGTGCCCTTAAGTCCGCTACGAAATCAATGATGGTGAAGTCAACTTCGTGGCCTACACCAGAGACCAGGGGCGTTCGACAGGCCGCTGCGCTTCTGGCAACCACCTCTTCGTTGAAGGACCACAAATCCTCCAGAGAACCACCACCCCTGGCCACAATAATGATGTCACAGCCTCCCCATTGGTCCAGGGTGGTAATTCCCCTTGCGATCTGTTCAGCGGCTCCTTCCCCCTGCACTTTGGCCGGATACACGACCAGGTGTACGCCCGGGTTTCGCTGCCGGGCAGTCTCAATGATGTCTCTGATTGCTGCGCCAGTAGGAGAAGTGACTACCCCGATGCACTCAGGCATGGGAGGGATGGGCACCTTCCGGGCATTATCGAACAGACCTTCTTCATGCAACCGCTGCTTCATCAGCTCAAAAGCCTGGCGCAGGTCACCAACACCCAGAGGCCTGGCTGTGACTGCGACCATCTGATATTGTCCGCGGGGAGGGTACAGGCTCAGGGAGCCGAGCAGCTGCACCCTGGCTCCTTCTTTGATGGTAAAGGGAAGTCTGGCTGCCGAGCTCTTCCACATGACGCACGAGAGAACAGCCTCGTTGTCCTTGAGTGTAAAGTAGAGATGGCCGGAGCTGGACGGTTTAACGTTTGAGGCTTCTCCCTCAACCCACATGGGATAGCTGCTTACTCCCTCCACCGCCTGTTTGATGCGGAGAGTCAACTCTCCCACGGTCAGGACTTTTGTGGTCCGGTCTGCGATTATGGAGTTTTCGCTTATGTAGGTCATTCCCAGCGCTTTCTGTCGTGGTCCCAGTTGCAGAGTTAAAGAATGTGGCCCCACATGGCGCCAACCCATGGTTCCTCATGGCTGATGTCCTAGGGCCCAGTTGCCCCCGGCCAATCTATCCGGCCCAGCCTGGCCAGCTCAGCTAGTCCAGCCGGCGCAGCCGGTGCAGTTTACCCCATCCCAGACCAAGCTATCCTAATTGTATTAACTGTGAACTGACAAGCCGTATGAAAACCGTTCAGTTAAATAAATAGTAAACAACGCAGGAGAAGGAGCTTATTTCGCTTGCGGAGAGATGGCCAGTATAAGAATGCCTTTTTCATACTCAAGGCCTGCCTGGAAGAATGTTCCCCCGTCTTTTACGCTCACGGAAGTCTTGAGTTTGCCAGGAATCTCAAGGAGCAGATTGAGCATGTTTTTGTCGAGCCCCTTGTAAGTGATCTTCAGCATGTCACCATTTGGTAGCGAGACGGTATCCCCTGAGCCCATCTGCAAGGCCAGGTTGTGGGTCTTCTCAAGACTGAAGCTGTCATACCCGGGAAACACCTTCTCCAGCTTGCCTGCCAGAGGCTTGAGGGCGGGGGCAATGGATATTTTGCCTCCTTTAGCATTATCCTTAGCTGCCTTAATGGCCATAACCTTGGTTTCAGCAGTGTTAACCGCTGAACGGGTGGCAGCGGTGGAGGTAGCTGGTTTGGCAGGCCGTAAAGGTTTGGCAAACGATGTGCCAGTTCCAGCAAAACTCAACATGCACCAAATGGCCATGGTCAGTACAATAAACTTCAAACCGTGGCGGGCTCCAGTTGCTGTTGTTAGCAAGTCAATTCTCCTCTCTGCCCTCCCTGCCGTGCCCTGTGAACGTGGTTAGTGGGGACCTGTGTAAACCCACCCATCAAACATGTTTTCGGTCAGTCAGCTAGATTTCCTGGTCGGGAGTGGTGGAGCCGTTATTGAACCGCTCCATGACCTCCGAGGCGTCCAGAGCTTTCAAGGGATCAGGCTTATCATTGGTGCTGTCCTGTGTGTTGTCGTCTTTACCAACATCTGAATCATCAGTCCCGTTTTGCCTGCTGATGCTGTTGCTACGCTGGCGGGCGGAGTCCGATGCCGCTCCTGATGTTGCTGCTGGCTCTGTGCTGCCCTCTCTACCGTTGCCAATACTCTCTTGAGTCGCCTGATCGGTCACAGCCGGCGATTCATCCAGGAGCCAGATTACAGTGGTCTGCTCCTCAGAGTCCCTGGTAACCACTACAGTCCCACCCTCAGATTCTATGCTGTTTACCAGACAGTCGTTGACTACTGTCAGTGAGATCTGCGGTGGCAGGGTTGGGCTGTCTGTGTGCTTGGTGTCGAATCGCAAGAGGTCGGGAATCAGAGCGAGCAGGAGCACCACTGCCGCTGCCAGTGCTGAGATAGCGGCGACTTTGGCGCCAGTGGGAACTCCGCCTAAACGGGCTCTCCACTTTTCCAGAATGATGATCGAACTGTGCCCGCGGTTGCGCCGGTTATTCTCAATTATAATTTTATCGGATGTGGTGGTCTGCCCGGCAGTGGACACACTCTCGCTATCGAGCCTGCTCTCGATTTTTTCCCACATGCCATCAAAGGATACCCTCGACGTGGCCTCCATAATAGACTGACGGGTGGCATCCCCCAGACTGCGGATAAACTTCACCTCTTGGGTGCAATGGGGACACTCGCTCAGATGGGACTGGACAACGGCTGCCTCTTCATTAGACAGCTCCCCGTCCACATAAGGCCCCAGCAGGCTCTCAAACTTGCGACAGTTAGCCATCTTGCCGGTCCTCCTTGAAAGGCCGCATCCCCCTCAAAACAAAAAAAATAACGAACCGCATATAACGAATCTGAAAGTCAATCTATTCATTTTTGCCAAGTTATTCACGAAAGTCCTTGAGCTGGTCTTGCAGCTTTTTCCTGGCATAGTGCAGCCTGGACATAACTGTGCCTATTGGACAACCTATCGCAAGGGCAATCTCTTCGTATGAAAGCTCATCAAATTCACATAAACAAAAAACTTCCCGATGAACTTCAGAGAGGGACTGGAGAGCATCATTTATCCGGCTGCTCAGCTCGGCATTAAGCACGTTCTTCTGAGGAGTCCTATTGTATGTTGATGCTCCGTAGCCTGCCTCGCTCCCCTTCAGACTGGGGCGAGCTCTGAATCCGTCGTGGTATTCTGAGATGCGCCATCTCTTTTTCTTTCGGAGTATGTCTTTGCAGAGGTTGCTGGCTATGGTGTACATCCAAGTGTAGAACTTACACTGACCGTGAAAACTGTCGATGTGGGAAAACACTCTGATGAAGGTTTCATGGACTACGTCCAGGGCATCCTGCTCATTATTCAGGTATCGCCAGGCGATGCCAAAAACCTTCCGATGGTACTTTTCGTACAGGACCTTGCCTGCTTCACGATTGCCATCACGTAATTGGCTGATCAGTATGGTGTCATCCTGTATCACGGGCTGATATGCTATCAAATCTAATCTAAATGGCAAGCAAACTTGAAAACTCAGGTTGTTTGGTCATCTATGGATAATCCTGCAGGATTCATCGGGTGTGGTGTACCTGATTGCCTGTTGCCAGAGAATCTCCATCAGGGGCAAGTGGCTCTGTTTGACATGATCACATCCTAAAGGATAGTTTTGGAGGAATGGGGAGGGTGGAATGGAATTTGCAGTAAGGCGTGGGGTTCAAAACGGTTAGCAACGATCTGTTGGATAGCCAATAATAATCAGATTTCCCATTTTGTTGGGAGCAGGATACGGATTGATGAGACAGACTGGGCAGCGGCTGGATGCGTTGATTGTTGCCTGCAGACGGAGGGTGCGGGTGGTGGGGGCCACTGTCTGTTTTCTCGACAGTATCCTTGGGGTGGGTCTATGGCTCCTGATTACAGCTCTGATTCATCACTTGATTGACCCGGTTTGGGGCAGATCACTCCTGGATGTGGGTGTAATCGCCATTGTTTTAATGTCCGCATACAGGTATTTTTTCCGCTGGGTTGTGCCATACCAGTCTGATGAGACCGTAATCCGGATGGTTCAGAACCATGAGCCGGGTGCCGGTCTTGCCCTGCTCTCTGCCGTGCAACTGAGAAATGCGGTTGAGGGCAATAAGGTTCCTGGTCAAGTATCCCGAGTGTCCGGTAAAGCCCCACTGTCCGAGCTTCAGACAAAAAATATCTCAGCAAGACTCATCCAGGCCCATCTCTTATCTATTGAGGAGGCCCTCGGTCGAATCTACCTCCATCCGTCTCAGCTCGTGGGTAATGGGGGGCTCCCCAAGCGGCTCCCTGTGGCCGGGGTAATCCTCCTGCTCTGGGCTGTAGCTGCCATAATCAGCCCAGCATGGCTGGGCGGGGGCCTTCATGGAATATGGTCCATGGGTAGCCCCTTCTCTGATTCATTTGATGTGCGTCTGGTGGATGAACCTCTGGTTGGTGATATGTCCATAGAATACGAGTTCCCTGCCTATTCGGGGCTGGAATCTATGGTGGTGAACGGGGCTGATGGCAGGGTGAGAGGGCTGGTGGGAACTATGGTCCATATTAGAACCCGCTCAATCAGGCCGGTGGAGAAGGCAACTATAATCTTTGAGTTGGATGAAGGTTTTCAAGGGGTAGACAGCAGGGGAGTCAATAGGGACGGAGACGGAAGCGGAGACGAGGAGGGAGACAAGGAGGTGCCTGGGGGTAAGGATAGGGGTGATGCTGAGTCGGGTGCGGGGAAGAGGGCAGGGACGAAGGCTGGGGTAGGGGCGGGGGTGAAGGTGCGTGAGATGAGCGGCCATCTTGAGATGGAGGTTCTGAATAATCGGGATTTGTCGGCCACTTTCCTTGTTGGTGCCAGCCCTGGCAGGTACTGGTTCACCATGGTGGAACCCTCCGGCAAGAAAATTCGGGAACGCAGAACTCATCGCATAGATCCTCTCCCTGACATGGTTCCTCAGGTGGATCTGCTCGAGCCAGCCAGGGACATGGAGCTGGGTGAAGATGACCAATTGGTGATTCGCTTCAGCGCAGTGGATGACTTTGGTCTGCAAGGGGCTACGCTTGTTCTGCGTACCTGGGACGGCAGTGAGCTGAATCGACTGCCTCTGCAGACCGAGGTGAGCGGTCGTCAGATGGTTGGTAGTCTTGCTCAGCCCATACTGCAATTGGGTGGGGGTGGGGGAGATCTGCTGGATGTGCAGGTTGAGGTGCAAGATAATGACACGGTCTCCGGCCCGAAGGCAGGCCGTTCTCCCATTAGACGACTGCGTATATTCTCCCGAGCAGATCAGCAGGCGGAATTGACCCAGCAGCAGCGTAAGATGTGGGAAAAGATGCTGGATCTGTTGGCAGACAGGCTGGAATTTGGAGACGGTCTGATGACCCCGGCTGATTATGGCACATTCCGGGTTCGTCTGGGTGAGATCAGACAGAAGAGTGCCTCCATGACGGCTGATCTGGGGACAATGATTGTTGCCATGCAGGAGGAGGAGGCATGGTGGCGGCAGACTGCTGCTGCTCTGGAAGGTGGAGCGGGCGGCACGCTGGGCCCGAATCAGAACCGTGATGATGAAGCATACCCATCCTCCGATCTGATGACCGTGCTGCGTACTCTGCGAAATCGACTCGAAACTAAGCTGCGGGCGGAGGCCGAGCTGAATCTGGCTGCCGACGAGCTGCATCGTAATGGCAGCTTGAGAAAGCAGCACCTTCAAGCCCTGGATAAGGCTGGGAACCAGGTTGTGGAGGAGCTGATTAAGGGTGTTATCCAGACAGATCAGCTTATTAAAAGGCAAAGCTTGCGTAACCTGAGGGCTATGGCAGCAGAACTGCTCACTACCAGGCACCGTCTTAGTGAACTGATAGAACGGTATGGCAGAGAACCGACCCCTCAGAGCAGGGCTGCGGTGCTGCGGGAGATTGAGCGGTTGAAGGGGAGGCTGGAGGATATGATGGCCTCCCTTGCAAAAAGTGCTGGGAGGGTGCCCATGGAGCATCTTAATGGGGATGCCTTCCGGGGGGAGCGACTGGATCAGGGGATGCAGGCCATGCAGGAGAGACTTGATTCCTTGCGCTCAAGACTTGATGCAGGGGATGTGGCAGGGATGAAGTCTGAGCTGGATAGTCTTACGGGCAGGTTAGATAACCTATTTGCCGCTGTGGACCAGGATTTGGGTGAATTTCAGGAAAACAACATGGGTGCAGTGGCCCGTGAGATCAATGCGGTTATAGAGGAGTTGGAGCTTGTTGCTGCTCGTCAGGGTGAGTTGAATCGCCAGGTGAGTGGTCTTGATGAAGAGATCAGGGCCAGGCTCCTGAAGAGTATACAGGGTCAGCTCGCAGACCTGTTCCGTTCTGCGCTTGTTATGGTTCTCGAGGTTGAGGGTTATCTGGGGCAGGTTAATCCAGTGGTTGTGCCCGAAGAGAACATGGATGGATGGGTAGATGTGGGGCGCAGGGTGCAAATTCTCAGAGAGTCCCTGGAACAGCGGGATCTGGAGCAGAGCCTTCAGACGGCTATGGATAGTCTGCTGGCTGTGGAGGCCATGTCTTATACTCTACGGGGGATGATGGATGCCTGGGCCCATATGAAAAAAGAGCAGGCCCATTCCAGGGAGAGGAGTGATTCGCTGGTGTTGCTGGAGAAGGCCCGGACGGTGCTGAAAACCGTGGTGGCTAATCTGGAGGCTGTGGCGCCTGATGCCATGGATAGGGAGCTGCTCCCAAAGGAGCAGGCGAAGATGGAGCGGATTGCCAGCGGGCAGGGGGCAGTGAGGGAGAGGGCGGGCAGGCTGTTTGAGCGGGTGGATGAATTGCAGGCAGAGGTGCCTCTGCTGTTGGGAGAGTCCGGCGACCTAGGGGGACAGGCGGAAGAGCATATGCAGATTGCGGCCCGGGAGACTCGGAAGGGCAGGCTCAGAGTGGCCAGTGGAGAGATGCGGTTAGCTATGGACAAGTTGGCTGCCCTTGAGAAGTCCCTCGCCACTGGGGCGGGACGTGGTGGTGATGGTGATAGGGGTGGGGATGGGGATGGGGGGATGGATGGTAAGGCGGGGCGTAAAACTGGGACGGATGGTGGTGGGCGTGGTGGCTGGGGTAACGGTCTTGGGGGACCCGGGATGGGGGCTGGGTTCGGGTACGGTGTTCAAGGTGGCGGCCGTGTCGGTAGTACGGGCAGGGCAGAAGGTGATCGGGTGTACATCCCGGGTGCTGAGATGTTTAAGTCTCCAGTCAGGTACAGGGACGAGATTTTGGATGCTATGCGAGATGGTGCTCCAGAAGGTTATCGTGAGCGGTTAAGGAACTATTATGAGGAGATTTTGAAGTAATGGCTGTACGAGCACCTTACGCAGAAAGCTCCCCGGCCACACTGGGGGGGCGGTTGAGAGTGGCTGGCATGTCTCAGTTCAGTCTGGTGCCCGGATGGGGCTTGATGTTGAGTTGTATGGTGGGGTTTATTTTCGGGGCTGGGTTGATCTTCATGCTGCCAGAAGCGGTGCTGCCCAACGCTCAGGCCCAAGAACAAGATCAAGGTGATGGAGTACCCCCTTCTGCTGGAGTAGGGGGCAGGGTAACGGTCAGCAACGGCACCAATGCCAGCGCCAGTACCAGTGCGGGAGGCAATAACAGCGCTCGACTTAAACAATTAATGAAGGAAGTCTCCTTCAGCCTGGATGCATGGCGGATTGCTGACGGAGAAAAGCTCCTCGCCCAATTGATGGCCATTGATGATGGCTCCTCTTTTACTCAATCGGTTATCAAGTTTTTCCAAGCGCGGATTGCCTACTATAAAGGAGACTATGAAAAGGCCTCTCGCCTGGTCAAAGACTCAAGGGGATTATCTTCCAGTGGGAGCGGTAGCGCTGAAGAATTGGCAAGGTTGATTGTAGCCGCTTCTGCCCAGGTGGAGGGGTTTACTGAGTTCCGTACCCCTAGTAGCAGTTTTCGGTTAAAGGTCAAACCTGGTCCTGATCTGGTCATGGTCCCTGTGCTTCTAGCTCATCTGCCAGGCATGCAGGAAAAGGTGAATCAGGTGATGGGTGTGGTCGCTGGAGATAGCATTACCATCCATATCTATCCCCAGATAGAATCCCTGACTATGGTTACCCCTCTCACCATGAATGATATTGAAACCTCCGGGACTGTGGCTGTGTGTGGAGACAACCGGCTCATGGTACTCTCTCCTCGGCTGATGGTGCGCGGTTATCCGTGGATTGATACGATTACCCATGAGTATGTGCACCTGCTCGCTACTCGTATGAGCAAGGGGCTGGCTCCGGTCTGGGTCCAGGAGGGAGTTGCCCGGTGGGTTGAAGGAGCCGTTCGTCATGGAATCCCTCCCAGGCTTGATGTTGCCTCCTCTCGCTTGCTTATGGCCGCTGTCAGAGAAGACAAACTGATTGGGTTTGAACAGATGCACCCATCCATTGCCAACCTTCCCACCCAGGAAGCGGTAGCTCTTGCCTTCGCTCAGGTTTTTTCATTTATTGACTATGTGGTTGAACACTCAGGCACTTCATCCATACCCACGGTTCTCGGGCTGCTGTCTGAAGGGGTGGATGAACGTAGTGCCTTCTCGAGGGTAATGGGGCATTCATGGCAAGAAGTTGAAAAAGGCTGGCGTACTTCATTAAAACAGAATGGAGAGGCGGCCAAAAGGTCTGATGACCTGCTGCATAGCCCGTTTTTTCCAAAGATTAGATTCCGCAAGGATGGTATCCCCGAGCAGGTGCAGGAGCTGGATTTAGTGGTTGAGCAGAAACGGGATGAGGTGCGGGTGGGGATGCAGCTGGAGGGTATCGGCCGGTATCAAGCAGCAGTGGTCATGTATAGGCGGGCCATGGGTAAGGTGGAGGTGTCCAGTCCCCATGTGGCTTCCAGGCTTGCATTCAGCCTGATACAGGTGGGAGACAGTGGTGGTGCAGAGAGAGTCTTGCTAAAGGCCATGGAGCTTTATCCAGAGTATGGTCCTCTGTATAAGACCATGGCATTGGCAGATGCCGGGAGCGGTGATTGGGCGCAGGTGCGAAAGTGGTCCGAAATGGCCCTGGAGATTGATCCCTTTGATCCTTCAGTCCACGAATTACTGGGGCAGGCTTATGACCAGTTGGATCTCAAGGATTTGAGAGAGCAGGCTGAGGAGGCAACTATGTTGCTTACCGGAAGTTCAGTTGAAGATAAGACCCAGGGCATAACACCCGATGATAGATTGGGAGAAAAACAGTCAAATGACCGCAAGTAATAAGAGTGCTGCCGAAGAATTCGGGAAACACCTCGGCTCGGAAAAGACTGGGTTGGCAAGCAAAATAAAGGAAGAGCAAGCAAGTTCTGGTAGTGCCAGCCATGTTGAATTTGCCGATGATGTGGAAGCAGTCCAGGTGCTTGCCAATGCGAGGGACCGGATAATTGCTCAGTTTGAGAATCGGATCGTTGGACAGAAGGATGTGATAGATCTTCTGTTGATTACTCTATTTGCTGGAGGCCATTCCCTGCTGGTAGGTGTGCCGGGGCTGGCCAAGACCATGCTGATCAGCACCCTGTCTCAGGTGCTGGAGCTGGATTTTAACAGGATTCAGTTTACTCCTGACCTGATGCCGTCTGACATTACCGGAACTGATATTCTGGAGGAGGATCACTCCACCGGGAAGAGAAACTTTAGATATATCAAGGGCCCTGTTTTTACCAATATTCTTCTGGCTGACGAGATCAATCGGACCCCACCCAAGACCCAGGCAGCCCTGCTCCAGTGTATGCAGGAGCATCGGGTGACTGCCGGGGGCGTAACCCGTGAGTTGGCCCTGCCCTTTCATGTTTTTGCTACCCAGAATCCCATAGAGCAGGAAGGAACATATCCTTTGCCGGAAGCCCAGCTCGATCGGTTTATGTTCCAGATTATGGTCAATTATCCATCCTTCGAGGAGGAAGTGTCCATTGTGACCCAGACTACGGCTGGTGGGCGCTTTTCCATGGAGAAGGTCCTTACTCCTGAGCAGACGGTCGCACTCCAGCAGCTGGTGCTCAGGGTGCCGGTGGCCGAGCATGTGGTCCGGTATGCGGTGAGCCTGGTTCATGCTTCCCGGCCCTCTGGTGAGACTGCACATCCATTCGTAAAAGAGTATGTTGCCTGGGGTGCCGGCCCCAGGGCGAGTCAGTTTCTGGTACTGGGGGCCAAGGCCAGGGCAGTGCTCAATGGCAGGTTTACCGCTGAAGTGGAAGATGTGAAAGCTCTTGCTCCGTCAGTACTCCGTCACCGGGTACTGGTTAATTTTCACGGTGAGGCGGAGGGGATAAACAGCAGCCACATTGTGAACAGGCTCCTGGAGGCAGTGAAGGTTCAGTGAGGAAGTCGTCCCTACCACAGTCAGCCATGTTGCAACGGACCGAGAGTTTTGCACGGTTGACCGGGCTCCATCTGCAGGCGAGGCACCTTATGGAAGGTGTACTCACTGGAATGCACCGGAGCCCACATCACGGCTCATCCATTGAGTTTGCAGAGCATAAGGAGTATTCGCCAGGTGATGACGTGAGGCATATCGACTGGAGAGCATATGCCAAGACCGACAAGTTTCATGTGAAGCAGTTCGAGGAGGAGACTAATCTGCGGGGGCATATTCTGGTGGATGGATCGGCTTCCATGGGTTATGCGTCCCACCGGGAGACCAAGTACGAACGGGCGGCGATGATTGCGGCTTCGCTGGCATACCTGCTGCTCCGGCAACAGGATAGCGTTGGATTGACCATCTTTGGGGAGGATGTGGTGCGGTTCCTTCCCCCTCGTACTGACCTGGAGTACCTGCAAGTGCTTTGTGACGCCCTTGAAAAAGTGACTCCAGCCGGAAAGACTAATCTACATAAAGCCCTTGCCCATGTGGCGGAGACTGCTCGAAAGCGCTCCATGGTGCTTATTGTCTCTGACTTTTTCGACCATGATCCCAAGGTGCTCTCACTGATCAGGCAACTTCGTTACCGGAAACACGATGTGGTGCTGTTTCAGGTGCTCGACCCATGGGAACTATCCTTTCCGTTTGATGATATCACCATGTTCGAGGGGTTGGAGGGTGAAGGAGCGGTGCTGGCTGATCCCAGGGCCATGCAGCATCAGTATGTTGCCGAGATGAAGCTCTTTGTAGAAGGTCTGGCCAGGGAGTGTGCGGCAGTGGATGCCAGTTGTCTCCTGGTGAATACTGAAGAGCCTGCACATGAGGCGCTCGTCCGGATGTTGCTTATGCGAGACGGTTCACTCTCCAGGAGGTGGAAAAAGTGAACTTTGTCCACCCCTATATGTTGCTGGGTCTGCTGTTCGTGGCGGTTCCCATCGTATTGCATCTGCTTACCAGGCAGCAGGTGATGACCTATCGCTTTGCCGCTATTGAGTTTATTCGACGATCAAATCGTAAGACTACAAGAAGATTCCAACTGAAACAGCTTTTGCTTTTGCTGGTGCGGGTTGGTTGTGTGGTTGCGGCTGCCATGGCCTTGAGCAAGCCTTATCTTATGTCCGGAGGGAGTGATGGGGACAGCAAAATCAGTCACCTGCCAGTAAGCACAGTGCTGCTCATTGATAATTCTCGCAGTATGGGGTTTGTTTCACATCGAGGGACTACACTTTTGGATTTAGCGCTCCATCGGGCCATGAACGTTGTGGATGGGATGGCGAGGGAGGATAATGCAGCGGTAATGGCTATTTCCGGGGGTGGTGGAAGTGGAAGAGCGAGCGGGACCAGTATCGTTGGTGGTGCAGGCGCAAGTGCAAGTACCAGTGCTGGTTCTAGTGCCAGTGTGAGTGATGTCAATCTGTCCATTCCAGTGCTCACCTTTGATCGTAAGGTGGTTAAAGAGGTGCTCTCCTCGGTCAGGCAAAGTAACCGTGGAGCTAATGTGCTGCAGAGTGTCAATAGTGCGGTCGAAGTGCTGAAGGACTCACCGCTGCCTGTTAAACGGGTGATTCTTTTTACTGACTGCACTAGAAACAGCTGGAAAAGCTCAGGCTTTGAAATAATGGTGCCCGATGGTGTGGAGCTTGTGTTGGTTGATGTGGCTGAGGGAATGGAGTTGTGGAACAGGGCTATAATGGGGGTGCGAGTGTCCTCGGCCCATGAACAGGGCCCCGGTGTTTTCAGGATTGATGCGGATATTGCAAATTTTTCCACTCGTGTTGAAGAGGAACTTACGGTCTCCATCGAGGTGGACGGACGGGTGGTGAATAAGGGGTTTGTAAGGCTGGAGCCTGGGCGCATGGTAACAAAGACCTTCTATCATGCCCTGTCTTCCCGTGATGGAATTGACAGTGATGCCAATGGGAGGCGTGGTGGGGTGCGGAGCTCCGGTGCTGGTACTGGTGGTGGTACTGGTGTTGGTGGCTCCGGTAATAGTGGGGAAGGTTCGGGGCTGGCCACGAACGAGAAAGGAGCGAGCAATGCCATGGGGATCTGGCATAAAGGGAGGGTTTTGCTCCCAGCCGATCCCCTACCATCAGACAACCAGTGGCCATTTGTGCTCGAAGAGAAACTGAAGCTGAGAGTGCTTGCCGTTAACGGTGAACCGAGCACTATTGCGAGAAATGATGAGCTCTTCTTTTTGCGTGAAGTCATCGCTCCAGTAAGATCAAGACTACAGCATGGGGGTGTCTCCATGGTGCTTCGGGAGGTTATCCCTGAGCGAATGTCAGAGATGGTTCTCAGCGATTTCCATGTGGTGGTCATGGCCAACGTAGAGCGATTGCGCACCGGTGATATTGCTGAACTGGAAAGCTACGTGACCAGGGGTGGCGGGTTGCTGATTGCTGGCGGGGATAACGTAGACCCGGCATGGTACAACAACAACCTGGCCAATCTGCTCCCCCAGCCCATCAGAGATGTGCAGGTGTGGTCGGAGAGTGGAGCCGACTTTGCTGGTGGGGCCCTGCAGGCGGGAAGAGGTGAGAGCTATGGAACCGGTTTGCGTTTGTCCTTGCCTGATACTGCCGATTCTATGTGGAGCTTTCTATCTGGCGAAGGAGCAGAGGGGTTCTTTAAATCCAGATTTTCCAAGTTACTCCTTCTAGAGCCGTCGGGCAGTGGTGAGCGCAGTACCTTGCTCCAGTTTGACAATGGGCTCCCGGTGCTTGTTGAAAAATCTATGGGCAGGGGGAAGGTCATGCTGCTGGCCAGCACCCTGGACCGAGCGTGGACGGATATGCCCATCAGGCCATATTACCTGCCCATGTTGGACAGGATCTGTCAGAGGTTGGGAAGGGTGGGTGTTAATCAGGGTGTGCAGACCATGAAATTGGGTGAGACGGAGGTGCTTTCCGGTCTTCCGGCCCGTTCAGGGGCAAAAGTCCGTCTCCAGTACCCTGATGGGACAATGGTTGTGGTGCCCGTGCAGGGGGAAGTGTTCGGTGAACGGTCTGTGCTGGTAGAGAGTGGTGATGAGCCAGGGGTGCTTATGGTTGTGGCAGTGGGTGAGGGGGGAGCAGGAGTGGGTGGGGGAGGCGAGGCAGGGGTAGGGGTAGGGGTGAAATCGGGGAGTATTCTGGCTGCTGTTTCACTGGTGCCTGAGTCTATGGAGGCGGATCTGACCAGGCTCCCTGATGGTGTGATCTCTTCTCTGACTCGAGGGGTTAAGGCCACTGGTGATCTGGCGACAAGTGTGACATTGCCGGGTTCAGACGATGCAGACGGTGTGCATGCGGGTGTAGATGGCGGGCGTGATGGTGTTAGTGGTAAACCAGGGTATGGCTCCCCAAAGGCTGGGGTAGAAGCGGCCAGGCTTGGAGGGATGGGGGTCACCTCAATGGCGAATCTGTGGCCTTATGCCTTGTTGCTGCTTCTGTTTTTATTGGTGGGGGAGACAGTTCTGCTTAGCGTGGGGGGTGGTATCCGGGCATTCTTTCAGCGCAGATGAGTTGTTACTGGCTGACTGTGCGGTAACTCAGGGAGTGCTTGCGAATAATGCCAGGTAGGATGTAGCCCAATCAGCAATTCCTTTATCCAGTTCAGCCAGGGAACCAGCCAGCATATAAGCGGGGGTAGTGACAATCCTGTTGTCGTGATCGATCACACATTCGGAAGCTTTACATTTCACGTGGGTAGCGCCCATTTTCTTGAGGGAGTTCGCCAGAAGGGCGTTGTTGCCAATGGTAAGGCGGGCGCCTTGAATTCCCATATCACGGCAGACGGCAGCGATTACCACCGGGGCGAGGCAGAGAGCTCCTACTGGTTTCTTTTGAGCCAGCATGGATGTGATCAGTGCACCTGTGGCAGGGTTCACAATGCAGTCTCGTTCCTGTTCGGTGAAATTGCACAGGTTTAATGCCACTCCCGAGCCACCGGGCAGAACAAGACCGTCTAATTCGTCAGAATTGATGGTAGAGACTTCCCTGATTTTCCCCCGGGCGATCCTGGCGGATTCCACAAGCACATTGCGCTGCTGGCGGGAACGCTTATCGCTATCGTAGCTGCCTGTCAAGTGGTTTACGATCTTGGCCTGGGGCATGTCTGGTGCAATAAACACAATATTGGCTCCACCCTTTTCAAGATGAAGGGCGGCCAGGACTGTCTCGTGAATCTCTGAGCCATCTTGTACACCTGCTCCACTGAGCAGCATTCCAATTACGGGCATGGGCACCTCCTGAAGTCCTTTTATTATGCCCATGTTGTAAAGAGCAGCAACAAAAATCCTGCTCAGATTAACTGTTACTGGTCTCTGACCTCATGGGCAGGTACCAGAGCAGTGATGAGTGGTCGGTTATGCTTCAATTCCATATCACCAAGCCCTTAAACGCCCTAGTACATCTGTTGCGGTTTGGGTCTGGTGCTATACGTCCTTCCCCAATGTCTCGTAG
>CAYZFJ010000039.1:0-21147 GCA_964477705.1 uncultured Myxococcia bacterium | reverse complement strand
TCCCAACGCCTGTAGGGGCACGGCATGCCGTGCCCTTTGTTAGCGGTGCACCCAACCCGCCTAACAATTTTTGGAAATTAATCTGCCTTAAAAGAACACGTATGCGACATGCCGTGCCCTTCGTCAGCGATTTGCCGGCTGGAAGCCGGCGCTACCAGCGGCACACCCAGTCCGCCGGTACCCTCTAAGCCCAGAACCATGCCCCCTCTACTTTAGACTTGCCACTCTAAATGTGAAGGCAACATGGAACTCTGGAGGGCGAGCGCCGCTCGCCCCTACTAGTGACTCGCACAAGAACTCATAGGGAACACTCCCCTTGCCCCTTCCCCCTGCGCCGGCACTCTCTGACTCTGAATTACCCACAAACCACTTTCAAAATTCCAAATTTCAACTTTCAACCTCCCCCTTGTTCCCCTCCTCTTGGTAAATGAGGGCCCTCCCTGTTCTACCATCAATCTTGATCACAAAAGGCACATCAAAGGCGACATGGCGCAGGTATTTATTCTCAAAAACGGCCTCCCTGCCATCCAACAGGTCCTGCTTGAAGATGCCATCACCAAGGTACGGATTTATGGTCAAGTAGGCATTCTGTAGAGTGGTTAAATTCTGGAAAAAGTGAGAACCCTGACTGGGCTCTACCTGAAAATGCTCCAGCCCAAGCTCGATAATAACCCTGGCACGAGTAATCTGTGACCAGGCAATGGGAATCCCCAGCCATGGGTCAACAGACCCAAGGCGACCGGGTACCAACAGAATATACCCCTTACCATCTTCCTCAAAACGCCGGTTAAGGTCCCCAATCATATTGGCCATCTCCCGGGTTTCTGCAGGATCAAAAGCCTCAGGCTTCACATAGACAAAATCCCTGATATCCTGATAAAAGCCATTACCAAGCGCCTTGTTGGAAAATACAACCGTCCCTTCGGGAAACGAATCATCAATATCAATCTGCTCATGCTCAAGACCGGCCACTATCGGGCGAATCTGCAGCAGACTGAACTTCTTAGGCTGACCCGCCGGGGTATCCAGATTCACGGCAAACTCAATCTCAATAGGCATCCTCATGGCCTGGCTGCCCATATCCATGAGGGTGTTCAAGATAGGTGCCAGGGGAAACATGTTGTGCTTAAGCACACCGGCAAAAGTGATTACCCGCTTTCCCGAATCCACCACACCATCACGAATCCGGTGGTTCTGGAAATCATAGGTGGAAGCCACCAGAGGCAGTGATCCGTCCTGCTCAGCCTCCTGGACTTCCAGACTGACCACATGACTGGTACCATCCACCCCTTCAAGCGAAGCGGTGGGATTAAAGACCGTATCCTGCATCCTCAGGGCGAAAAACTCCTGTTGGGTAGACCGAAGAGCTGTATCAACATCGGATAGCTGCATAATTTTCTTCGGATACCTTGAGCAAAAGCGCAGGGAACGGCCCCCCTCCACAACAGTCTGCCCCAGCCCCAATGCCACATTCACCACACCATCCTCAGGCTTTTCATTCTCAATTGGATAATAATTAAGGGAGCGAGCCACCCCGGAGATGTTAGGGTAACACCTCCCGTTGTACACATTACCGGTCACCTCCTGAACGATGACCGCCATTCGCTCCTCTTCAATCATATTGCCCGTGGCCTGCATGTAATCCTTGCTCCTGCGGTAATAGGTGGAGGCATAAACCGCCTTAATCGCCTGGAGCAGTTCATTGAGCCTTACATCAAAGTCAGCGTTATTGTTGGGCAGCATGTAGGTCTTATAGATACCGGCGAACGGCTGGAAGTGGGAGTCTTCCAGCAGGCTGGAGGAACGTACCGCCACAGGATGATTCATGGATACCAGAAGCACAGCCAGATCCTGCGTAATATGATCAGGGAATCTGGCACGGAGAAAGTGGGCTAAAATATCCTGATCGCTCTGATTGGATCGGAGAGCCGATTCAACCAAGTTGTTGCTCTCCATGAAGTGCTCGAAAATATCAGTACCGATAACAACAGACCGGGGAATTGAGATAATGACCCCAGGGAACTGGAACAGATTAGCAAACCTCTTCAGGTGCGTATCCACAAAAGCCAGGCCACGCCCTTTCCCGCCCATAGACCCAGCACCGATTCGGGCAAAGTACGTATACTCATCATATCTCTCCCGATTAAACTCAGTAATGGTGCCTCTGCCCTCCTGGCGACGATGTTCCTTAATGACCCCAATCAAGAACTCCCTGAAAGCTAGCACACTGCTAAAGTCTTTAGCCTGTATGGGATGCACATATTGGGCCAGAGAGAAGAGGGCTCGGGCTTTGAGCCACTTAGAGATATCATTGTTGCTGGTGTGATGAACGAAAGAGTCAGTGGGCACATCGGCAATGCGGTGCTGGAGCTCCCTGAGATCCTTGGCCCTGGCAATCGGCTCCATGGTGACAGGGTCCCTGAACACAAAATCGCCAAATCCATACTTGTTTCTAATCAGGTCTCCCAGTTGTTTAAGCAGGGCCTCTGAATGCTTGTGAATGAACGTTGCATTAAACTGAGAAGCAGCCGCCTCATTATCCAGATTGGAAGACTGGAGCACGATGGGCAGGTCCTTATTCTCTGCCCTGATATGGGCACATAACTGCAGACCGGCCTCCCGGTCATCGACGCCATTTCGCTTGTATGCCACATCAGTAATAATGCCCAGGAGCTGATTCTTGTACTTTTCATAGTACCAGAGGGCTTCCTCATAGTTGCGGGCCAGGATCACCTTGGGCCGACAACGGAGCCGCATGGTCTGCTGCCACTCATTGAGACCTTCAATCATAAGGAGCCGGGACTGCTTGAAGATGGCCAGGTACATGATTGGCAGATAACTTGAGTAATAACGAACCGAATCCTCAACCAGAATTATGGTCTGGACCCCAGCCACGCTGACATCGTAGTCCAGGTTCATCCGGTCCTCTACCAGCTTCACCATGGCCAGAAAAATATTCGAGTTACCCTGCCAGGTGAAGACGTAGTCGATGGCAGAGTTGGGGTGATGGGTGAGTGTTGGCGCAGGCGCAGGCGCAGGCCCAGGCCCAGAACCGGGACTAGAACCAGAAGTAGGGGGGGACTCCGACAAATCTCCCAGCGGCTCATCTACTGTTGTTACACAGTCGTCACAAACAATGGGAAACTCATCGCGGGCTTTAAGGGGAGTAAGGACAAGCACCGGCTTACCCGGATGTGCCTTCTTAATCCGCCTGGCCACAGCCTCGGCCCTCTTGCCCCCCAGACCGAGCATGATGATCACCACGTCAAAATTCCTCTGGGCAAGGAGCTTAAACGCCTCTTCAGTACTGGTCACATGAGTGAACTGGGGAGGATAGCGCAGGTTGAGAGACACATACTCCTGAAACAGCATCTCATCAATACGACCGTCTTCTTCAAGCATGAATTTATCGTAATCGCTGCAGATGAGGAGGATGTCACCCACTCTGTTGGCCATCAGCCGTTTAAAGATGGTCTCTTTTATCTGATAATTGGTGCCAGCTTTTCGCATGGGGCAGATAGTATGTCTTATGGGCACAAAGGGCAACGATCATATTCCAGAACTATCGAGAACATATCTGTTGCCAAACCATTCCGTTGTGATATGGTCACTTCATCGTATTAGCCAGATTGTCACAGCCTATAAGGATCAAACGCATATTGGTCATAAAACAGGCAGGTGAAAAATGCCACTTGGCAGCCAGATACCGATTGGAGGCTGTACCCGGATTTGTCCTCTCAACAGCCAAACATCGATTAGTCCAACTGTCATTTGAGAAGGAGAGTTGCGCAAAGAACCACTGTCCGGATGAACCTTTCTTTACAAATCATCCGAACCGAACCTGTAAACAGTCAAGGACACAATGTTCGTATGGAGGAAGCCGTGTATAATGTGAAAGAGTTCATGGCAAATCTGCAGAAGCGTAATCCCGGTGAGCCGGAATTCATCCAAGCTGTCCATGAAGTTGTGGAATCGGTCATCGACCTGGTAAACAGTAATCCTGCCTACATCAGCTCCAACATCCTTGAACGGATCACAGAACCTGAACGGGTGATCATTTTCCGGGTCGAGTGGGAA
Organism: uncultured Myxococcia bacterium; assembly: GCA_964477705.1. Lineage (GTDB taxonomy): Bacteria > Myxococcota_A > JAVEVO01 > JAVEVO01 > CAYZFJ01 > CAYZFJ01. The sequence goes on along the minus strand of CAYZFJ010000039.1, from coordinate 17,070 downwards.
GACGACGCTGGCAATGTAAGAATGAATCGAGGCTATCGGATCCAATTTAACAGCGCCATCGGCCCGTACAAGGGCGGCTTGCGCTTCCACCCCAGCGTCACTCTGGGCACCCTCAAGTTCCTCGCTTTCGAACAGACATTTAAAAACAGCCTCACCACCCTGCCCATGGGTGGCGGAAAAGGCGGCTCCGACTTCAACCCCAAAGGCAAATCAGACGGAGAGATTCTCCGTTTCTGCCGCTCCTTCATGACCGAACTCCAGAAATATATCGGACCTGAAACCGACGTTCCCGCTGGCGATATCGGCGTGGGTGCCAGAGAAGTCGGCTTCCTGTACGGCCAGTATAAAAGAATCCGCCAGGAGAACACTGGCGTGCTCACTGGCAAAGGCCGCAACTGGGGCGGTTCAATTATCAGGCCTGAGGCGACTGGTTTCGGCTCCGCCTACTTTGCCAGCCAGATGATCTACACCCACCAGGACCAGATCGCAGACAAGACCGCTGCTGTATCCGGATTCGGCAACGTTGCCTGGGGGCTGTGTATGAAGCTCTCCGAGCTGGGTGCCAGAGTTATCACGCTGTCCGGCCCTGACGGATACATTGTGGATGAGAACGGTGTGGCGACTCCCGAAAAATGGGATTACATGTGCCAACTCCGCAGCTCAAACAACGACGTAATTGAACCCTACGCCAAAAAGTTCGGCGCCAAGTTCGTACCTGGCCGGAAGCCCTGGGAAGTCCCCGTTGACATGGCCTTCCCATGCGCAATCCAGAACGAGCTCAACGGCGAAAACGCCGATGTGCTGCTCAAGAACGGGGTCAAGTACGTGATAGAGACCTCCAACATGGGCTGCACCCCTGACGCCATCGAGAAGTTCCTGGCCGCAAAGATTCCTTTTGCCCCCGGAAAGGCAGCTAATGCTGGCGGCGTAGCAGTTTCGGGTCTGGAGATGTCCCAGAACTCCATGAAGCTCTCCTGGGATGCGGAAGAAGTGGATACCAGACTGCGCCAGATCATGGAGAACATCCACGCCTCATGTGTTCGTGCAGGTACACAGCCTGACGGATACGTGAACTATGTGCGTGGTGCCAACATCGCCGGCTTCAAGAAAGTTGCCGATGCCATGCTGGATCAGGGCTACTGATTTTTCTGTTCTTCACATGCTCACCTTCAGTTACCTACCCACAAAGAGCCTCTTCCTGCTCTCACTGACTTTTTCCTGCCTAATTGTAGTGCGTCGACGGTCCCATGGGCATGACACCTGACTTCTCAACGCCCCCCCTCCACGCCATTAACGGAAAGTTGACAAAATATGCCCCCAAGATAATAAACTCGATAATTGTTGTGCTATAAATCAACCATCACTATGTTTTACCGGATGTTGGTTGTTGCGGCTTAAACAATCAACTGGAAGTGACGGCAGGGTGCACCGCTCTTTTTAACCGGGCATACTGATTAAGCTTAAATCTGCTAATTAGCAGAAGGGAGAAACATGGATTTCTTAACACCTTCTTCAAAAACCATTGCACCCTGGTCATTAGTTAGTTTGCTGGCGCTGGCGTTATTTATCTTCCCCGCTGCTGCTGCCTTCGGCTCAGATGCAGCATATGGCAAGACCGGCGGAGAGGAGACTATTCAAGAGGGAGCCCAAGGGGTTGCCGTCACTGATGGGGCTAAGGACAAGAAGGAGACTGATGGTGCGGAGGGCGCAGATGTTACGAATGTAGCAGATGGCCCAGCGATCAACACCGAGGCCGATGCCCCCTCAAAGACAGAGCAGCAGGCTGAAGCGGCTATTGCGGATGATTCCACCCCCAAGGCAGACGAAGGCGCCGTTACCAATGAACCAGGCACAGAGGGCGAGGCTTTAGTAACCGCCCCTTCTGGCGCCGCAGGAGAAGTACCGGAGACCGGAGTTGAGAGCACTGCCGAAGAAACAGCCCTACCTCCAGATGCCTCCCAGGAACCCATTCCCGCAGCCACACCCAATACCGCCCCCGCAGTGACCTCTGCGACAACACCTGCCGCTGCTGACAGCGCCGAACAGGCCATTCAAGGTGAAGAGCAGGCAGTGGTCTGCCCACCGAGTGAGCCGTGCCCATCATGCGAGCCATGTCCACCGAACGAACCGTGCCCAACAGCAGCAGCACCCGCTGCCGAATGCCCCAAGTGCAGCAACTGGACCCGCAATGTGCTCCTTGATGCTGGCGCTGGTGGCGGACTGTCGCTCAGTGGCAAATACATCCATCAGCTTGGCAATGGCAGTCCGGTCAGTTTTGGGGCTGAGCTTCTCCTCTCCAACAAGGAATCTATTGCAGTAGGGCTGGGCCAATACTATGTCCTCAGTGACCTGAGCTTACCATCGGGCCGCAATCTGTCTATAAAGAGCACCACCGGTCTTTTCAAATTCCTCTTCTTCTCCGATAAGATTGTCCATGGTTCAGCAGACATGGCTGTAGGTCTGGCCAGAGCGACAATCGAAAACAATACCCGGCACCATAACCTGCTCCACATCGAGCCCGGAGTTAATGTGGAGCTAAACCTCACCCATTCACTGAAGTTTGCCCTGGGATTATCATACCGGTGGCTGGTTGGACCATTTAAGAGTTCTATAGCAGACTACATCTCCGGTGAGGAACTAGACGCAGAACAGAAAGATGTAAAAGAGCATGGAGTGGGGGGCTTCAACCTGGGATTGCGTCTGCAGTACGGGTGCTTCTGAGGCAGATGAATTCTGAAACCGGTGCCGGGGGTGGTGGTGAAGCACCAGAGAACCCCTATCCCCAAAAGAGTTACCCATTTACCTTCCATATCAGTTGATCCCAAATGTCCTGGACACACCTTGAATGGAGATCAAATCTCAGCACACATAGATTCAAGGAGAAACAATGGAGATCAATAAGCTCAGGTTAAGATTAAGACCATATGCCATTTTCGTATCCCTGCTGTTGCTGCTCGGAACGGCCACCATGGCAGGAACATCATGCAGACGGGAATCCGAAATAAAAGATAGCGACCCCAGAACCGAGTATCCCTCCAATACCAATGAAAACAGTGGTATGCAAATGGTGGATGTGGAGTTGGCCGATTATATGATCGTCATGCCGTCAGTCCTGGAAGCGGGCGCATACAGATTCAATGTGAGCAACACCGGACAGGTGGAGCATAATTTGCGGATCGAGGGGCAGGGAATTGAACAGGAACTGGAGGATGACCTTGATCCTGGGGAGCAGGGGACAATTGACATACGGCTGGAGCCAGGCACTTACCGGGTCTATTGTCCGATTGACAACCATGCCTCCATGGGTATGGACCTGATGCTCACGGTCAGAGAGATGGACGATCAAATGGGCGATGAGGGCATGGATACTGAGATGGATATGCAAAGGGACGGGTGTGACATGGATGGGGGCATGAAGATGGACGGTGGAGAAGATAAAGACGGCTATGGAGACACGGGCGGTGCCATGATGGACGGAGAGCAGCAGCGTCGCCTCTGAGAAGCTGCAAGGAACAAGGGAATCTCGCTGTAACTGTAGGGGCATCCTCGGGCTACTTTCAACGCCCCTAGGCATACGTGTTCTTTTAAGGCAGTTTAATCACCCCCAATGGTATGGGCGGGTTGGGTGCGCCGCTGACGACGGGCACGGCATGCCGTGCCCGTACAGGTGTTGGGCATCCTCGGTCCACTTTCCACTTCCTCCTTTTTCCTTGCCATAATCAAAGAAAAGGCTAACATCTCACATCTTCGACCTGCTCAGAATGCTGTCAACAACAATCACTTCATTCTGCCATCAGCCGTGGACTATCAGCATATTGAACTGGTCTGCACGAACACATAAGCCAAGTGATTGCAGTTACACAGTATTGCCGGGCACCATAATGAACAACATGCCCCACACACGACTGCCATCACCAAAGACCCGCATTTGAAGAGAGATTGATGATCATCACTACTACAAAAACTACCGCTGATAGCAGCAACAGCAACAGCAACACAAAACGTAAACCAAGCTGGCCGGTGCGACTAATGGCAATACTGGCACTGGGCGGACTCCTGGCCGGAGCTTACGGAGCGACCATCAAGGTCCATTTCACCTACCGGCCTCTACCCCAGAGCCAGGTGGTTCAACCAGCTACTCCACCACCAGTCCCAAGAGTGATGGTGATAATCCTGGACGCCCTATCACCAGTTAATGCGTTCGTGCCAGAATACATGCCTGTTCTCAACAGACTGGCAGCCAAAGGCGCATGGGGCACCATCATGTCAGGCCCAGTCACATACAGTGGGTCGGCTGCCCTCACCATGGGGACTGGTTCATCCCCCTCCCTTATCGACACAGCACGCAACTGGACCGCACCAGCGTTCAAGGGACACAGCATGTTCTCCCTTGCCAGAGAAGCAGGCTTGAAGACCGCTGTCTCTGGATTCGATGCCTGGGAGAGGCTCTACGGCCAACACCTGGACTTCTCCACCCCCATTCCGGACAAGGGCATCAATGATGTTGATCAGACCGACCCAACAATAAAAAAGGATGGACTGAAGCTGGCAGCTAACCGAGATTACCGGCTAATCCTGCTCCACCTGGGCGGCAGTGATCATGCCGGACACAAGTACGGGACCAACCACCCCGAATACCGACGCAAAATCAAGAGTATGGACGCATACCTGGACAAGGTTTCTGCCCTGCTGGGACCGAATGACGTGCTCATTGTTACTGCGGATCATGGCTCAGACGACTTAGGCTCCCACGGAGATTCCAGCCTCCGTTCCCGCCTGTGCCCCATCGTATTCTATGGTGGCCCTATTAAGCAGATGGCTAATCTGGACATGGAGATGAGCAGCTTTGTCCCTACCATCACATCACTCTTGGGAATTGCTGCCCCACCAGCAGCAGAAGGAGCCGCATTCCTGGACATGGTAGATATTGATGGGGCAGACAAGGCCGCCCTCCTTCTCAATCAACTGGACAACCGACTCCAGTTCATGGGACAGGTTGAAATTACCAGCGGAAAGAACCTCAAACTGCCCCATAGTGAAGCAGCCACCCTGCATAAACTGGCAGCCCAGGGTCAATACGAGGATATAATCACCAGGGCAACAGGGCTTATTGACAACCTGGGAGCGAAATATCGGGGGCTTCGCCCAATCAGCAAGGCTTACGGGGTGATCTGGGCCCTGCTCACCATGTGCGGGGCATTCCTGATACCTCTAATCATCACCAGACCTGACCTGACCAGAAACACGAGCAGAACCCGCAATCTGACAATTCTCGCTCTGATCATAATCGCCGCTGAAGGGGTACTGGCAGTGCCCCAATCCCCTCTCCAATGGCCTGCGACCATTCTCTGTTGCTTGGCCATACTGCTGCTAGCCCTGCTCACCTCCCAGGGATTCTCCGTGAGCAGGCGGCAGAATACTGCCAGCGCCCCCAAACTGACATCAGACCTGACCACAGGCCAGAGTCAGCATCAACAACTGAATATCAGAAAGAGCACCATAGCCAAGCTCCTGCTGCCCCTGCTCGCCATAGAGGCTATGGTCATCACCATCTGGAACTTCTATACCACCCTGCCTGCAGCCGTAATGGCTGCTCTGGGCGCAGTTACAGCCCTGGCCATTCTGGTGGCCATCCACGCTGCGGTCCGCAACTGGCCTGCCATCAGACAGTGGGTATGCGAAAACCCCTTATGGGCTGCCCTCTACATCTTCATTCCCCTCACCATTATTCCCAGCCCAAGCCAGATGAGGGGCTACCTCTATATGGGGGCTTTCCTGCTTTTCCTGGCTACCTGGCAGCTCACTAAAAAGTGGCGGGCGGCGATCCCCATTCTCCTTCTAGCCATAGCTGGAGCCGCACTCTTCACCCAGACCAACTGGCCACGGTACCTGCTGGGATTGATTCCAGAAGAGACTAAATTCCTGACCAACAGACTGATCGCAGCCGGATGGCTCATTGCGTTCTGGGCCAAAGCACTCATCACCAATCGCCACTCCTCCACCATGAACAGTGGCTCACATAAGTCCACAGCCACAGCCACATCCACATCTACAGCCACATCCGTGCTCTGGCTTCTGGCAGCATCATTACCCATGCTCCTCCTGGCCTTCCCCGCCGCCCAGCGCCCCACTTGGACATACAATGTCTCCCTGCTTCTTACAGTGGCCTTTTTCGGTGTGGTCGCCATTTTCCCGAACAGAATCACCATTCAGACTCTGCGCAGCTCCATGATACTTATGCTGACCGGATTCTTCCTGCTCATGTTCTCCAACGAATACGGAACGCTCCGGGTACTCTCTGCCTTGCTGCTTCTGCCTCTGCTCACTGCCGGCAAGATGGATAAGCTGCCAGCCCACTTCAAACCAATCCTGATGGCCCTGGCCATTATCGGTTTGCGTATGCTGGTATTCCTGACCATCGAGGGTGATTACAGCTTTAACAAGATCGACGTGGGCGCCTCTGACATTTTGGGAGAGACTTCAATAAGTGCCGCTGCGACCGCTGTCATCATGAAGTTCCTCATTGTCATTCCCCTGATTATTGCCATCATGTGGCGGCCTGAGCGGAGCAGCTACCTGCGTCTGGCCGGGTGGATTGCGGGAGCAGGCTTAACTCTGCGGATAGCCCAGATGCAGCTCATGCTCCTCTTTACCGAGTACAGCGCAAAGGTCTACTGGATTCCCTATCGCAAGAGCGCCGAATTGGTCTATTACGGCTTGATGATCATCAGCCTTGTGATTGGGATTACAGTAATAGCCCGTCTGCTGGACAGAGTTTACAGGCAAGACCTGAAAATCGTTGCACCAATGATGAGCAGTGGGAGTGGTATCAACGGAGCAGAAGGATGGGCGGAGCATCATGGGACCGAACCGGAGGTCACCTCCGGGGATTGGCGGCCTTCACTACCCGCCGTCTGAGGGTAACATTATAGAGAACACCTGCCACCACCAGAAGCCAAGCCCCACCAGCCCCTGTCGCACCCGAACCACCCCCTGGTCTGGAACCAGCACCGATTGCACAACCACCACAGGACTGAGCAGGGTCGCTTAAACTCTCCCCACCACCATTGTCACTCCCATCCACATCGACCACATTCAGGCCCACATCCACCGCATCACCGCCTCCATCTTCACCAGACTCGGCACCCGAATCTTGAACAGGCTCTTCACTACCGGAATCTCCAGCCTCCCCCACATCTCCCCCTGCGTCATCCCCTGCGTCATCCCCTGCGTCATCCCCCACATCATCCCCTGCGTCCTCTCCAGGACTCTCGCCCGAATCCGACTCAATACCAGCGTCCTCCCAATCAAACCCAGAGTCTTCAATGTCAACATCATGTCCGACATCACCGACATCTCCATCATCACCAGCATCATCACCAGCATCGCTGACATCACCCGCATCGCTGTCTACTGAGCAACCCTCTCCACCCACCACAGGCTGATGGAGACAGCCTTCGTCGGCACTACAGGTGTCAATGGTGCACGGGTTCCCGTCATTACATCTCTCATGTCGGAGTCTGAACTGGCATGTACCATTGTCCCCATCACAGGCTCCTACCGCACATTCCACATTGAGCGGCATACAGATACGTGGTGTCCCACCACACACGCCCTGCACACAGATGTCATTGACAGTACAGAGATCCCCATCGTTACACTCCGAGCCACCGCCACCCAGGGGAGCCCTCTCACAAATGAACGCATCCGCACCAGTGCTCACACATACACCCTGGTTGCACTGATCCCCCGCCCCCCCACAATCGGCCGCCGCCCCAGGCACACACACCCCGCCAGCACAAGCATCCCCCACAGTACAACCGTTACTATCCCCATTACACCTGGCCCCATCCAAGGGAGCCGGATCAAGCTGGCACTCGTAGGAGTCCGCCCCAGTGCTCACACACACGCCCACATTGCACTGATCCCCCCCCCCCCCCCCAACCGCCGCCCCCCCCCCCCCCCACCCACCCCCCCCCCCCCACAATCGGCCGCCGACCCAGGCACACACACACCTCCCCCACAAGCATCCACCACCGTACAACCATCACCATCACTATCGCACACCGTTCCATCTTCAACAGGATCATGCTCACAGGCGATACCGTTCCAGCTATCAACAGTACACACATTGTCATCATCACAGGCAGCATCAGTGAAAGCCCGAATGCAAACATTCAAATCAGGGCTCATCTGCAAGACATCAAACCACCCAACCCCATCCAGGCTGCCATAGCTCTCCCCAGCACCAGCACTGGCGCCGCTGGAGTAACCACTAACAGGCATCTCGACGGGCACAGGATACTCATATCCCGGTGTGGTGAACTTAACCACGACCGCAAACCTCTCACCTTCATTCAGTACTATCCCCAGGTCTGCCACAGAGATCTCATGATACCCCGCACCATGTAACGTGCCTTCCATACTCCCAGCCAAAGCGCCATCTATAGGGGTCAAGTCAGGATTCACATAGATATAAGCCTCATAAGACAATATATCACCAACAGAGATGATACTAATCGCCTTCAGATGCTCTCTGGATGAAGTAGTAAAAACATTGGCTGCCCAAGCTGTTTCACTAGAATCACCCCATGACTGTACAAACCCAAGCGGATCATACATATAAGCATAGTCATACAGAGGCTCTTCGGATAAAGATGGGAAAACAGCATTATGTTGCCCAATTATTGCATCATAATATGAGATGTAGAAATAGCCTCCATCTCCCCATTCTTCACCCCAGCTATTACGGATTATGAAGGCCCCGTCACCTGGAGGCGGACTGGCAAAATTACTGGAACTGAAATTATCATCCCAGCCAACAATAACAATGCCATGATCAGGTTCCGCTGAACCGTTGTAATAGTAGGCAAAAGCTTCAGAATTATAGGAGGAAGAAGAATTGGAATACATTGTAGTAGCAACACTGCCGTATTGACGCACAGCGGCCTTAATTAGATCATTATCCAGTGGACCTGAGCGATCTGGCAGCATACGGAACTCACGCACATAATAGGATGGCGTCAGATTAACCGTGGATACTGAAGAATTAGCGTTGTATGGATCCTCTTCCTCCAGAACTGGCCCATCAAACCGATTTAGATAGGCTGCAGCCATGAGGTAATTCCCCCCATCACAGTGCCAGGCATCAAACCCATGCCGGTTTTTCATGTTGTTCTCAGAGAAGTCCCGTGACATCTGAGGCATCAGATTGATTTCAAGAGTCCCAAGAGCAGCAAATGCCCAGCACGAACCACAATTTCCCTGATTCCGTGCCGGAGGAGTGCGATTCATGGTGCGAGAATCATAGGCAGCGGGAAGCGCCTCTTTCAGCCGCTGCTGAAAGGCCGGGGCTAACCATTGCCCCTCATCCCCATCATTGGTCTGAGCCCCTATCTGCGCCAGGCTGCCCAGGTGTGAGTGATCCCATGGTGCAGGGCGGAAGCCAGCGCCTTGACCAGGCTGCCCCTCTCCCTGCTTCTCCATGCTCCTGGTTCTGAGAAAAGCTGGTGAGAGTGGAGCATGTTTCCAGCCAGATCCCAGACCATCAGCAGGATCAACAACGGCCTCCCCACCTTCGCCACCACCATGGAGCCCCTCCATCCGGTCACCGGCGTCCATCTCAAGCAACAGAGACTGCTCCACACCACACCCACCGGCCATGAAAGCAACCAGAAGCCATGAACCAAAGTGAACCCAGAATCTTCTGGCCTTGGATGGCAACAGGACCCTGTTCAATATTCCAACAGGCGACTTGAATAACAAACGACGAGAGTGCATTGGGAGATTTCCTTAAACAGCCAATCAACTGGCTGAACAAATACCTTAATTTGCTACAGCCCCACAACTCAATATTTTCAACAACGAAGCTGTATGCTTTATAGCTCAGGGTATCTACAAGTCTGACCATATATCCGGCATTCCTGCACATGTTCTTCATGGCACCGCCGCAATTCAATATACACAAATACTGTAAATCATCAGGTTGAATGACAAAAGTGTTTGAATCTTCACACCATTCATGCTAACACTCATTCAATTTATTCTAGATAATTCAACAAATTGGTGAGGTTAGAGATGAAGCTCGTCAGCCCCATTACATTTTTTTCCATTCTGCTCTCCCTTCTCCTTATCTCATGTACCGGGACCACCAATGATCCCACCGACGCTACGGACAGCGGGCAGGATACCGGCACCATCGACGGTGATGTGGGGGATCTGTCAGATGCAGCGGCTCCTGAGCTGCCTTGTTTCAATGATGAGGCTGGCGAAATCTCCTCGGGATGGTGTGTGATTGATGACGTCTGCATTGAAGAAGGGGATGCCGATTCAGACAACGGTTGTATGGTATGCGATCCGGCCTCTTCGGTTGATTCATGGAGCGTAGCGCCCGATGAGACGCCGTGCACCGTCGACACTGGGGACGAGGAGACAGCAGGCACCTGCCAGAGCGGGGAGTGTGTGCCTGACGATGATACTTGTGAGTGTGAAGAAGAATCGCCCTGTTGTGACGGCTGCGATGTGATCAATGCGGGAGGGGACTGTGATGATGACGACCTCCCATGCACTGGCCGGCTCTGTTCCGAGAGCGGGGCGTGCCAGCTAACCGTCATCGACGGATGGTGCCTCCTGGGGGATGGCACCGGGGCAGACCCATTGCGCTGCACTGATACTGCCGATGATCCCGAAAACTGCGGCGTATGCGGCAATGTATGCCCGGTCGGCAACGACTGCGTGGCTGGCGACTGCATCCCCACCTGTGATGATGGACTGGATATCTGCAGCGATGAATGCGTTGACCTGCAATCCGATGACGCCCACTGCGGCGCCTGCGACCATGCCTGCGCTCAGGACCACCACTGCAGCGGTGGAGAGTGCATTCCGGCTGGTTGTGTATGCGATGACGACACCTTCTGCTGCGATGGCTGCCTGGCTCAAAATCTGGACCAGGCATGTGCCGGTGGGGACCCAGCCCTGTCACAGCTTTCGTGCATCGAACAAGCCTGCAACCAGCTTGGCCAGTGCGGTGTCAATGTGAACAACGGATGGTGTCTAGTAGGCGATGGCCAGAGCGAACCCTACCGATGCAGTGACACCATGAATGACAGCGCCAACTGTGGCCAGTGCGGCAACCGTTGCGCTGAAGGTTCCGCCTGCCTCTCTGGCGAGTGTGTGTCCCTTTGTGATGAAGACCTCAAGCTGTGCGGTAATGCCTGTGTGAATCTGCAAACTGACACAGAAAACTGTGGTCTGTGCGACCGTGCCTGCCCCGCTCACTATACATGCGAAGAGGGTGCCTGCCAGATCGGCTGTGCCGAAGGCCTCTCTGTTTGTGGTAATGCATGCAAGAACCTGCAGACCGACAGAATAAACTGCGGCACCTGCGACAACCAGTGCGAAGATGGATACAGATGCTCAGAAGGAACATGCTCCCGCTCCTGCAGCGGCGGCACGACAGCGTGTGGTGATGAGTGCATAACCCTGCACAGCGACATTCTCCACTGCGGCTCCTGCGACAACGCCTGCCCCGAAGGCGCCATCTGCTCCTCAGGCCAGTGCATCATCCGGGTAACCCGCATCACACTGGAGCCCACCCGCCTCGATCTGACCGCAGGCAACACCGGCTCATTTACCATCACCATCTCCCCGGAGAACGCCACCTACAGTGGCATCTCCTGGCGTTCTGACAACACAAACGTAGCTACCGTGGATGGGGAAGGTATCATCACTGGGGTCAGCGCCGGGTATGCTACAATCACTGCTACCGCAGGAGGCAAATCAGCAAGCGGCCTGGTGGTGGTTGGCTTCGGCATTGAGAGCATCACCATTGAGCCACCCAGCCTGTCACTGCAAATCAATGAACAGGCTGCCCTTACCGCCAACATCATCCCTGCCACAGCGTCTGACAAACGGGTAACATGGTCATCGGGGGATGACACCATTGCCACCGTAAGCAGCACAGGCGCAGTCACAGCCAGGGCGCTGGGAGAGACCATAATCACCGCGACCACTGTTGATGGTGGTATGACTGCCACCTGCAGTGTGAGCGTGGTGGGCATCTCAGTAGAGAGCGTGGAGGTAACCCCCTCCGAGTCATTTATCCAGGTATTTAAGAGCGTTCGGCTGACAGCCACCGTCTCCCCGACCAACGCCTCCAACAAGAGCGTGGTGTGGGAATCCTCTGCTCCGGGGGTGGCATTTGTGGGCAACACTGGTCTAGTCACCGGCATCTCTGCTGGAACGGCGGTGATTACCGCAACATCAGTGGACGGTAGCGTGACAGGTTCTGCCACTGTTACCGTACTTGAACCGGTCACCGGCGTGCAGCTCACCCCGGATCCGCTCATGATTCCTGTTAACGGCACCAACAGATTCATCGTGGGCATTATCCCACCAACCGCATCCAACAAGGCGGTAACATGGAGATCAGCCAACACCGCCATCGCCACCGTGGATGCCACCGGGCTCATTCAAGGTAAAGCGCTCGGCCAGACCACCATTACTGTTGAGACTGATGATGGCCACTTTACTGATACAGCCACAGTGCAGATAGTCACCCCAGTCTCTGGGGTAACTATCTCCCCCAAGACGCTCAACCTCACCACAACCGGATCTGCCCCCCTTACCGCCACCATTGCCCCACCCAATGCGACCAACAAAAATGTTACCTGGGAGACCTCGGCCGCATGGGTAGCCACAGTCAGCAACACCGGCCTGGTGCAGGCGGTGGGGCTCGGCCAGGCCACTATCACCGTGCGCACTGTGGACGGTAACCATACAGATACCACCGTGGTCACCGTTCGCAACCCCGTCACAGGCGTAAGCATCACTCCTGAGAGCGTGGTTATCCCGGTTGGAGATACGGAGACGCTGACTGCCACCATCTCCCCGACAAACGCCACCGACAAAAGCGTTACCTGGGAATCACTGGATCCTGCGGTAGCCACTGTTGACAGCGACGGTGTGGTAACCGCAGTGGGCAACGGGAGCACCATCATCCGGGTGACCACCGTGGACGGAGACTTCACTGCAGACTGTGCCGTGACCGTTGACATCTATATCTGGGCCCGCTCTATCGCATCAAGCAGTAGTACCTATCCAGAGGACATGGAGCTTGATGGAGCTGGCAACGTCCTGGTAACAGGCTATTTCAACAGCGACATCGTGTTTGAAGGAGGGCCCTCATTCAACAGCACAGGCAGTAACGATGCCTATGTGGCCAAGCATGACAGTGACGGCAACCTGATCTGGGCAAAAGCCTTCTCAGGGAGCAGCAGTGATCTCGGCAAGGCCATCGCTGTAGACTCGGCAGGCAATGTGACCGTGGCCGGTTATACAAACAGCTCACCGATGATCATTGATGGTGTCTCATTGTCTAGTTACGGCAGCACCGACATCTTCATCGCCCAGTTCAACGCCTCCGGTCAGCTTAACTGGGCAAAGAGGTTTGGCTCCGCCAATAGCGATATTCCCTATGATGTGGCTGTGGATGGAGCTGGCAACATCTATATGGTTGGCTATTACTCGGGCGATATGAACTTTGGTGGTGGAAACCTGCCATACTATGGAGCAACCAACAGCTATGTGGTCAAGCTGGACTCCAGCGGCAACCACCTCTGGAGCAAGGCATTTATCTCCTATGGCGGCGGTACATATGCAAAACAGGTGGCAGTCGATAGTGCGGGCAGTGTGATTGTGGGAGGATATTACTACAGTGACATGGAGGTCGAGGGTGAGCCACTGTTCAACCCATTCGGCGGGTGGTCCGCTCCCTACCTTGCCAAATATGACAGCGCCGGCAACAAGATGTGGGCCAGAGCTTATAGTGCCATGGAGGGAGACATTACCGCTATGGCATTAGACGGAAGCGGAAACATCCACGTCACCGGCTACTACTCGGACATGATGGACTGGGGCGGCGGCATTTTGCCCATGGGATGGTTCACAGTTTATATTGCCAAACTGGATGGAAACGGGGACCACATCTGGAGCAAGGGGGGGTTCAGCAGCAGCGATTCCTACAGTCATGGGATTACCGTGGATCAGAGCGGGAATGTGTACCTATCAGGCTATTTTTATATGCAGTTAAATTTAGGGGGCGACACATTCTATGATGACTGGATAGGCACGGGCTTCCTGGGCAAGTTTGCAAGTAACGGCAGCCACCTGTGGAGCACCAGCTACCGGTCCGATACCAATCAACAGGTTAATGGCAGACAAATCAAGGCAGACAGCGACGGGCGGGTTGTTTTCAGCGGCATTTACTATCAACAGATGACCTTTGGCAGCACTACCCTGACCACGCCCAACCAAGGTACTTTCATAGTCAAGCTCAAACCCTGATCCCTGTGACCTGGCTTACCCAAACCAACCTCCGAGGCACCACTATTGTTCAGATTGACCCTTCCCAAAGACAAGCCCCCCAAAGCAACGCCAAAGCCCCATCCTCAATCCCCATCCCAGTCCCGGCCCAGATGGGACAACCAGGCTGGGCAACAGGACCACGGCAAGCACAACCGGAGCACTACTGCTCAATCTACTCACCAGCTTCTCAAGTTCGAAGACCTGTCCTTCGGGGGCGAGGGAGTGGCTCGACTTGAATCAGGGAAGGTCGTATTTGTGCCTGGTGCCCTCCCTGGAGATACGGCCCGTTGTGAGATAATCAAAGATAGCGGCCCATTCGCAAGGGGCAGGCTCATGGAGATCATCACCGGCTCCCCAGACCGCATCCCCCCCGCATGCCCCCATGCAGAACAGTGCGGCGGCTGTGAATTCTGGGGGCTCCCCCCCCTGCGGGAGTGGGAACTGAAAACCGGCGCAGCATTGGAGGCCATCAGCCGGATCAGCCAACTGGAACAACTTCCTCAGCCAGTGTTCCACGGACCAGGCTCCCCAGAGCGGTATCGGCGCCGCTTGAAGCTCGCTTTTGGGAGGAACGGAACCCCCGGTTTTCGCAAGGCCGGCTCTCACTCTATTGTGCCCATATCCCATTGTCTGGTGGCCCAGCCATGCCTTCTGGAATCTGCCCGGGAGATCACACCCCTTCTAGGAGCCATAGCCACTGGAGGGGAGCTGCTCCTGGAGGCAGACAGCAGAAGCACCAGGGTGGTAGCCCTGCTTGAGGTTCCCTTGCGTTATAGCGAGCGAAGCAAGGAGGCCAGGCAACTCCTTCAGCACGTGAGGGAGTTCATGGAAGGGCTGACTCGCTCTGGTTCTGACAGCCAGAAGCCAACACTCGGGGGAATCAGGCTGCTCTCCATGGCTGACGGAAAGGCAGACAGAGTAGGGCGTGGCAGTGGTCGCAACCGGTCCGCTGGCCGAAGCGCCGGAGGCAGCGGTGGTGGCCTCGAAATCGGCGCAGTGGGAGATGTCTCATTCACCATTGATGTGGCTGGTCGCCGGTTCTCCCTGGAGGCAGGGGTCTTCAACCAGGCCAACGACCAGGCCAATCATATTCTTGTGGAGAGGGTCCTCAACCACATGAACCCCCAACCCGACCAGCACATCCTGGACCTGTACTGCGGCTGGGGCAACTTCACCTATCCAATCGCTGCTACCGGAGCCATGGTACACGCCATGGAGCTGTCTCCCATCTCAATCGCAGCAGGCAGGCGCAATCTACAGGCAGCCCTGGACCACATCACCTTCCACCAGACTGACCTGGAGCAAGGGTTGCCATCCCCATGGCTTACACAGACCCAGCACAGCTCACCAATCCAGAGTGTACTGCTGGACCCGCCCCGAACAGGGGCCTCCCGCAAGCTGCTTGATGATCTAGTCCAACTCAGGCCCGAAAAAATAATCTATGTAAGCTGTGATCCACCCACCATGGGGCGAGATGCCGCCATATTACAGGCAGCAGGTTACACAATGACCAGTCTGGAGATGGTAGACATGTTCCCCCGCACCCACCACACAGAATGCCTTGCAGTATTTTCAGCAGCAGATGATTATGGTGATGGTGTAGCCTAACAACATGGAGACTAGTGATGATTCTAGTAACAGGTGCAGCAGGCAAAACAGGGCGCAGGGTCATAGGAGCTCTTGTTCGCAGAGATCAACAGGTTAGAGCCTTGATCAGGCCGGGGCGAGAGGCGCAAGTAAAACAGATGCAGGCCCTGGGAGTGTCGGAGATTGTCACTGGCGACATGAGCGACCCTGTCACCTGGAAGGGAGCAACCTCCCACATCAGCGCCATCTACCACATCTGCCCCAATATGCACCAGGACGAGGTCAAGATCGGGCGGCTGATGATCGGGGCCGCCCTTGACCAGTCTGTCGGCAGGGTAGTCTACCACTCGGTGCTCCACCCCCAGACCGAGGCCATGTCGCACCACTGGAACAAATTACGGGTAGAGGAGCTGCTCATCAAGTCGAGCCTGAATTACACCATCCTCCAGCCTGCCGCCTACATGCAGAATATTGTGGCCAACCGAAAGGCAGTTCTGGACAACGGCATATATCAGATGCCCTACCCGCCAGAAACCATGATGAACCTGGTGGACCTGGAAGATGTGGCAGAGACAGCGGCGATGGTTCTCACCGGGCAAAACCACGATGGCACCGTCACATTAAACCACTCCCATGCCACCTACCAGTTGGCCGGACCTGCCACCATGAGCCAGCATCAGGTTGCCGCCGTATTGTCAGCAGTTGTTGGCAGGGAGGTAAAGGCCCTGGGACTGCCACTGCAGGAATGGATCACCAACGCCAGAGCAGGAGGATTAGGAGAATACCAGATACAGACACTGGCCTCCATGTTCGACTTTTACGCACAATTCGGGTTTGCAGGAAACGGGAATGTGCATAGTTGGCTCTTGGGGAGGCCGCTGACCAGCCTGAGAGAGTTTGTTCTCCGGGAGATGGTCTGAGCCCCGCCCCCCGATTACAGTAAAACTTCCCCCTTGAGAGCACTGTATTTGGGCAGGTTGGGTGCACCGCTGGCGAAGGGCACGGCATGCCGTGCCCCTACAGGCGCTGGGAGGGATAGGGAATTAGTGGTAGTGACCCACATAGTTCCTTGCACCTGATGGCCTAACACGAAGGCACGAAGTTAGGGGAGTGATGGCG
>CAYZFJ010000038.1:0-21232 GCA_964477705.1 uncultured Myxococcia bacterium | reverse complement strand
TTCCTGTGGTTTTACTCAAAGGGATTGATGAATCCCTTTTTAGCAAGCTTGGCAAGCTCTGACAACCTGCGCTCCGTAGAGGACCCCAGAGGCAGATCCCTGATCTCCATCACATCCCAGTCATCCTGGGCTTTGATCCCTTCCCAAAGGGCTGCCATCGTTTTCCCCTGCTCCCTCCCCAGCAGCCACCCCCCCCTGGGGGTATGGGGATTGGCCGGGGTCTGGAGAAGGCGGAGCCCCAGCCTGCCGGGGAGAGGAATCCCGCCCCATCGGTGAACCTGTCTTAATACAAGTGGCGCAGCAGCCAACAGCACCGGTAAAGAACCATTCCCTTCTGTTGCTTCACCTCTGGCGCCTCGGTCACCTCGGTCACCTCTTTTACCGCCTTTACCATCACCGCCCATACCCCAAAGGGTCACAAACCGGAGCAAGGAGTCCTCTTCAAATACCTCCAGATGGCCCAGTATCCAGCCGTGACTGAGAAAAGGGTGGGTAGCCTCACCGCCAAGCCGAGACGCAAGCAGAAGGCCCTCCCATTGCTCCCCCAGCCCCCTGAACTCATCAATGCTGGAGATGATCCTGCAATCAACCGGTTGATCACCCATCTACCTGGCCCCTCTCCCCAGAAACACCACCTTGAACGTGCGGACTAAAACAACCAGGTCAAGGAATATGCTGTGGTTGTTCACATAATAGAGGTCGTACATGAGCTTCATCCGGCTCTCCTCAATGGAGCCGGCGTACTCCATGTTAATCTGGGCCCAGCCGGTCAGCCCGGGCTTCACTGTCTCCCTGAGAGAATAGAAGGGTATCTTTTTACGCAGATCATCGGCCAGGGCAGGCTGCTCCGGCCTGGGTCCCACAAAAGACATCTCCCCCCTCAGGATGTTGAGAGCTTGTGGGATCTCATCAATCCTGAATCTACGCAAAATTCTGCCCACAGGGGTTACCCGGCTGTCCCGACGGCTAGCCCACTTTGGCGCTGATTCGGTCTGGGCACCGCTGTACATAGTCCGAAACTTATACAGATAGAAGACCTTCCCCCCCTCACCCACCCTGGGCTGAGTATAAAGGACCTTACCCTCTGAGGTGAGCTTGACAAGCAGTGATACTATAGCCAGCAAAGGTGAGAGCAGGAGCAGAAGCACCAAGGCAATCCCACGGTCGATGACACCGCCCACCACCAGCTCGACTTTCGTCTCTTTCATTCCAGGGCCTAATGCCAAATCCACATTTCTGATCAGCCCAACAGGGATCTTGCGGAAGACCCTCTCCACATAGTCAGCGTAACTCTCTACCGCTACCCCTCTGGTTCGCACAGCCACCAGGTCCCCTGTCGGCGGCAGACCGTTTCTGTCAGAGCTCACCAGAACCCGGTCCGTCTGCAGCCGCTCCACAGCATCCAGCAAACTCTCGGCTCGATTGTGGCTGAAAAACTGGCAATCAGCAGCTTCCGGAGAACCAGAAACCTGCCTAAAAAACCTGGCTCTGGCCCTGGCCGATCCCACCACCAATACCCGCTCATTACCTGTAACGCCCGGCACTTCAGAGACAGCAGCCAGACGAAGCACCGTAATCATAGCCACACCGCTCACCAACCCCACAGGCAGGGCATACCCACCCACAACCAGCTCAGGCACAATGAGTGACAAGCCAGCCAAAGTCACTGCACCCAGCCCAGCCGCCAGCACAACTCTTCTTCCCGGCAATAGAGAATTGGGACGGTTCCTCGATTCTGAGATACGTACAGGATCATATAAGTCCAGCATCACCAGCATGAACTGCACAATTGCTGCCGCTAAAAAGGCACGACCAGCCACGTCGGCTGCGGTGGGCACTCTCAATCCGGCTTCCCCTGCGGCGCCCACAGGACCGCCAACACCCCCCCACCCCTCACCTGCACCGAGGAATCTGATTGAGATGGCGAATCCCGCCACAAGGACCAAAGTCTCCACAATAAACAGAAGAACCACAGGCGTTGCACAGTAATGTTTGAACAGCCTAATCATATAAGCACCACTCCATTTACTCACCCTCCTCCAGGGAGGGCACCGCATGCCCCCTCAACAATCAGTGCAGGTGCCACAGTGAGTTAAAGAGCTTTGGTTACCGTTCAGGTTCTGTTGCCGCTCTTTTTAGCGCCCCGATCTACATATTCATCTTCCCGACCGGTTACCCCGTTAAGCACACAGCCCAGCACATTCCCCGGTCGCAGCAGCTCCAGAGCATTCTGCACAGAACTCACCGTGGTTTTACCGGCCCGAACCACCAGCACCACTCCATCAGCCCGTTCAGCAACTAATCCCGCATCACTGCAGAGCAAGACTGAGGGCACATCCACAACTACATGGTCGTAAACCGACTTGAAACTCTCAAACAGGGTACCCAGCGCACTGGAATTAAGACGAACATGGGCAGCATCCACCGCCATACCCATTCCCGCAGGTAGAAAGTGGATATTATGGCTGATTTCGACCACTAACTGCTGAAACGGGGTGCTCCCATCCAAAATTTGAGCCAGCCCCGCCCTCTCTCCAATATCCAGCAGTCTGTTGATAGAAGGGTTACGCAAGTTACCGTCAACCAACAACACCTTCCCGTCATCTCTCATACTTAAAGCCAGAGCCAAATTCATTGCTGTGGTGGTTTTCCCCTCTCCTGACTCCGCACTGGCAGTCACAATCACCGCAGGCTTGGGACAGGCAGCCCGTACTTTGCGGGCCAGCTCCAGATACCGCTCCTGAGCAACAGCATCATCAAGCACCGGGAACCTCACCATCACGCCCGACAAGTGAGCGGCCACATGAGACGACCCTCTGGCGCCATAGTCCAGTCGCCCTCTCTGCCCCGTCACACTTCCCCCTAAATGGTTGGTCATCCTCTCTGGCTTATTATCTCTCCCTATCTCCAGGGCTGATAGAGCAGGGCTCATCCCATCATCCACTCCTCCCTGGAGGTCCGAATCCGATGCACTACCTGCCTCCACAGTCCCAGAATCGCTCTGTCCCAACAAGTCGGCCCCATTGCCGGCTCCTGTCTGCACATCCTGTTTCCCCCATTTTGACAGCTTTTTACTAAATGGAGCCATTGTCTTAGCTACCTCCTTGCCACAGTTGACAACAGGGAAAACACAGCACGAGGGGAACACCACCAGCAGAGCCGACAGCTTCTCCCACACAGCGCCTGCGCACACCCCACACCAAACACCTGTCGGGCTTCGTCAGTAGTGCACCCAACCCGCCGGCCACTGCTGCGCTCTATCACCCACCCAACACCTCCCACCCAACACCTCCCACCCAACACCTCCCTCACAACACCTCCCTCACAACCCCTGTAGGGGCACGGCATGCCGTGCCCTTCGTCAGCAGTGCACCCAACCCGCCCAAACAATTTTGTGAACTTAACCTGCCTTGACAGAATACAGATGCTCTCCCAGACCGTCCTTACATGGGGTTACCAGTACGCCGTCTGGAAAGCGCCTGAGTAAAAAGATCCCGCACAATCACAGTCAGAAAACCTGCCACCACAGCCCCCAGTAGCACCAGGCCGAGGAGCAACAGCCTGTTGGGTCCGGAAGGCAGCTTAGGCAGATGCGCCATCTCTACAATCTGGTAAGGGGCTCCTTTACCATCACCAAACAATTCCATCCTCATGGTGGCATCATCCAACTGCCGCTGCAGGCTCATCTTCCGTTCCAGGAGAATTCGCCGCTGCTCCATCATCACTCCCAGCCTCTCGCCAACCTCAGGCACCTGACCTAACCGCTTCTCTAGCTGGCTGATGCGTTCCATTGCGTCTTTGGCGATCTCCAGCTCTGGCACGGCCTCCTCAGCCAACCCCGCCGCCTGCCGATACCGCTTGATAGACTTGAGCACCTCCCCAGCCCGCCACACATCAGGGTGCTCCTGCTTATACTTGCTGACCACATCCGCATAGCGTCCCAGGGCACCTGCCTCCACTGTCTCCAGGGCCCTGGTGTCGTCTCGTCCTCGAGGCTCTGACATCCGCCCCAGGAGCATGCGCTCATTAGCCTGGGCCATGAGCACCAGATTGGCCTCAAGATCCTCGGGCAGGCTGCCTGCGTACAGCTTCTTGAACCCGGCTATCTTGCTGTTCAAATCCTCAAGCTCTACCAGCACCCCATCCAGCTTATTGCGCAGGGCAGCACTGGTTGCCTCTCTGTCTGAATCTCCCTTTTCACGGCTGCTCTCCACCACCCTCTCCAGGAGCAGATTCAGGGCATAGGTCATTTTTTGGGGCTCAGATCCATCAAGATTGACCACATAGGCTCTGGTCCCTTCAGGCACAATGGTCAATTTGGAGCGAAATACCTCCGCCAACCCTTCTTGCCCCATCTTTTCAGATTCCCTGTCGAGCAGCCCGGTCCGTCCCGCCACCTCAATCAGGAGAGGCTTGGCCGTCAACTGTACAAGCAGCCTCTGGGACTCCTCCTCCAGACGGGGTGCGGTATCCCGCATATCTTCAAAAGAGAGTGGGAGCCGCACTGCCACCGCCCCCCTGACCCGCCAGGAGTCCGGCAGAGTGAGCACAACCACGGTGCCGGCAATAAGGACAAGTACGGTCACCACCAGAAAAACCCAGAGGTTCCTCCTCATGGCACCCATGAATGTCATGCTGCCCGAACTAGTGGAACGTGAGCCAAACCTATCTTCCATGAACCGCCTCCATACTGGGGAGACCACCCACCAGCTTCAACAGAAAAACATTCCTGTTAATGGTCAGATCGAATGCGTCTTCATAATCTCTCTGGCTAAAATGGGTCAGATCCAGCCCCACATCAATCTGGTCCGACAAGGCCATTAAGGCCTCCACATTTCCCCACCCGCCCAGGAACTGGGTATCACCACCTGGTGCCAACCCGCTGCGATACGCCCCCGCCGTAAGGTTGAAGCGCAGACTTTCCATCGCACTGAACGACGCTCGAGCTGCTGCAGATTCGCTCCAGAGGATGTCCGTCTCAAGCGGATAGGGCTCAACCGCCCGTTCCAGATAAAAGCCGGTGGCTACTCGCCTCCC
Organism: uncultured Myxococcia bacterium; assembly: GCA_964477705.1. Classification (GTDB taxonomy): domain Bacteria; phylum Myxococcota_A; class JAVEVO01; order JAVEVO01; family CAYZFJ01; genus CAYZFJ01. The sequence continues at coordinate 16,195 of CAYZFJ010000038.1, read as the reverse complement.
CGTATGCACAACCCTGACAGCGCCACCCCAGCTCCAGGCAGGCTCTCCCAACCTGGGGCGTCGCCCCTCCCCTACAGGCACCAGCAGCAACGGACCAGCCAGGACCTCCCCCACAATGGATCGTTTCAAAAATTGCCGGTACCCGACAAAAATATTGTGTGATGTGGCATAACTGCCATTGGCCTGCAGAAAGAATCTATGGCTGCTGCTACCCAGAATGGTGCCCTGAGAATTGGCTGCACGCTCCCCGGATAGCACAAGTCCGTGGGTCTGGGTTGAGAGAGGCCGTGGGCGCTCAGCAGTTCTAACCTGCATGTCGTACCGAGCCGACAGGTCGGTTCGCCGGTCGAGGCTGAATGTAGGCCCCACCACCACCGAAGCTGCGGTGCGGGGCCCGGCTGCACGGGCTCCCTCACCAATATCAGGGATGGTTGTGCTGTCTGTGGCATGAAGATGAAACTCACTGGAGATAGAGCGGGTACGAGCCATCAGGTAGCGAACTCTGCCACTGAAGCGGTGGTCCATTGCACCAGCCAATTTAGACTGAAAGGCCCACAACCTGCCGTTATATCCTATGTCAGCGTTAAATCTGCGGTACTCATCGTTGGTAGTGCTAAGCCTGAGTGAAGGCATCAGACCGATAGTGTACGGACCTTCCACATACCCATCGTCATAACCCATTCCCAGCCCCAGCCCTGCCATGGTTTCCACTGGCGGCGTACCAGCAATGGCTACAGGGCACACCACACCCAGCCCATTTATTACCAAACCGCAAGCCATAATCAGGCTTGCCGTTAATCTGCTCATTATCCTCATCAGGGAACCACCACAGTGTCGCCAGGATAAATGGTAAAAGTGTTATCACTGTTACGTCCTACCAAAGATTGATAGTCAACTCTGAATCTTTTCTGGCCTCCATCGGACATTGTGCGGAAAACCAGGATTCCTGATTCATCAGCAAAATCAGTGAAACCACCTGCTACTGCCAGAGCCTGCACCAGACTGATGTATCGAGTCCGTAGAGGATAGGCACCAGGGCGAGTAACCTCCCCCACCACATAAAATCGCAGATGATTTATCTCTGTCACTACCACTGAAACCGGCAGATCCTGCACATATCCGGCAAGACGTTCAGTGATCTCCTTTTCAAGCTGTTTTGGTGTTAATCCTGCTGCTACAACCTCCCCGGCCAGAGGTAGAGAGATCCGACCATCAGGCCGTACCGGCACAGTCCTGGTCAAGGCTTCCTCCCGCCACACAGATATGTGAAGCTCATCCTCAACGCCGATGATGTACTCGCTGATCTCAGGCCCCTTCTCATCTGGCACAGGGGAACGGGCGGTGGTGCATGAGGTAACCAAGGAGACCGACAACAGCAACAGCAGAAGAAATACATGCAACACCCCCTGTGGACGCAGCAGGCGCCCCCGCCCACCTCCCTGAGCCCCCCTCAGCCATGAGGTTGACCAAAAGTGTTTGGGGGTACTTCCTAGACAATTCTTACCAGCCGGCAATGGTGGACCTAAATCAGGCATATTCTCAAACCTCCTCTCGGAGGATTGATTGACGCACAGAATGTGCCAGCCTAAATTGTACTTTGAAATCAACGGGTTAGAATTAACACTAAGAAAAGCATTGAACTGGAACGGAATTAATTTCCCTATCAAGGGCAGACAATTTATGCCTTATCGTAAAGGCTTGATATTCCACCTCTTTTTCGCTAAACCCCGCAACACCTCACCAGGCAAGGCGGTGTAACCCATTGAAATCATTCACAAAATTCTAACTGCCGTCTGGCACCCTTATTGAAACACCAGATGTCGATGGCGGTGAAATATGAGCTGATGTTCGCACCGCCAGAAGACGGATTCAGAGTCAGAATCATGCATCCAAGGAATCCGGGGAGTATTCAATGATTCAAGCCCTTTTGCGGCTTTCAGGTGCAGCGGGGATAACCCTCGCTGTCATATGGGTGACAGGTCGTGTAACTGGTCTGGCGTTATCTCCTACGATGACAGTCGCTGTTCTTGGAGTTCTCCTGCTTATGGCAGCTCTTGTAGGCCGTAGAAATGTGAGGACCACGCAAGCTGGCCCAGAAGAAAACACTGGGGGATAACGGCCAAAACGGATCAAGGTGATGGTATAACCATGATCCCACCCCATATTTTCCAGCCATCGAAACCGCTTTCAAATCAACGGGTTAACCTTGTACCTTTTACCCGCCCTGCTGCACCCGCCACCGCTCATCAAGGAAATCAATCTGGGAGTCCCTGATCTTGTACAACAAGGCCTTGTAAGAGATCTTGAGCACCCTGGCCGCCTCACGCTTGTTGCCCCGGGTCTGCCGCAGCACCTCGGCAATCGCCCTGTTTTCCGCCTCCCGGGAAGCCCGGCGGCCAATCTCCTTGAGTCCCAGTGACTCCAGCATCTCATTACCCGGATCTCCAGCACTCCCCTCCTCCCCCCGAGGGCTGCTCAACCCCTCTAGAGCAGACTGGGCATCACCAAATACCACGAATCTGCGGATGGTGCTCTCCAGCTCACGAACATTGCCCGGCCAATCAAACTCCATGAGCTTGAGCATAAGCTCCCTTGGTAGATTCCCCGCATTCCGGTTGTACCTGGAGGAGTACTTGACCAGGAAATGCTCGGCCAATGGCGGAATATCCTCTTTGCGGCGCCGCAGAGGTGGTACCTTGAGCCAAACCACGTTAAGCCTGAAAAAGAGATCCTCCCGAAAGCTACCTTCACGAATGGCCTGCTCCATATTCCGGTTGGTTGCCACCACCACCCGGGCATCCAGCGACACCTTGTGGTTACCTCCCACCCGGTAGAACTCATTATCCTGGAGTACCTGCAGAAGCTTGGCCTGCAGCTCAGGCGACATCTCGCCAATCTCATCCAGGAACACCGTCCCACCGTTAGCCAGCTCCAGCTTGCCTGTATTGCTCCTGCTGGCTCCAGTGAAGGCTCCCTTCTCATGACCGAACAGCTCGCTCTCCAGAAGCTCACCAGGCAGGGATGCACAGTTGATCTTTACAAAGGCCTTGGATGCTCGCCGACTCTTATTATGCAGAGCCCGGGCAAGAATATCCTTACCAACACCGCTCTCCCCGGTGATCAGAACCGGAACGTCTGTATTGGCAACGGTCTCAATCCGCAGCAGGATCCGGCGCATCTCATCATTGGCGGTGATAAAGTCATCACTCACTGTTGACTCAATCCGATTGCCGTCATCCAGATACACTCCCTTGAGAAGCCGCCTCACTGCCTCCCCTAGCTCCACCATGTTGTACGGCTTGACCAGATAGTCCTCAGCACCTTCCTGCATGGCTTTGACGATGGAGTCCCTTCCTCCCACAGCAGAGCCGATAATAACGGGAACTCTCCCCCCTTGTTCTTTGTACTTCTTGAGAAACTGCAGCCCATCCATTCCAGGCATTCGCATATCAAGCAGTACCAGATCCGGCTTGGGCTCTTCGGACAACCTGCTCAAGGCAGCCCCCCCACCAGAGACCGCATCAACCCTGCACCCGGTAGACAGGAGCAGATCCCTGACTGCATCCCTGTCGTCCCGCTGATCATCTACCACCAAGACGAGCGGCCGTTTCTGCTGCTCGCTCTCCGCTACTCTCTTTGTCATGAATTTCCCTCCACAACATGAGGATGGTTCCCAAGGTTCAGTTGACGCAAGGGGGACAAAAAAGAAGGGCAAAAGCAGTTAATCCAGCATAACTCTGCGAAATTCTTCATATTTTCCAAACCTTAGTGTCAAGCCTCTCAGGTTCCTGGCCAAGTTTACCCATGAAGTTTTTCTTCACCATTGAGATAGAAACCGAGAGCGCACCATGACCGATTTGACATGATTGAACTGCCTTGCTAACCTCACAAGTTCACCGGACAAAAAAATTGGGTATTTTGGAAGGAAAGGATTTTTTATGGCCACTTTCTCAAGAACAGTGCAACCCCTGCTCCTTACCATGCTCACAGGCGTCGTGATTCTACTCGCCACCGGTTGCGGCGGAGCCATCATTCCCGGCCCCCAGGCTAAAGTTCTACTGGAACGAAACAATGCCACTAAGGCCCAGATTGCTTCTATAGAGAGGGAGATGGCCAGCGTGCGTCAGGAGAGTGCGGCCCTTGAAGAACGCATCTCCCTGATATATACCCAGATGGACCAGGAAGCAGCGAAGACCTTTCTTTACCGAGATCATGTGCACATGGAGCTGGCAACGGGGATGCTCCTGGACAACCTCATGGGCGCCATTGACGGAATCCAGGGCCAGGGCCCCGATTTTCGATTCACCCTCACCGCACCCAAGTTTCAGACCCAACAGGACAGCCTGGCATTCTCGGCCAGATATACCATCCAGTCAGATTCCGGCACCTGCTCAGGCACCAGCAACGGCAACCTGTCACCGGACACTAACAGGACTTTCAGGGTCTCCGGCTTCCAGGTCTCGTGCAGAACCGGCAAATCATCCATAAACAGTTACCTGTCAGGGTTTATCCCTGCTCTGGAGATTCCTGTAAGAACAGCACACTCCATGGGGGTTTCCATGGAGAGAACTGGTGATGGATTCAAGCGCAACGTCAACTATGTGGAGATGAATGTTCCCGTCACTATTCAGGTGGCAAACGAGCGTGTGTTACTGCGAGTTCCATCAATCACTCTGACTGGGAGGCAGTAGTTATGAGAAGAATCGTTATTAAAGCTTCCTTACTTATCATGGCCTCCGTTTTTTATGGGTTAATTGCTTCATCCTGTGCGGCGCCCGCTGCTGTTGACGAACCGGTGCATATTCAGATGCTCCAGGCCGATCAAGCGGCTCTGCAGGAGCGGCTCAGGCTATTACAGGAGGAGAAAGAGACAGACCTTCAACAGATTGCCGAAAAGCGGAAGGTGCTCAACCGGACAGAAGATGCCGCACCATGGCTTGTGGACGGGGGTGCTCATCCATACCTGGCCATCCATGCAGACTATCTAAGGCGTGCCGTAAATTCATTCCTGCCTGCTGGATTATCCCGGGAGGATTTTGCTTTCAGTTTTCAGGAGTCAATCATAGACAGGTCCAGAGAAGAGATACGGATAAGTATCAACTTCCAGGTCCGTTCCCACAAATTGAGCAGCGTTGGGGGTGGGACGTCGTCCGGACGCCTAACCGGTATTATTAAGCCTGACCTGGACCGGGAATCCGGTTGGGTGCAGTTGGTTTTTGTTCCCCAGTCATTCCAGATAGAGGGCGTTTACGGTAGAACAGAGGCCGAGATCAGAAATACAATCGCACTGGACTGGTTTAACGGTCTTATCCCGCCCCTTCCTGCGCCCATGTTGCCTGGCTATGACCCTGGCAAAGCAGGAGACCGAAACAACCCCGTTCAGATAGAGTTCATGACAGACAAATACCTGGTACTGTTTGAGCGCATAATTATCCCGTTCAAGTTCACCAGCGAAGAGTAAGTTGAGCTATTATACCCACATCATCGCTGCCACAATTAGTCAAGACTAATAAGTGTAAAACACGAGCAGACCTTTACGTTTTGCCAAAGTTCTCCTTACACCGCAGTACCCTGAACCATCCGCTCGAATTAATTCAGTTTAATGATTGTTGGAAATCTGAATCCATATGCCTTAGGTTTACTCTCCAGATGCATGCTCTATTTTAAAGGACCATAGATGCTCAGGTGACTGTTCCACTCCGGGATGCCGGAATTCTACATGCTCCCCAATAGCAACCAGAGGTGTTAATCCACGTGTTGGCAGACAATAAAGCAGATGCAATCCGCAACCATGACCTGGCTTTTCCCAATGAGCTCTCACAGGCAGGTGACCATTACCTGGATCTGCTTGCCGCCTGGAACGACCGAGTGGACCTGGTAGCGCCGGCAGACAGACAGGTGTGGCACACACGCCATCTACTGGACAGCTATGCCCTTGCCCGTCTGCTCCCTCCCCACGGCTCCCTGATTGACATCGGAAGCGGTGCGGGGTTTCCAGGCTTGGTCATCGCCATTGCTCATGATGCCATGAGAGTGACACTGGTGGAGCCGAGGGGAAAACGGGTGGCCTTCCTCAGAACAGTGGTCAGGGAGTTGAACCTGGCCAATGTGACCGTTCTCTGCGAGAGGGTGGAGGATGTGCTTGCCCAGCCCAGCTTCCAGGCGAAGTTTGATCACGTCACATCCAGGGCTACCTTCCAGTATCAACAGTGGCTGGAGAAGGGAGCCGGCCTGATGACCGACGATGCCGACGCTAGAATCTGGGCCATGCTGGGCCCTACGGATCCACCTGGTCTCGGCACCTGCGAAAAAGACAATGGTCTGGAGATAAAACATATAGAATCATTCAACCTGCCAGATAGTTCCATGCGCCGCATCATCGCCCTTGGGAGAATAATCTAAGGGCATCCGGGCACACCGGCCCTGCATCCCACTCCACTTCCCCATGCCGTTTACCTGCACAGACCAAAGGGGCATGGTATGGGGGTGAACAATGACACTAATCGTGAAGTTGAGGGAAATTGGGAGGATTCAGGAAAAGAGCAGCCGAAGCAACCTTGTCAGATCAGTACGAGATGTAAAAGTGATCTCCAGCACACCCTCGCCCGAGGCATCGCCCGTCTCTCCGGTAGTTGCATCTGCTGCTGACCTCAGCTTCACCCCCAGCCCCAAGCGCTCCTCCAGGACGGCTGCAAGTTGCTCCGAAGAATAGGAATCAAGAGGAAAGCCCTCCCCATCCACGCCGGTCACCATCCCATTCCCACCGCTGGCCTCAGTAATATTGGTACGCCCAGCAACTTCCCCACGCCCAGACAAATTGGAGAAATCAGGCAGAGGAGGCAAATCGGGCAACGACGGAAGCTCAGGCACAAGGGCTCCCATATCCCCGCTCTCACCCACCAGGGAACCAGCCTTTCTCGCTCTGCTCTTACCAGCCTCCCCTGCTCCCGCCTTGTCACCACCTGCCGCCCGAGCTTTCTTCTGCCTGACAGCTTCCTCCACAGCCCGAACCGAATAACCCCGCTCCACAGCCAGAGTAGCCAACCTGAGCTGCTCGCCCTCATCGGTAAGCCCCAGCAGCGCCCGAGCATGACCAGCCGTCAATTCCCCAGATTGAACCATCTCCTTAAGCGCTACATGGAGCTTAAGAAGCCGCAGGGAGTTGGCGATGGTGGTCCGATCCTTGCCGAGCCGTGAAGCAAGCTGCTCCTGGGTATAACCCCGCTCTTCCAGAAGCCGCTTGTAGGCTTCTGCCTCCTCCAGTGGTCCCAGATCCTCTCGCTGCACATTCTCAACCAATGCCAGCTCATAGGCATCCTCGGGACTAACATCCTTGACCACCACCGGAACCTTGGTCAATCCTGCCATCTTGGCTGCCCTTGTCCTTCTCTCCCCGGCAACAATCACATACTCATCGCCTTCGCGCCGCACCACCACTGGTTGCAGAATTCCACTATGGGAGATCGATGTGGCCAAGTCAGCGAGCTTCTTGTTATTAAACTCAACCCTTGGCTGGATCTCACAGATCTTAATCTTGTCGATAGGGCATAAAAAGCTCTCAGGACCAGCCATCCCCGGATCAAGCCCGATTGGAATGAGCGATCCCAATCCCCTGCCTAACACAGAACGCCCTGGAGATGCCTTGGCACCACTATCTCGGACAGCAGAACTCCGGTCCTGTTTATTTTCCAAATCACTCATTTTATTTTCCATAAATAAGTATCATCAACCAGTCGCCTGATCAGCACCTGCATACCCACCTGCACCGCCCACACTATCGCCTTCTCCATCCCGACTGAACGGCAAACCTATCCGATCCCCCAGCTCTCTGGACAACAACTGGTAATTACGTGTGCCAGGGCACCTGGCATCATAAAGCAGAGCAGGCTTGCCAAACGATGGGCACTCCGCCAGCCGCACATTCCGCTGGATTACCGTGTTGAAGGTGAGATCACCGAAATATGAGCGCACCTCCCGAGCCACCTGGTGACACAGGTTATTACGCACATCAAACAGGGTCAGCACCACCCCGTCAATCATCAGGGCCGGGTTAATTCCCCTATGCACAATATCTATAGTCTGCATCAGGTGACTTACACCTTCCAGGGCATAGTACTCAGCCTGCACAGGGATCACCACCCCGTCGGTGGCAGCCAGTGCATTAACCGTGAGCAAACCGAGCGACGGAGGGCAATCGATGAAGCACACATCGTACCGGCCTGCAAGAGGACGGACAGCCTTCTTGAGGAGACCCTCCCGTCCGGGCAGCCCTACCAGCTCTACCTCCGCACCAGCAAGGTCCTGGCTGCAGGGGAGCACATCCAGCCCCTCCATGACCGACTGACGAACCGCTTCTTCCGCCGACGCCAGGCCCACCATTGCGTGATAGAGGGTGCGTTCATATTTCTTGGCAACCACACCAAGTCCGGATCCAGCATTTCCCTGGGGATCTGCATCCACAAGGAGCACACGATAACCGGCAGCGGCAAATGAGGCGGCAATATTGACCGCTGTGGTAGTTTTACCCACACCGCCTTTCTGATTTGTGATGGCAATGATGCGTGACATTATCCGCTAACCGTTGTTGTTGTTATTGCAGTGAATGCAAAGATGCGCTGGAAGAACAGATCAACAAAAAAAACGAACACCGCAAAAACAACAGACTGTTACTGCAAACAGCTAGCTTAGTGCGGTTATTGACGATTTCCATCCACAGAATCCAGGCATGAAAACATCCCACTTATCTACCTTATTGCACCCGTCTAGATCAAGGAGAATCAGAAAATACGCTTCCTCATAATCTGAGTCCTACCCACCCACAGGAAGCCACCATTGCCACCATAGCCACCATCACCCACAACCGACCACCACCCCTCACGCCTGTTTCTCCAGGAAATTGAACTTGCATGGCAACCTTATTACATCGGCAAAATCCCCAATCCAAAACAACCATGATTGACTAAATACCCTGTACGGTGGTATTCACCAAGAATTGTGCTGTGCACATGTTATGGGTTTAAACGATATAAATAATCGTTCGATTAGAGGTTTGAAAGATGTTTCGATTCTGTACCCGGCTGCCTTTTGTTATTGCACTGGTACTTATGATTTTCAATACAGGCTCCACGCCAGCCATGGCCGATAACATGGGTATGGCAGTGATGGGATTCCGCTCCAGCGAAGACCTCCCCGTGGAGACTATGCAGACCCTCAACGGGCTCCTCTGGCATAAGGTAACTTCAACCCCCGGCGTAAACGCCATTGCCGAACCCCATCTAGCCCAGATGCTGGGCGCTGCCTACGCCCCGCTCGCCGGGTGCGCTGACGATGAATGCATGGGCAATGTAATAGCCGCCAGCAACACATCAAGCGTGATCTGGGGTCTTGTCAACCGCGACAATAGAAACCGGTATGTAGTCAGCGTGCGTCTGGTCACCGCCTCTGGCGAAACCGACTGGGTTGACGCAGTCTCCAAATCTGGCTCAGGGCCAAGATTGACTTCAGCCTTAGATGGTTTGAACATACAGCCCATCATCGACTTTGCCTTGGCTGATAACTTCGAACCTGACAACTTCCCATCTGCACCAATCGCATACCAACCCCAGCAGGTGCCGGCGCCTATGCCACAGCCTGCTGCCAGCAACCCCAGATCCATACCTACATCTGTGCCCATGCAGGCAAAGGGCTACCTTACCTTAACTACCGATCCTCCCGGAGCCTCCATCTATTACGAAGACGGTCTGCTCGGCCAGACACCATTAAACCGGAAAGAGATGAACCCTGGCCAGTATCAGCTTCGCATGGAGATGCCCAACTACCAGACCGTGGAGACATCTATCATGGTTGAGTCCTACAGCCACACGGCCAAAGAATTCATCATGGTACCCCACATGGGTCAGTTGGATATCATCACAACTCCCGACCAGGCCAAAATCCTGATTGACGGTGCCGACATCGGCCCTTCTCCTGTGAATAACCTCCAGATTCCGCCTGGGCCAGTGATGGTTCAAGCCAGTCTGCCCGGGTATGAAACAGTAAGCAGGCAGGTGGTGGTGCAGACCGGGCGCAAGAACATGGTCACCCTTAATCTTCAGCCTTCATCAGGCAAGCTGACCATCGTGTCAAACCCGGCTGGAGCCACAGTAACAATTGACAAGCGCAGGGTTGGGGTTACCCCCATCCAGGATTTGACCATACAGCCCGGCAATAAGCAGGTAGTTGTCAACCTGAAGGGCTACGATCAGTATACAGAGAATGTGACCGTTATCCCTGGCTCACAACAACAGGTTTGGGCCAACCTGGTCAAGACCCTGCCCCCCAACGGACACCTGTCCATCAATTCAACACCATCAGGCGCAGTCCTCTGGCTTGACGGGAAACGGCTTGGGAGGACACCTCTCAAGAACCGTCTCCTCAAGGCGGGCAACTACAATGTAAAGCTCACCATGACCGACTATCTGCCCTTAGAGCAGGTGGTAGTGGTGGAGCGGGGTGGCAAGCACGATTTAGAGTTGGTCCTGGAGAAGGAGCCTCTCCCACCAGGAATGGGGTTGTTAACCTTAAGTACTGTTCCTGCCAACTCTACCAGAATCGTAGGTGGTACCCGATTCCAGCCTAACCAGCGAATAAAGGATTACCTGATCGCTGCAGGCACATACCTGGTAAAAGTCAGCCTTGCCGGTTTCGAGACTGAAGAATTCCTGGTCAGGGTTGAAGAAGGACAGTTGACTGAGATACAGAAGGAGCTGGGCAAAGCCAGGCCCAAGCCTGCCAATGGATATCTCTCGGTCAACAGCGATCCTGAGGGTGCAATGGTTGTGGTCGGCGATGTGGTCTTAGGCACTACTCCACTGGATAGGGCCGAAGTACCTGTGGGTCAGCACGCAGTATCCATCCACATGCAGGACTTCAAACCTGAAACCCGCAATGTGCGCATCTCCAAGGGTCAGGTAAACCGGCTCACAGTGCAGATGAACAGCATCTTCCCCACACTGCGGGTGAACACCAATCCTGTCGGAGCGGTGGTAATCATGAACGGACAGCGGCTTGGTGAGACTCCAGGCACATTCACCAAGTTGCGTGAAGGTAATCACTCCCTGATTATTTCGTTAAGTGGGTATAAGGAGATGACCAGAGAGGTCACCCTCAAGAATGGTGAGACTACCACACTGAACATCGACCTGAATGAGACTCCGGGTTTCCTGACAATCAGAACAAGTCCTGAAAACGCCCTTGTGATCATTAATGGGGTGTTCGCCGGACAGAGTCCTCTGACCCGTTATGAGCTGCCTTCAGGAGATCACAACATTCAGGTCAATGCACCTGGATACCTGCCTGCCACGGGTAAAGTCTCTATTGTGTCACGCAAAAACCATACCCTGAGGTTCAACCTGGAGGAGGAGGCTGTGAATACCGCCCCCATCCAGGAAGCGCCCAGAGAGTCTTACGACGACCAGATGATCGATGAGTACTAAAACAACTGCTCAGGGAATGTATCGACAAACACTCCGCCCAACAGGAGCGTCAGGCGTAACCCGCTCATAAATCGTAATCGGATAGTCACGCCAGTGAAGAAGCCCTTTATCGTGGAACTGCCTGACCACCCTGAACTGGGTTCGCACTGTACCATGATTGGCGACCAAACCAGGGCTGAACAATGACTGTGGCGCTCCAACAATAAATCTTACCCTGTCACTACAGATACGTTCAAAGTATTCCGCCATAGTGATCATACCCGACTTGAACCGTTTGGAATTGGTATCTACTTCCAGGGCAGCAATTTCGCGACCGGACAACAGAGCTAGCAATGGGGCTATAGTGGAAGCTCCTGCGATGGTCTCTCCCGGAGCAGAATTTTCACGTATAAATGATGCTATCTCCTGAGCCGTAAGAAAAGTGCGCTTCTTGCTCTGGAGATACCACCGAAACCCCGGTTGCCATTCTCCGGCAATCCGATAATCTCGCCAGAAAAGATGACGAGCCAATTCACCGAACCGAGGAAGAACTGGAGATGGGCTCCATGTGAAGTGATACATGGTCCCCTTCTGGGCTCGTTCTTTCAAAAAACCTGTGGAATCTGCTCTAATTTCTCCACTGGCCATGCGCCGCTCCTGGCGATTCACAATCACACCCTCAAACAGACCGAACACCGGCAGCATCACCAGGAATACGAGGATCAGGAATCCCAGCACGCCTCTGGCAATACCCCCATGCTCCCAATTTTTCAATGCCAGGGTGATCATCTTGACGCAGAGCACTGTGACATAGCCAACAAGAATGGAGAGGGTGGGAAACCAGAGCGTAAAATAGTGGGAGTGCAGCTCCTTAAACAATGAAAATTCCATTATCAGGGCAGCGGTTAGCAGCCAGGCGAATCTGGCACAGTTAGCAGCCCCATCGATTGCTATATCTGACCCTCCATGGCCTGCTTTCCTGACTTTTCGTGCCTCTACTGCCATCGCCTTCCCATCCCCATCCCCATCGCCTAGCCAAAAAGCTCTTGGGCCAAGTAGCTCGACCAAGTGCCATTGTCCACGCGAGCCAACTGCTCCTGACAGGAAGACGAGAAAGGGTGCCAGTATGAACGCCCATATGTGCCTTGGATGGTAATGGGCCTGTATCAATAACTGATTGATTATGTCGGCCTTCTCTTTCAGCCCATGGTAACTGTAAACGCCAGCCACGAACTGTTCTCCCCCCACGAACAATCCGGCCAGGTTCCACACAGCAATGGTAGCCACAAACGGGATACACATGCGCAGACCTCGTCGCCAGCCGGACCCAAAGCTCACAACGGCTAATGCCAGGGCCGCTGCCAGAGCATAAATGCCCGTACCAACCGCCAACCCCATCATTACGCCCCCTATGGCAAAGCGACGGGCCATCACAGCCCATAAGCCCACAACCATCCACATGGCAGTCAAATTCACACCCGTCAAATTGGTGCTCCCCTTAAGGACCTGCCCTGCCAACAGGTACGCTATCAGGGTCACCAAGGCTGCCAAACGCCCCATGTGTCGGCGGACCAGGGCCGTGATCATGACAGCACTGACCATGGTAGCTCCAACCGGAATCAACCTGGAAACCGTAAGATCAAACCCGAATATCTTATAGACCAGAGCAGGTACTGCCAGGTGAAGAGGAGGGTGAGCAAAGAAGAAGTCTCGGTAAGGCATGGTTCCGCCAGCCATTAACTTGGCGGCATAAAAATATATATTATCGTCGGAGATCGCATGGCCCAGTCCATGCAACTTGAGCACCATGAACAGTGCGACGGCGGTCAGGGCAAGGAGCCACCATGCTATCTCCAGAGCGATGGTGCGCCCCCCTCGACCATGCCGATACCATTGAATCTGAGGCCTCATCTGCGGTTGCTTGATCACCAATCAGCTCTCAGTTCCTCAGCTCCCACCAGGCAACCGAATAGGAGTCATATAGCCGGCTGGATAAATGGTTGTACTCAAAATTGTCCATGGAAAAGCCAGGCATCAGGCCAGCAGTGAAAGTAGCCACATAATAACCACTGGGCAAAGCTGGAACACCTGGTACGCCCACCGGAAACATCATGGTGGTCACATCACCAGGGCCAATAATACGCCAGGCACCTGTGTATTCCATATCGAGGAGCCGGATCTGATTCACATGGGGCCTCTGACCTCCTCGCATCTCCCAGACGAGCCGCCCACCAGCCATAAGATTGCGGGGCTGAGGATCAATAATATGGGGGATAGAAGCAAATGGACCAAGCTGCAACATATTCCTGGTCCCCCAGTCAGGGACGTCCGTATACAATACAGACATGGGCCGACTCCCATCCCGATATACACCAGCCATCAACTCCATCTGCACATCAGCCAATGGGGCTGCTCCGCTCTCGGGGATAGCCTCAAGCCAGAAATCCCGGTTGCTGGTCCGAACCTCATTCCATGAGTTGGAGTAACCTTCAGGATTAAAAACAAGATAGGGGGTGGCGACCACCCCATTAGTACCAGCCCCATCCCCCCAGGGTGGATCAATAAGCTCAACGCCCATACGCCTGTTAAGAGGAATATCGAGCTCTATATCAATACCGCTGTACTCTTCTCCCGCCACAACAAATAGATAGCGGCGAATGCCCATCACTACCGGTATGAATTGTGCGGTAGTGCGATTCAGGTAGCCTCCGAGAGCAATTACTGCCAGATTACCCTGACGGGTGGTGATCCGATACTCCCCATCCTGAAAGAGCATTCCACCAGTCCCCGGTTGAGGGTTACCCCCATAGGCACTGGTCCTGGTAGTCTCAACCCGGATCATCTTCACCCAGTTGGACAAATCCCCCAGCTCGTCATTCTCCTCCCCAGCCCACCTAGAAATGGGAGGTACATACTTACCCATGCCTGTCACACGACCGGTCACTGTGCCATAGATAGGCACATTAGAGCCTCCACCCCCACCAGTGGGTGGTACATACTCAAAAGGGACGGCATAGATCAGCACGTTCTCGGCACCAAAGCTGAGAAAGGTGTTCCCCTCATACCCCGGTCGCCCCACATGGAGTCTCTCCACAATACCAGCAAAACCTGGCTCCGAGAGGGTAACCATACCTCGATCGTCCGTAAACCCCTGCAGCCTGGTAGAGGGGTCTTCCCCAACAATAGCCAGTGCGCCAGTCACCGGGGCACCCGTGTATGAATCGATAACCGCCACATTAAGGGCGCCATCAATGGGCAATCCCCAGATGCCACCATACCCCGCCGAAGAATCAACAAACCGGAACCCCGGTTCAGGAGCGACAAGAATAACACCGTCGTTCAGCTTTGCCTTTACAGGCACACCCGACTCTTCCAGTGGCCAGCGAGGCGTACGCACCCTGACCAGACCAGGCCCAACCAAGATCAGCTCCCTTGCTCTCTGATCGCCAAACCAGACATCGGCCAGCCGGTTCAGGTTACGCCCCCGCAATTCAACCACTGTGTTCCCGGCAATGCTGCCAGACCGGGGGTAAACACCATAAATCGCCGGTTCCTGAACAGCCTGGTACCTGTAACTGCCAGTCCTCCTGACCTGAACGCCATCACACCGGACAAGCACATCCACATATCCCTGAGGGTGTGGAGGAGTCAGAACCACCAGTTCTCCCTCGCCCTCTCCACCTTGTCCGCTACCGCTGTCATTGCTATTATCATCCAGACGGACAACCTGAGCCTCCATAGTGCCAAACAGGACTTGTGGTTCCCTGCAAAACCCCGCCCCTGCGATTGTCACCAGAGTTCCACCATCCTCAGGGCCAACAACAGGCCATATAGCAGACAATGAGAGGGGTGGATTGTAGGTGTAAGCTCCGGGCAGAACAGCCACAATGCCATCACGTTTCAGAGAGACATCCACTGTCAGTGGGCCTGGAGGAGAACCTTCTGCTGGAGGAGGAACCACGCATTCCGCAAGCATGGTAATGTTAGCAATTATTTCACATTGTGCGGGGCGGCCACCAAAGGAGACAACAGCGGTACCATCCTCAAACCCAGAGACCCCGCCACCAATCAACACCACCCGATTTCCACCAGCTCGAGGCCCTGAACGGGGCACCACACCCTGAATATCCGCACCGCTGCCACTGCCGCTGCCGCTGCCAACATTGGGGTCAGCATGGTAAAAATATCCCTCAACAAGGCTCACCATGCCAACACTGGAGGCCACGGTCACATCAACCAGACCCGGCACGACTGACGCTGGCACAACCAACTCCAGAGTCTGCCCATCCTGCATGCCGCCATCACCGCTGCCGCTGCTCTGCTCGCCAATCACATCAGCCTGTTCAAGACCGAAATATACCTCCATCTCCGTAGAGAGGCCGCTCCCGTGCAGAATCACCCTATTACCACCCGCCTGTGGCCCGGCAGGGAGAACAACACGTGTCAAAACAGGCTCTACCCGGTACTCCACGCCTTGCGGATAACGGGCGGCAGCCATACTCGCGCCCCCAGCCCCCCCAGCCCCAGCCCCAGCCCCACCATCATCCCCGTTTCCGTGCCCATCCGCACCCTCACCCGGCAAACCATCCATGTTAAACACCCACAAATCAGCCATACCTGGCGGGCCCGGAGGGGCAATCCCTCTCACCCCCCCCTCTACCTGCTCCACACGAAGCAGATAATTGGCTCCAATCATCACCTGGGCACCAGGGCTTATCCCCTGCCCCAGCACAGTAACCTCA
>CAYZFJ010000037.1:0-21346 GCA_964477705.1 uncultured Myxococcia bacterium | reverse complement strand
ATGTACTTTTTAGGTTGACAAGGAACACAGTATCTACAGGTGTTGGGAGGGAGGTATTGGGTAGGTGAGAGATGTGGGGAATGAGTGGTGGGATTGGAGCATGGAATTGCAGCTTAACCGAACATACATACGCTAGGGGGAGAGGGGCTCTTGAATTAAATGTATTACCCTGCCTGCCAGAGGCAGACCATGATTGCCAGACTCAAGCAAATGACACAGCCGGTCTGGCGAGGATGAATGGATTATGAAAATTGCAGTTTTGGGGGGAGGAAGCTGGGGGACAGCCCTCGCCCATCTTATGGGTACTAAAGGTTATAAGACCGCTATCTGGGTTCGCGAACCGCATGTTCTTGAGCAGATAAACACAGAGCGGGAAAACAAGGAGTTTCTCCCCGGCATCAAGTTCCCCGATTCCGTAACAGCCGTTGCCGATGCCCCCAATGCTATTGAAGGGGCTGACCTAATACTTCTTGTAGTTCCCACCCAGTACGTGAGGGCGTTTGTTGGCAGCATTACCCATAGCCTGCCCCAGGGCATACCCATTGTCCTGTGCAGCAAAGGTATTGAGAAACAGTCCCTGCGCCTTGGTCACGAGATCCTCGCCGAAGAGTTGCCACCAGCCCTGAAACAGATGATCTGTGTTCTCTCCGGGCCAAGCTTTGCAAGAGAAGTGGCCATGGGGCAGCCCACCAACGTGACCATTGCCGCTGAAGATGAGAATGTTGCCAAGGCTGTACAGCAGATTCTCTCTACCCGCACATTCAGGCCGTACACCTCTACTGATATGATTGGTGTGGAGATGGGCGGTGCATGCAAGAACGTTCTCGCCATTGCCTCCGGTGCTGCTACCGGGCTGGGATACGGCTACAACGCTCAAGCAGGTCTGATTACCCGGGGGCTGGCCGAGATGACCAGGCTGGCAGTAAAGAAGGGGGCTAACCCTCTCACCATGTCTGGTTTGTCAGGTATGGGGGATTTGGTCCTCACCTGTACTGGGGAGCTCTCTCGAAACAGGATGGTCGGCTATAAGCTGGCTCAGGGGATGACCATGAAGGCCTTAGTATCCTCAATGAATATGGTGGCTGAGGGTATTGACACATCTAAATCCCTTTACCACCTGGCTGCAACCATGGGAGTTGATATGCCTATCACTACCCAGGTTTACCGGGTGCTCCACGAGGGTGTCCCAGTGGCAGAAGCAGTCACATCCCTCCTGGCCCGCAGCCTTAAAGAGGAGATCAACCTGCAGGGCAGCAGCACGGCAACAGGGGAATCACCAGCCCCACCAGCTCCAGAGGCAGACCCCATTCTTTAAGTCCAGCAGCTTGAATCTGCCCCACCCCATCATACTCTCCCACATCATATCCGTTACAACAGAGTCCACCCTTTGGTGGCGCTGGCTGTCCTGCTTCACTTCGGTCATGCCGTGCCTGCTGCTACAAATGCAGCGCCCTTATTCCCATTTACTCTCTCACTTGCCCATATGGTCATTTGCTCATATTGAAATAAGAGAAAATGACAATAAATGCATCTATTTATTTGTAAATAAAATAAAATTATTTGAATTGACTATTTTTTTAAAAACAATAGGATAGTTTTCATGCTTCAATCATCTTAGTTGATTCAAGGGAATACTGATGAGCAGGAGTTACTTCATGCAACTACAAGCCAATCTTGTTGCACCTACTATTGGGGCAGTGATCTTGCACCTGGCAGTCTTATGGGGCTGGGTGCCATGTGCAATGGGCCAGGAACCATCCCGGCCAGATGTTGCCGGTGTCGGTGCCAGCCATGGCACTCCTGCCACCACCACCACCACCTCCTCCTCCTCCACAACCCCATCCCCAAGTACCGAAGCAGCCATCTCAGAAGACACTACACCCAAAACCAGTAGGGAATATGGCATCTACCCTCCAAGCCTAATCCTGAGCACCCGGACTACTGGTGTCTTTGCCAAAGGAACCGCCGTATTCACCCTGGTCTCAGGATTTCTCAATTATTCCAGGCGTAGAGATCCCTTATCCAGCACGATGACCGCACCGCTGCCAGAGGGGATGAGCCACTGGCGCCTTAATAATATCTTCTGGGCAGAGTACGTGCCCATTAACGGTGTTCAAGTAGGGGCCTCCCTGCCTTACATATTTCGGGCCATTAAGAACCCTGAGGCAAACCTGGACTCATCCTTCAACGGCGTGGGTGACCCATGGATTTACGGAAAAGTCTTGCTGCTCCAGGAGAGTCACAATGTCCCGGCAGTGGCCACTGATCTGTGGCTCAAACTCCCCCTTGGCGACCAAGATAGCGGTCTGGGAACCGGTACTACCGATATGAAAGCTGGGTTAATGATCAGCAAACGGATCCGCAGGATCAGCCTCCACCTCAACCCTGAAGTCATGGTGGGTGGCCTTAATGAGTCCCCCCAGATCTCCAGACTGACCGGCAATTCCCTTGCGGTCAACATGGGCCTTGCCGTCCACGGCATAAAGGGATTCCTCCCGGTTATTGAAGGGAACGGCCTCTGGCTCGGTGATTCAGGCCACCAGATCGATGTGGGCGGCGGTGTCCTGGTCAACCTGCATTCCAATGCAGCCATAAAGCTGGGAGCAACATTCCCGGTGGCAGTTGATATGCCATGGTCAGTAACCTGGGCTCCATGGGTGAAACTGGCCGGCTGGTTCTGATTAAACTTTGTCAGAAACGATAGCTATATTTCGTGTTAGGTAACTTAATTTATTGTCATTTTAAAAAAGGCAAAGATAAAAAAAGCAAGTAAAGAAAGGAATGATAGTTATGCAGCCTCAAAAAAATATCACTGATTGTTGTAGTTGCCATTGTGATTGTACTACCACTGACAAAATCAGCATGGAATTCAAAGCTGAAACGCTTGATCAAATTGCCGAATTGGTCAGGATTGATGCGGACTCCCCGGAAGCTGAGGCCCTGATTGCCGCTGCAGGTAAGCACAGCCGCAGCAAACTGGGGACTGACGCCCGCCTCTGGTGTGCCATTGGTATCGACTACAAACCATGCTCCCAGAGCTGCCAATTCTGTTCCTTTGCCCACAAGTGGGCTACCAATTTGAGCGAAAGCACCCTGGACCACGAAGAGGTTGTCAAATGGTCCCAATACTTCATCGATAACGGAGCTGGCTATATTGTTCTCCGCACCTCCGAAGATTATCCGGTGGAAGACCTGTACGCTCTGGGACGCTCAATCAGGGCCATCGCTCCGCCAGATCTGAAAATTGTGGCCAATACCCGGGAGCTCACCTTCGGACAGGCTGTCAAGCTGAAAGAGTCAGGCTTCGACGGCATCTACAAGGCCATCCGCCTCCGTGAGGGCATCGACACCCAGTTCAATGTGGCCAAGCGGTTCAGGGTTATCGAGAAGATGCAAGATGCGGGGCTGATTGTGTTCTCTCTCCTCGAGCCTGTTGGACCTGAACACACACCCGAAGAAATTGCCCAGGCAATCATCAACCTGCGGGATGTGATTCGACCCACCCTGAGCGGTGTCATGGCCAGGGTACCTGTCAAGGCTACTCCGCTGGGCCATCTGCCCCAGATCTCCGACCGGGAACTTGCCAAGCTGACCGCCATTGTGGTCCTTGCCTTGATCCGTGATGGCAGCAACACAGACACCATCTGCAGCCACCCTCCCATCAAGGGTAATATCGATGCGGGCGCAAATGCGGTCGTGGTCGAAGTGGGCGCTATCCCCAGGGACGAGTACTTTTCCCAAAAGGAGTGGCAGTGCTTCACAGTGAAAGAGGCCCATGATCTGCTCAGGTCTGGCAATTTAAGCATCTGAGCATCTGATTATCAGATCATCTTTCATCACCCGAATCAACAGGTGCGCTGCTTGTTGTTTGTAGCAGCTCAGCGGTAAGCCTCAACGAAGGCAATAACCATGACCTGGTATGGGCAGCAGGTTATTGTCAGATCCAGGGAGTGGTTTGCATGGCAGAGTCAACAACAATTTCAACTGGCACAGGTGACCGCTCAGCACACCATACGCCTGTGCTGAGGCAGAATGGGAACCCAGGTAGGCAGCGCAGGAGGGCCACCCAGCGCTCCATCAGACTGCGCAGCCGCATCTATCAATGGCAGCTTCGCCATGAAGGGACCATGGTTGCTGTCCTCTGCATCTGGTGTCTGTTCTGGATGATCCAGCCAGCTATCTATTTAAGCCCAATCAAGGACTGGAGCCTATGGGGGTTTCCTGCCCACTATGCCTTCTGGCTATTGGGGATGGTATTGGTGATCCCTGCAAGCTGCTTCCTATTCACCATGCTGTTTTCGATCCATCCCCGTTCTGATGGGGAAGAAGAGAATGATGAGAACGTCGAAGAGGTGGAGCCATGACCACGAGAGTAGCTGCTGCCATCTACTTTGTGATAATGGCAGGCATCTTCATCATCACCTCAATCCGAGGACACCAGCAAAGCCGCAACTACACAGACTACTCTCTGGCAGGGAGGGCCATCGGAGGCCTGGTCAATGGAATGGGGGGAATGGCGAGCTACCTCTCCGCCTTCCTGTTCATGGGAATGACTGGTGCAGTCTGGAGCATAGGGTTCCCTTACATTGGGGTTCTTGTTCCCTTCTCACTGAGCATCGCCATGTTCATGGCCCTCATCGGACCTTATGCCCGCAAGACCGGGGGCCACACCCTCATAGAGTTCCTTGAACTGCGGTACGGAAAATCGGCAGCAACCATTGCTCTGGTGATTAACATTCTCTTTGTGGCCATGTTCATGGTGGGCCAGATGAAGGCCCTCGGTATCTGCATCGAGTACATCACCGGCTTCAACTATTCGCTGGCGATTCTGGTTGGTGGGGTTATTCTCACCGTTTACTGTGTAATAGGGGGCATGCGGGGTATCACCTGGAACCAGTTTGTGCAGGGGCTTGTTATGCTTGTGGGTATCATGGTACCCCTCGCCTTTGTGTTCAGGGAGTTGAACGTGGCGGACTGGTGGAACCCCCTCTTCGGTTACCGAGAGCTCTCATCTACCATGGCAGATCGTGGTTTCTTTGAGCTACAGAAGAGCCCCCTCTACTACATCAGCCTTATCCTCCCCGGATTGGGTGGTGCCGCTGCTGCGCCACAGGTCTTCGCCATCTCTGCCAGGGCTAAGAACGCTGACTCTGCCCGGTGGGGTATCTCATGGATGGTGCTTCTGGTGGGCATTGTATATGCCTGTGCCATGGCATTCGCATTTGCTGCAACCTACTGGGCCCAGTCCATAGGGTTTGTGGTTGAGCCTGGGCGAGCTGATTATCTGCTCTTCGACATGGTAGAGCGGATACTGCCAGCCCCTATGGGAGCGCTGGTGGTGGCCGGTGCCCTGGCGGCCTCTTTCTCAACTGCGGCAGTCCTGATCGCATTCTGCGGACAGGTGGCGGTCAACAACGTGGTCGTTCCCCTGCGCAAGACCCTCCTGCACAAGCACAACGATCTGCCCGATAAAAGCCGTATCCAGGTCATGGCGTGGACTATCGGCATTGTAGGAGTACTGTGTATTGTCCTCTCATGGTCTCCTCCAGCCCTTCTGGTTGCTCCAATCATGTGGGGCTGGGAATTGCTGACCTGTACCCTGCTGGTACCAGCTTTCTTCGCCTGTTGGTGGAAGCGAGCTACCAAGTGGGGGACCATCGCATCCATGCTGGTTGGTTGTCTGGTCGTGCTCACCCAGGGATGGACCGGGCCTGTGATCTCATTCCCCTTCTATGGGAGCCTGGTGTTCTTGCCCCTGGCCCTGTTGACCAACATTGTGGTCTCCCTGCTCACCCCTGTAGATGCACAATCGTCACTGGTGGATGGATGGCATGGCTTGGTCGGGGGGCAACACAGCAGTGGCAGCAGGTATAACAGCAAGGCACTGCCCCTCCTCCTTGCCGGAGCGTCCATCTGTCTGCTGGTGCTGGTCTATTGCAACTGAGCCGGCCACAATCCCTACCCTCACTCCTGTCTCTAAATACATGCTATTCAAAGACTGCCCCCCCCCAGAGCCCCGTGCCATTAAAGTGGCTTTAAGGCTTGCGCACCTAAGTGCATACAACCTTGCCCCTAACTTCTACCAAGTGCCGTATGCGGGTTATCTGCTCAACAACTTGATCAGTCTCAGCCCTAAATACAATAATTGAGTACTGGGGGGATAGCGCAACGTACGGCTTCTGGTGAGAGAGCCCTTTCCAAATCATCCAGCAAATCATTGATATCTTCTATGCCTGCCGAATACCTGACCAATCCGTCAGTAATCCCTGCAGCTTCCCGCTCAGCCTTGGCCACTCCACAGTGAGTCATGGAAGCAGGATGCTCTATCAGTGTCTCAACACCCCCCAGAGAAACCGCCAAGGCTGCCAGTCTCACCCTGTCCATCACCTGACGGCCCGCAGAGAGTCCGCCCTTGAGTTCAAAACTGATCATAGTGCCGAAGCCTGACATTTGCCTACAAGCCAACTTGTGCTGAGGGTGGCTGAGCAGACCCGGATACCGTACCCAGTTGACTGCCGAATGGTTCTCAAGCCAACTTGCGATCATCTGGGCATTCTGCTGGGCCTTCTCCATTCTAAGAGACAAGGTCTTGATACCCCTATGCACAAGAAAGGCCTGGTGAGGATCCATGCAGCACCCTAATAAGGTCATGGTTTTATGGATTGCTGCCAACAATTCAGCATTCCCAGCCACTATCACACCGCCAATCACATCAGCATGGCCATTGATGAACTTGCTGACCGAATGGAGCACTACATCTGCTCCCAGGCAAAGGGGCTGCTGGAGATAGGGCGAAGCAAATGTGCTATCGACCACTAGTAGAGCCCCATGCTCATGGGCGAGTTGAGCAACAGCGATAAGATCGGTTATCTGAAGAAGAGGGTTGGAAGGCGTCTCCACGTAGATCAGACGGATATTACTATAATTAGAGAGCTTGTGGCGCAATGCATCCAGATCGGAGGTATCCACAAAACTGCTGCTCACCCCAAACTTGCCAAGGATAGAATCTATATAAGTACGGGTAGGCCCATATATGGCTGCAGTACTGATTATGTGATCTCCCTGCTTCAATATGGCGGTGAGAGCAGTGACCACTGCTCCCATTCCTGAACTGGTGGCCACTGCTCCAATCCCTCCCTCCAATGCACAAATACAATCTTCAAGGGCACGAACTGTGGGATTCCCCAGCCGAGTATAGATATACCCATCCGATTCACATGAATTGAACCGCCTCGCTCCCTGGTATGCGTTCTCAAAAGCAAAGGTGCTCGTCTGGTAGATGGGAGTGACCACACTGCCACATACACTTTCCGGCTTGGCTGCGCCCGCATGTACCAATTTGGAGGTAAACCCTTTGATAGTTCCAGATGTTGTACTCATTTCTAATCCTGACAGGCTTTGTTAATTGGTCGTCTGGTAATAAGCACAAATCAGGCCAAACTGTAATCAGCATTCATTAGAGCTCTGCCTGTAGCACATCCGATGAGCTTAGACCCTTATTAGTGGGTGGCTAGACAAACAAATCAGTTGCGCTAGCGCTACTGAATCTTACATTACAGAAGCAATAGAAGTACTGTCATTGATTTGTCCCTCGTCCGCCGTAGCTATCCCCGGCCCACAACCATGTCTCCCTTGGACTTGGGGCATACACGATAAACCATGTTATGGAGCCTTGGCATTTTAACCCTACACCTATGAATAGGTTCCCGGGAGCAATTGACAGGGGCTTACCGTTGAAGGATACTGAACCCTGCTCATGCTATTCAACTGTTAACCATGCAGTTTACTGAACAGTTTTTTGTTACCACTACGATCTTTTGTTTCAGATTGGAAGACAGGGAGGATGACCAGCAGGATAAGGCGTGAGCAGGGATAGCCAATCCAACGATCCACTGCTACGAATCTGGGTAAATTAACCGAATGAACAGCCAAAAAGCGTCAGCTACTACAGCATTCTCCACACAGGAACCGAAAAATGAATCCAAAGTTCCTAACAGGCATTGTGGCATGTCTAACGATAAATCTCCATGCAGACTGGCCAACGATTCCCATCTAGAAGAGCCCGACGCAATACTGGAGAGTATCTCCGATGGTGTATTCACCATTAATGGAAATTGGCTCATTACCTCATTCAACCGGGCTGCCGAAGAGATAACAGGTATCACCAGAAATGAGGCTATCGGTAGTCTTTGTTCTGAAGTATTCAAATCAAGTATGTGTGAATCTGAATGTGCATTGCGACAAACCCTGGCCAACGGCAGACCGATAATTGGCAAATCAGGGTACATAATAGATGCCGGCGGCAATCGCATACCAATCAGCGTCTCTACTGCAGTTCTTAAAACTAGCGACGGCATAGTAATTGGAGGAGCAGAAACATTTCGTGATCTTTCCGAGGTGGAAGCCCTCCGTAGAGAGTTGAAGAACCGCTTCAGGATAGGCGACATAATCAGCAACAGTCCTTCAATGTGTCACATCTTCGACCTCCTGCCAGCCGTCGCAGACAGCTCCAGCACAGTGCTAGTCCAGGGGGAAACAGGGACTGGGAAGGAGCTGCTAGCCAAGGCTATCCACCAATTAAGTCCTAGGAACAAAAATCCATTTATAGCCGTGAATTGTGGTGCACTTCCTGACACCTTGCTGGAAGCCGAGCTGTTCGGTTACAAGAAAGGCGCCTTTACTGGTGCCAACCATGACAAACCGGGAAGATTTGCCCTTGCAGGTGAGGGAACTCTCTTCCTTGATGAGATTGGCGAAGTAAGCCCTTCTCTCCAGGTACGCCTCCTCCGAGTCCTTCAGGATCAAACCTATGACCCGTTGGGGGCAACTAAAACAGAGCGTTCAAAAGCTAGAATAATTGTGGCAACCCATAGGAATCTGAAGGAGATGATTAGGCGTGGAGAATTCCGACAGGATCTATACTACCGCATAAACATCGTCTCCATGGTGCTCCCCCCCTTGAGGCAACGCAAGGAAGACATACCCCTGCTAGTGAATCATTTTGTGGACAAGTTTAATAACCTCCAGGGCAAGAGTATCCTTGGGCTTACCACAGGTGCCCACTCGCTGCTGATGAGCCATCAATGGCCAGGCAACATCAGGGAGTTGGAGAATGTTATCGAGAGGGCGTTCATACTATGCGAAGGTAAGTACATCACCCCTGACCACCTACCTGAAGACATCATTGGCATTAAAACTATCGATGGGGGGGGGTGGCGTAGAACTCGCAAGTCGAGTCAAGGCCAAATAGAAAATCAGGACCTGAGCGAAAAACAGGAGCAGGCTGAGGCTTATCCGGACCATAACCATGAGTTGAGTATGGCTTCCATAAAAATGATTGCTGAGGAGCAATCCATACTTAATGCCTTGCGTAACAATGATTACAACCGGCTCGCAGCAGCAAGGGAGCTCGGTATTCACAAAACCACCCTCCACCGGAAAATACGACTCCTCAAGATTAAACTCCCACCAGGGCAGGATGGGCGTCGAAAGCGGAGTGATTCTGACTGATCACTTTACCCTAATCAGGATTATTATTCGCGGACCCAATACCTGTCATTACAAAAGCAATGGTAGCGTCCATAGAGAACTGGAATACAGGAGCGGAATGGCTACTCCCATAATCAATTAATTCTAGCATCTCTCAACGGACACAACCAATCTGCAAACAGCATACACCCCTTACCCAACTGGCTATTGCCCGCATTTTACCCGAACAATTTTAAGAACCTCTCTCATGTGGCATCGAAGTTGCAATGCACAAGATTTAGGCAGTGTCAACTGAAGCAAGCATTTAGATGTGCTCATAATAATAGGCTTGTA
Source organism: uncultured Myxococcia bacterium (assembly GCA_964477705.1). Classification (GTDB taxonomy): domain Bacteria; phylum Myxococcota_A; class JAVEVO01; order JAVEVO01; family CAYZFJ01; genus CAYZFJ01. The sequence goes on along the minus strand of CAYZFJ010000037.1, from coordinate 11,524 downwards.
ATGGCACCACTGAACTGAAGTAAAATGGATAACAATATGATTATCAGCGCAGCTTTTACCATCTGGGGCGGAAGAATTGCCCCCGTATTTGATGTAGCCCACCAAGCAGAACTTGTGGTCTGGGATTCCCTAGATGCCAAGATTCTCTCTCGAAGCTCTCTGGAGCTGCTTGGTAAGTCAGCCGCACCGAAGATCATGCTCTTCAAAGAGCAGAAGGTGGATGTGGTAATATGCGGTGCAATCAGCAGTCAGGCACTGGAAGAGGCCGTAAAAGCAGGGTTTAAGGTAATCCCTTTTGTTGCTGGCGAAATGGAGGAGATCATCGCTGCCTGGACAGAAGGAATCCTTGAAGAACAGGAGCTATACCGCATGCCGGGGTGCTGCACCCAGAATCGTAGGCGTACCAGGCGAAGACAACACTGTGGGAACCTAAATGGATAGAGTGACTTCTGAGCGTTGCGCATTTCAGAATGTCCCATAACTTTCATGCCCCGCCAAACACTCAATACGTGAACTTACATATGTATCACCAGAGGACTGGCTTGATAAACGGAGATTAAAAGCGTGTTAATTGCAGTAACAACCAGTGGAACAACAATCGACAGCCCATTCGAAAAACGTTTTGGCCGGGCTGGGGCGTTCATCATATATGACACTGACAAGCGCACAACCATGGTGATCAACAACCAACAAAACCTGGAAGCGCCACAGGGGGCGGGAATACAGGCTGCCCAGAATGTGGCAGCAACAGGAGCTAAAGTAGTAATCAGTGGGCATTGCGGGCCGAAAGCATTCAGAGTGCTTAGTGCTGCAGGCATACAGGTATACACCTCCGACAGTGCAGCCACAGTGAAAGACTCTCTTGAACTGTTTGAGCAGGGGAGACTACATGAGTCTCTTACTGCTGACGTGGACTCACATTGGGTATGAAAGCGATGCCCGCATCATCAGGACAATGGAAATCCAGTGTGGACCAGGGTATCCACCCGTTCTTCACGGTTGCCATAGCATCGGGCAAGGGTGGCACAGGCAAGACCACGGTGAGTACCGCCATTGCTAAATCCCTGTCAAGAGACACCTGCAGCCGGGTGATTCTGATGGACTGCGACGTTGAAGAGCCCAATTGTCACCTGTTCATTATGAGCAGACGTAATTGTGGTGCTGATGACAAAGTATTGACCATTTCAGAAGATAAGGTTTGCGTCCCTGTTCCTGTGGTTGATGAAACCAAATGTGACGGCTGTGGTGCCTGCGCCCGATTTTGCAGGTTTAATGCCATCATCAACCTGAACAGCCGAATTCTAATCTTCCCTGAATTATGCCACAACTGCGGTGGGTGTGCTGCCATTTGTCACAGGGGAGCAATCAGTGAAATTAAAAGGTCTGTTGGAACAGTGACCCACGCCAAAGCCACTAATAACAATAGATTGCCCATTGATTTCATTCAAGGATGTACAATTATCGGTGAAACCCGGACTATACCAGTCATCAAGGCAGTGAAAAATCAAGCAACCTTAATTGAGGTACTCAGGCTGAAATCAGCCAATCCCCCAATAGCCGGGGCCACACACTGCAGCCACAGGGAAGATACAGAGCAGAAACTTGAGGCAGGCAGAGGCGATATTATTGCCATAATCGATTGCCCACCCGGAACATCATGCCCAATGCTAAACGCTGTGGCAGATGTGGACCATGTAATTCTCGTGGCTGAACCGACTCCTTTCGGCCTTAACGACCTGGATATTGCTGTAAAGGCCATGCGTAGTATTCAGGTACCTATGAGCGTGATCATCAACAGAAGTCAGAGTGAGGATGTCGATGATACATCCATGTGTGTAGTTGAAGACTACTGTTATAAAGAGCAGATACCAGTAATCCTAAAGATCATGGAGAGTATGGAGATTGCACAAGCACTCTCAAGGGGTGAATGCATCTTGTCAGTCTATCCTGAGTTAGGTCCTGTGCTGGATAGGCTCATTTATAATATCAGTCGAGGTGATGTGGAACAGCCGCAGGTACTCACCATCGGTGGCATCAAGTGAAAGAGCATCCCTGTTGAAATCGAGAGAAATAGTAATACTGAGTGGGAAAGGCGGCACCGGGAAGACAAGCCTGACCGCCTCACTGGGTGCATTAGCTCATCGGGATGGGGTGAAGACCGTACTCACCGATTGCGATGTGGATGCAGCAGACCTCCATGTGGTGCTCCAACCCACGGTACTGCAACGCCATGATTTCGTCTCCGGGGAGACCGCACACCTGAACACTGATAAATGTACCCACTGTGGAAAGTGCGCTGAGTTGTGCCGGTTCGATGCGGTCTCCTCTGTTACAGCTCCGACAGCTCCCAAAGCCAAGGGGCACAGCGATAGCAACCAAATGGAACTTCAACGCCAGCTCACCTTTTCTATTAACGGCACAAGGTGCGAAGGTTGCGGGCTGTGTAAGGAGCTCTGCCCCTCTTATGCAATCAATATGGCGCCAAGGTGGTGTGGAGAGTGGTTCATCTCTGATACCAGAATTGGCAGACTAATCCATGCCAAGCTCGGCATCGGTGCGGAAAACTCAGGAAAGCTGGTCAGCACCTTGAGGAAGGAAGCCCAGGCGCAGGCAAATCAGATGGAGGCTGATCCAGAAAACAGAGTGCTCCTTCTGTCCGATGGTCCTCCTGGCATCGGATGCCCAGTTATTGCCTCAGTCACCGGGGCTGACACAGTGCTGATTATAACGGAACCCACCCTCTCTGGAGAACATGACCTGGAAAGGGTGATTAAATTAGCTGCACACTTCCGGTTGGACGTGCTGCTCTGCATTAACAAATGGGACATTAACCCTGATCTTGGAGCGAAACTCATCAACACAGCGAGGGATGCAGGCGCAGAATTGATTGGCCGCATCCCCTGGGATATTACACTTGGCAAGGCCCAGGCCAAAGGAATCAGTGTGGTGGAACACGCACCCTACTCTCCTGCTAGTCTGGCCATTCAAAGTATTTGGGAGAGAATATGTCAAAAGATACTCTGAGGCAGTACAAAACACTGCCAATCAACTTTGGTCCTATCAAGAATGCTAATGGTAACGCCAGAACCACTGGACCTTGTGGCGACACCATGGAATATTGGCTCACCATTGACAGCGAGAATCGCATCTTGGAAGCCTCTTACATAACAGACGGCTGTGGTTCCTCCATATCGTGCGGAAGCGAGGCTGCTCTGCTTGCCACTGGGAGCACCATCGCAGAAGCCCGGGCATTGACGCCAGACCATGTGTTGAGGGCTGCTAAAAATGTTTCAGACGAATCCAGCCATTGTGCCCTGCTGGCAATCATTACTCTCAATGAGGCTATCCAGAGTTACCAGGACAGCTTAAAAATATCGAACTACAGCTCTGACTGCGGCCATAACGATCCTGGGGCTCCCTCTGAGCCTGATGAATCGTCTGCCTGTGATGAGGAATCCTGCACATCCTGCAGCATGGCAACAGGATGCAGCAGTGCTAAAAATACTTCTGCACAGAGTTCACCTCATGCCAATAAGACATATTCCCAGGAGGATAAAGACACCAGGCTTCATGAGAGGCTAGCCAACATCAAGCATAAACTGGTCATCCTCTCTGGAAAGGGAGGAGTAGGAAAAAGCACAGTTGCTGTCAATCTGGCCACATCACTTGCACTGGCTGGCAAAAAAACAGGTCTCCTGGATGTGGATATTCACGGTCCGAGTGTTCCTTTGATGGTCGGGCTTGAGAACGAAGAGCTACACATGCTCGGCGATTCAATCCTGCCGGTATGTGCCAATCCCAACCTATTCGTCATGTCCATAGGATTCCTGCTACGAAACAGGGATGACGCGATAATCTGGCGCGGTCCCATGAAAATGGGTGCCATTCGCCAGCTTATCGAGGACGTAGAGTGGGGAGAGCTTGACTACCTAATTGTTGACTGTCCTCCCGGAACAGGAGATGAACCACTCTCTGTGTGCCAGTTACTAAAGTCTCCCGATGGTGCAATCATTGTAACCACACCCCAGGAGGTGGCTATCAGTGATGTGCGTAAATCAGTGAGCTTCTGCAAAAATCTTCGCATCCCCATCATAGGGGTAGTGGAAAACATGAGCGGCTTCACCTGTCCCAACTGCGGTACAGTATCCGACATTTTTTCAAGGGGTGGCGGTGAGGACATGGCTGCATCCATGAACCTGCCATTCCTAGGCAAGCTGCCCTTGGACCCATCGGTACGTCTCAACGCAGATGCAGGAAAACCATTCGCCACCCTCTCCAGCAACCCGTCCAATAAAGCTCAGGAATCAGGCAACACCCCAGAAGGCATGGCTAAGTGCGCTTTCAAACAGATTACGGACAGCATTCTTGTCCTAGAAAACCAGTCGGATGTGGAAGGAATACAGAAGACGGAAACAGGAGCTGTGCCATTGTGAGGGCAAGAAATAGTATTGAAATACTAGCATCTTAAGCAAATGTTTACAAGAACGGAGAAAAGAGAATGATCAGAATCGCTATACCTATTGCCGATGGAAAGCTCTGCGCCCATTTCGGCCACTGCGAGACTTTCGCTTTGCTTGAAGTAGATAAAACTACCCATTCCATCATCAAGCGGGAGGATCTGGTTCCACCACCCCATGAGCCCGGCGTATTACCCAGATGGCTGGCCGAAAACCGTGTGAACCTGATCATCGCTGGTGGGATGGGTCAAAGAGCCCATGAACTCTTCAAAGGACAGGGAATATTGGTGGTAGTAGGGGCCCCAGCTAACACGCCTGAAACTCTTGTTAACAGTTACTTTGACAACACCCTGATCACAGGTGCCAATCTCTGTGACCACTAGTTGAAAACCATAAACAAAACTCCGCAGGCAAATGACGCAACTAACACTACCGGTCCTTTCTCGCTAACCTCATTCCGGATCTCCTGTTTGTGGAAAACAGGAAAATAATTTTTCAACTCTTCATTTGGCTTTATTTGCCAATTGTTGTTGAAAAGTGATTAAAGTTGTCTGGTACTTGAAGCTTCGGTAAGGAGGAGGTTTGCATGACACTGCGCAATGACCTGACCCTGATAGTACGGCGAATTCTAGAGGACTATCAACTGAGCAAGTGGGGTTATCACGGCGTAGTCCATTGGGCCAGGGTCCTGGAAAATGGACTGCGAATCGCTGAAGGCTCCGGTGCAGACAGAGAAGTTGTGGCTCTATTTGCCATATTCCACGACTCAAGAAGGGAGAACGAACACCGTGACCAGATGCATGGATTCAGGGGTGGTCAGTTCGCAGCCGAACTGAGAGGTAACCTGGTTCATCTGGAAGATGACCAGTTTGAGTTGCTCCACGAGGCATGTCGGCTCCACACCTTCGGATACACCACTGGAGACATTACCATGCAGACTTGCTGGGATTCAGATCGACTGGATCTGGGGCGGGTGGGTATCACTCCACATCCGGATCGTTTATGTACGCCCCAGGCCCGGGAATTGATTGAGTGGGCCCATAAACGGGCTATCACCTATTGGCAACCTGCCTTTGTGGAAGAGGAGTGGGGCCTGAAGCGCCCCAGCAAACCCTCGGATTTCTCCATTAATCCCACCGTTGGATAGTCTCCATCTACCAGACACACTCAATAGAATCACCTGCCCTGCCTGACATACTCCTCAGCTTTTACCCTTAGCCGCTCAAGCCCTACCATCTGGCAACAACACTGCCTCTGATTCCAATGGTAAAATGCTCAAGCCCACCCCAAACAGCGGTAAATGGGATCTCATGTTCCATGGCTAGATGATTTTTCAAAAATCCTACACTGTGGGCAAATCCAATGCCCCCATAGATGCCATTGAAGCTGCCTTGTCGGGTCAGCTCCACATGGAGACGCTGGTACCCCACCCGACCGTAAATCCCTTCCCACCATCGGCTCCCTCGGGTAACATCATCTCCTCCTCTATTCCCACTTCCATTCCCACTTTCACTCCAAGCCCGACCTCCTGCCCAAGCCCCAGATTTTGGGGCGAAACCAGAGCGAATACCCACTCCATAACCGTTTGTAGCCACATACCCAGATGCAGGAAACCACAAGCCCCCATAGCGAATGTCACCTTCTAAGCCAAACCCGAAGAACCAGTCCCAAGTCAGAGAAATACCCACGGCTGCATTCCAGTAGTTGCGATCAAAGCACCTGCATGCCGCAGCCCTATAACGGGCTATGCCAGCGCCGGAACGGACCGCCACAACAGGCCTCCAGTAATGCATTGATTGGCGTTCAGCAGATAGATCGTACGCTCTCCCTGGGTGTTTCGCTGATCCATTGCCTTCCTCCCTGTTGCCTCCATCCCCACTGCCCTGCTCCCAGCCCCATCCCCCCCTTCGACCATGCCCCTCGCATTCGCTACCATCGCCCAGCCCCCCATTCACCACCCCCACACCCGCCGCAGCGCTGAGGTCCCTGCCACCACCATAACTGAAGCCTGCTCCTTGTGCCGTACCAGTGCCAATAGGAACCCAGAGCACAGCCAACACAACGCCCATTATGACAGCCACGAAGCCGGCATTGCCCAAAGCGCAAAATTGTCTGATCACACAAAACCCGCTCTTAGCCGCATCTGGGCAAAGCGATACTACCAATACCAAGCGATAGCAGCAGCCCATCATCAATTGCCCCCATTAAGATGTTGAATTGCGGCTGTAAGGATCTTGTCATGGGCCGGATCGCCTGGCTTAGATAGCGCCCCATCAGCGAGTTCCTCCCTGGTAACCCCCACCTCCACATGGGGCACAATCCCCCCCTCAGAATGCTCTCCAGTCGAATCCACTATCAGTTGCCAAGAATAAGTTAGATACACCCCATCCACTATCTCAACCATGGTCTTGGATGCAGCCCCTCCGCCCGTCTTCTCGCCGATAACCACTGCAAGCCCGTGATGGTGCACCCTGTGTACAAAATAATTAGCCGCCGAAAAAGTGAGTGCGTCACTTAACACCACCAAGTCCCCCCCATAGGGTTCACGCCCCCTGGGTGATGGCTGAAAAGTACACAGCTCTTCCCCTTGCTCATCAAGGAGCCTGAACGGTTTAAGCTTGGCGGAGATCAGGCGCCCCAGGACCAGGTCTGCGTTAAATGACTGGCCTCCCCCATTCCCGCGCACATCGATAATCAATCCACTGGTGTCCATTAGCCCATTCAATAGTTCATCAGCTTTTTCCATGTCGTCCAGAAAGGAGAAGGTCTCAATCCTTAAATAGCCTACATGGGTGCCAAAACGCTCTGACCATGGTGAGGAAGCAATCGACAGAAAAGGCTCCCGGGCCATGTAAGGAAGAGTAAGCTTCTCACCATCCCTATCCACCACTACCCGTACTGGCTTGTCCACCGGGCCATTGAGCATGGCAATGGCTGCGATCCGCCTCCTGGCCTCATCGGTTGAGGCGCTGATCTGCTCCATCAGCCGCTCCAGCCTCTCACCGGCAGCCACCCCATCAACCTGCAGAATCACATCCCCCGGCCGGAGCCCATCATCACTCTCAGAGGAGGCCACAATCACGGTCTCTCCCACATTGTGCAGCGTTACTGCAGGACGCCCGATTGCCGGTTCGGTGGTAGTCTGCGCATGGATTACCAGGCTGGTGTGCCCGTCTTTGAGCGAGGCCACCACCCTCTTGACCTCCTTCAAATAGGCGATGTCGTCCAGGTTGGAGTCCACATTATACAGCTCGTTGTGAAACTGCTCCAAGCTGACTTCTTCTTTGAAGTCCTCAAAAAAGTTGTACCTGGCAGTGATCTGATCGATGTGAGAGAGAATGCAGTCCTTTGATTTGTTAGTGAGCGGAAAACTGCCGCATAGTGGAGCTTCAGTCCGGCAACCGACCAGAAGCATGCTCACGCTGACTGCCACCAGTAAGAGGAGCTGAGAAGCTTCAACCACTGGGACAACTACATTCATGGTCCGAAGTCGTTCTTCGATCATCACGGCACTTCCAGATTGTGTCCGGTTATCGGCATCCGGACATTACCGGCATCAAGAATAGTAGGGACAGATGGGTTAAAAGCCGCCCAACGAATAACCTGCAAGCCTATATGCGAAAAGCATGCCCACGCAACACCGCCTCGTATCTACGACTACCAGCAGATCTGTTGACTGGTGGGTATGAATGAGCCCGGCACCTCCAGTGCCCTGCCCAGCTACTATCACCACATTGCACTCATGAAGCAGCAATTGTCAGGTCTCGTACAACCGTGAGAGCATGAGCATTGGATCATTCAATGGGAAGACGCACAAAAATGGCAGGTCATACCGTAGCGGCAGTTGGGGCTTTTACCTGAAAAGGTTCGAGACCGAATCACCATCATGGATCGCCTTAATGGCTTGGGCGAAGAGAGGAGCAACAGAGAGGACGGTCAGTTTATCCATCCGTTTTGACTGGGCCACCGGAATAGTATCAGTCACCACCAGACTGGCAATCTGAGATTTGGACAGCCTCTCTACAGCGGGCCCGCACAGGATAGGATGCACTGCTGCGGCTTCTACGCTCAGTGCGCCATGACGCATGACAAACTCGGCAGCTTCCACCATGGTGCCTGCTGTGGAGATCTCATCATCCACAATGAGGGCGACCTTACCTTCAACATCCCCAATCAGGTTGGTGGCAACGGCACGATCATCATCACCGTAGCGGCGCTTGTCCACGATTGCCATGGGGAGGTTGAGCCGATTGGCATAGCGGCCCAGTTCCTTAGCTTCTCCAGCATCACCGGCCACCAGGATATGCTTTGAGAGATCTCTGGTATCGCTCAGATAATCGCAGATGATGGGCGAAGCGATAAGCTGGTCAACGGGAATCCGGAAAAATCCCTGCACCTGTGGTGAGTGAAGATCCATGGTAAGCACCCGGTTGGCTCCTGCCCGCTCCAACAAATCAGCCATCAGCCGGGCTGCTATGGAGATACGGGGCCTGTCCTTTTTGTCGGATCTTGCATAGGGAAAATACGGGGTGACGGCGGTGATGCGAGCAGCAGAGGAATGCTTCAGCGCATCAATGGTGATCAGTGTCTCAACAATACCTTCATTTACGGGCTCACAAGAAGGCTGAATGAAGAAGACATCACATTCCCGGACGTTCTCCAGGATCTTTACCATCAGGTTGTCATTGCTGAACTTGATTACTTCCGACTGTCCAAGAGGAAGCCCCAGCTCAGCGCATATGGATTTGGCAAGTTCCTGGTGTGCTCTACCGGAAAATATCTTAATCTTGCCCTGCATTTTACAAGCCTCCTAATCTGATTGGTCCAGCGGCCTATATACTCATGCCCCGGCGGCCGTACAGATTTTCGGTTGGGGAACCTACACCATGACAGGAAAAGGAGCAACCTAAAACAATCGTTCTTGGTTACTAAGGGCTAATCCCATTGCCAAGCTGTGACTTGGTATCATACTCGATTTTATTTTTATTGTCAGATGATACAGTCAATTTGTACATTTTCTCCAGTTCTCTTCTTTCCAGTACCCGCCTTATTCTTGCCTCCCTCTCCCCCTTCGGGTGTCCTCTGGTTTGGCAGTTCAATTTGCCCGAAAGAGATCAAAGTTCATTGATCTGCACAAGCTGTTTGACGAGTGGCCCTATTAGATGATAAATGCTAGCAACAATTGGTATTTTTATATGAACCACCAGCAGTGTGAGGTGCCCATGTTTTTGGATAGATTCCGGCAATTGCTCATTGAAAGAGATGTTGTACCTGAGTTGAAGATTGAACAGGCCCAGCGACGAAAGAATGTATTCGGTGGTTCATTGGATACCAACCTCTTGGATTTGGGCCTTATCGACGAAAAAAACCTCTGTCAACTACTGGCTGATGCAGCAGGCACCGAACCCGCCGAACCTGGAGATCCATCCCCCCAGATCACCGATGCCGCCAGTATGGCGGCAAAATTATCGCGAGAACAGGCTGAGCAGGTCTGGTGTGTTCCTGTCCATGAGGATGGGGCTGCTGGCGGGCAAATCAGACTTCTGGCGACAGTGGAAGGCGACCCTGACAAGGCCATGGAATTTCTGGGTCTCGGGCAGGGCGATAAGGGCAAGGTTCAGGTTGTTGTTGTCCCTGAGGTACGGTTTGTACAAGCGATTGCGGCCATCTACGGAAAAACCGTCAGCCCTCGATTGGCAAAGTTGGCTGCCAAATTGTCCGGGGATCCGGTGGCTTCAGTACAAGCTGCCAGATCAATGTCGGCATCATCGTTATCCTCATCCCTGTCGACATCAACATCGCCCGCACCTGCAACTGCGTCTCCCTCTGCACCTGTCCGCCCCTTAGGCAGTGGCCTGGGCGCTACATCAGGGTTGGGAGCAGGCTCGGGGTCTGGATTCGGTTTGAAAATCGGCTTGTCTGGCTCTGGCAGTTCTTTGCGCCCTTCTGGTTTAGGTGGGAGCTCTACACCAGCAGCGACACCACCCCCAGTGACATCCGGCAGTGCGGCGCCCCCCGCCCCCACCAGGCCGCCAGTGATACCACCCGTTAAGCCATTGGCACAACAACCTGCGGCTGCCACCAAGCTTTCATTTGCTTCTGGCACACTGACACCGCCGCCGCCTCCACCACCACGGCCGCTTTCTGCTGCCAAATCAGCTCTGTCCGGTTCTGGGGCCTCGACCACAACTCCCACCCCTGTATCAGAGACCAGGCCAACAGTAAGTCAAATCGCCGGGGATAAAGCCTCTGCTCCAATTGGCTTGAAGGATAAACTAGGCGGTTCTCCATTTTCAAGCACTGCTGGAGGATTGCGGAGCACAGGGATTGGGGCTGGCATTCCCAGGTCTCCACTCTCCCCCTCTGAAGCTCCTGTCACTGCCCCTGCACCAGGAAGTGCCGGAGATGGAGCAGGCATTACAGAGGTAGTGGCTCATCACACCACGCCTAAGATTGGACTCTCATCTGCCAACACCACAGCGGCAGGGGCTGGATTTGGCAGCCGGTTCTCAACCAAGCCTGCCTCCAAGCTGCCCACCCCTGCGGAGCCTGAAGTAGATACAAAAGCTGAGATCAAGATTGAGGCGACTCCCGAACCTGTAGCTGAAGCTCCAATCAAGGTAGCAGCCTCGGTCAAGCCGGACGAGCGCCCCCAGGCCCCTGCCAAATCTGAGGCCAAACTGGAACTCCCAGCCAAACCCGTAGAGGTCAAGACTGAGGCGGCGCTTGAGGTTGAATTCGAGGCAGTAGCTAAGGATGAGCCCGAGGTTGAGATCCAGATTGAGGCGACTTCCAAACCTGTAGCTGAAGCTCCAAGCCAGGCAGCCGCTGCAGTCGAGCCGGAGAAGCACCCCCAGGCCTCTGCCACGACTGAGACTAAACCGGACACCCCAGTCGAACCCGCAGAGGTCAAGACTGAGGCGGCGCTTAAGGCCAAATTCGAGAAGAAAGCTAAGGCAGAGCCTAAAGTTGAGCCTAAGACTCCAGCAAAAGCTGAGGTAAAAGCTGAGGCAAAAGCCAAGTCCACACCACCAGCCAAGGCAGAGCCAAAACTCGAAGCTAAATCT
>CAYZFJ010000036.1:0-22415 GCA_964477705.1 uncultured Myxococcia bacterium | reverse complement strand
CGAAGCAATACCACCTCGATCCGCCACCTACGAGACGTTGGGGAAGGACGTAAGGCACCAGACCCAGATTGCAGCAGACGTGATAGGGCGCTTGAGGCTTGGTGGTAGGAAATCGCAGCTTAACTGAACACACATACGGCATACCGTGCCACTACAGGCGCTGGGTAGCCTTGCACATTGCACTTCACAGCTCCTCAGCCCCCCACCCCCCGAGACACAACCCCCGAATGGGAACCAGCATTAAGTTGACCAACCTTAGACTCACCTAGGCCTGTATTAGGGAGCCTGCGAGTATAAGCCAGGAGAATGTCCGCACTGGTCAGGATGCCCACCACCCTGTCTGAATCCACATCATCAACCACCAGCACCTCCTCCAGACTGTTGATTCTCAAAACCCTCTGGGCAGTCTCAACACTATCGGTAGTGCGCACCGCAAACTCACCACTGCTCCGCATCATCTCACCGGCGGTCACCGCCTCCAGATCATCACCATTCTCACGCATAGCATGGGTCAGCTCATCAATACGAAAAGAGCCTTCCAATTTGCCATCAGCTCCCAAGACGGGGAAGACCCGCTGCCTACTATTGCTTGTGATCTGGAGGATATGAGCCAATGTCATATCCGCCTGGAGCTGTACAAATTTTCTGTTCTTGTGGAACACCTCTCCCACAGTAGCGGTAGAAAGAACCTGTGGAACAAACTCGCCCAGGTGAGCAGGCGACCAGATCTTGGAGGGTACCTGGCTGCCATAAATAGTCCAGCGCTGGCTGATCAGGAAGGCCAGAGTGCAGACCCACATGGAGGGGATAAGGAGCTGATAGTTACCGGTAAGCTCGCTCACCATTATCAACGTTGAGAGCGGTGTATTAGCTGCCGCGGTGAAGAAACCGGCCATACCCACGATTGCAAAAGTCATCGGGTGAGGCACCACATCGGGCATAATCAAATGGAAGCCCTTGCCCACCGCTGCTCCCAGAGTGGCTCCAATCACCATGGACGGTCCGAAAATACCCCCACTCCCCCCAGAGCCGATAGACGTGGCGGTAGTGATCATCTTTCCGAACCCGACCACCAGCAGAATGGCAAAGCCCACCCCAGCCCCGTCCGTATGGAATATGTTCTGGATGATACCATAGCCACTGGACAGAAGATCTCCCACATCCCTGGTCTGCCCGAAGAAGGTGATTACGGCTAGACCGATTAGACCAGTAATTGCACCGCCCATAGCAGATGTCACTGGCAGTGGTAGTCCGGTCTTGTGGAAAATATTTTTAGTCCCATAAAAAACTCTAATGTAGAGAAGCGCTGCAAAAGCCATGATTACAGCCAGCACCATATAAGGCCCCAGCTCCAGGGGGTTGGAGAAACCGAAGTCTCCAGCACCACCAAACATGTGCCCCCACCCATACTTGGCAGCATAAATGGAGTAGGCCACGATTGATGAGACCGTAGATGGGAGCAGCACCTCGGTTTCCACATCCGTTGAGGAATAGAGCACCTCGCCTGCAAAAATTGCTCCAGCAAGGGGAGCCCTGAAAATGCTGCCTACGCCGGCACCAATACCTGCTGCCAGCAGCACTCGACGATCTTTGACGCTGAGGTGAAGTTTCTCCCCCAGAAAGCTGCCGAACCCGGCACCGATAAGGGCAATTGGTCCTTCCCGCCCACCCGAACCACCGGTACCGATGGTAATTGACGAGGCAATCAGCTTAATCAGTGGCACCCTGGTGCGGATTTGTCCCAGCTTACGGTGGTAAGCTTTAATGGCCGCATCTGTGCCGTGCCCCTCAGCCTCGGGGGCAAAGTAATAGACAAGCAGCCCCGAAATGAGCCCCCCCACCATGGGGAGAATAACCACTAACCATGGTATGAACCTGCCCAAGGCAATACCAAACTCGGCGGGTTCACCATCGGGAGCACCCACATCGAAGCCAGCAAGACCGGTGAGGAAGAACTCTTTGACCCCCTGAAGGGTCATCTGAAACACGATGGCCCCCAGTCCGCCCACCACTCCGACCAGGGAGCCTAGCAGCAGCCATTTGCCAGCAAGCGTAAAGTCAAAATCTCGAAAGAAAAAGGGGTAAACATATTTTCGCCACTTCATAAACTATGAACCATCCAATCAATCCAATCAATCGTTGAAAAGAAGCCAAGCAGGAGTTGAAGTTTCTATACTCTGGCGGGCGATTTTTCAAGAACAAGGAGTAAATAATCGCTGGCCTCTGTGCACAAGAGTTCAATCAATCGGGTTTTGATCGCATAATAGTGCCAATAGTTGACTGGTGCGCAGGTGGTCCGCTGGTTGGTTTGATTGACTAACCTGTCAACTAACTCATTGCAAACCTATACATGGATTGGAGGGGAGTGAATCATGTCGGGCAAAAGCAACCGATGGAATATGGAGATCTCCGATGAGCAGAGGCAAAGAGCTTGCCAACAACATCAGCAGCATGGCTGCTTGAGCAATGATACGAGCATGACCGCTGGCATCGGGAGAACGCTCAGACTGCTGCCCATTGCAGGTACGCTCATCATATTGGCGTGTGCCATGTCTCTCGCCTCGTGTGATGATGACGACGATGATGCTGACCGGGTTTCAGTAGAGGAATTCCCTGAGGAGTGGGCGGAATCTGTCTGCGGTTCCCTGCGCCGCTGTGTGGGAGAGTCATTCATGGAGCTCTCTGGCATGGCCAGCCAGGATGAGTGTGAGGATATGCAAGAGGACACCCTGGAGAACAACGATTTCACCATCCTCCGCAAGGTAATTAACGACGGCCAGGCTTCCTTTAATGAAGAAGAAGCAGCCCGCTGCCTGGCAGCAGTAAGATCCGCATCCTGTGGCGACCTGGAACGCAAGATGGAAGAATGCACCAAAGCAATAAAAGGCACCGTAGAGCCTGGACAAGCCTGCACATCTCACTACCAGTGCAAAGCTCAGGAAGCCAATTACTGCAAAATCACCAACCAGTGTCCCGGGGTTTGTGCAGCCCGAATCACTGAAGGCGGCAGCTGCTCTCACCAGTCCTCCCGGTGTACCATGGAGCTCGTATGTTCCACCGATGGAATCTGCACCAAACCTGCCGCTCCTGGCGGGGAATGCGGAGGGAGCAGCGGCAAGGAGTGTACCGGCACCATGGTGTGCAGCGGAGAAGATTCAGAGGCAGAGGCATCGGGCACCTGCACAGAGATCACCGGCATCTTTACCGGTGTAGAGCACGCACTGTGCAACCCCATGGGGATGGTGTTGTGTCGTGGGGGTTTATATTGTGCCATGCAGATACCGGAGGAAGGTAATATGCTCCCCGAGTTTCGCTGCGTCACCGAGGCTACAGCAGAAGGGGACTGTAGCCTATCTTTGCCGGACCAGTGTCCCAAAGGGTTTTTCTGCCGACTTGAAGGGCAATACCCAGATATGAGTGGCACCTGCACCCGCCTTCCCACCGCAGGTCAGGCATGTGAGAGCGCATGCGCCCACCCGTCCCGTTGCGTTGATGAGGTTTGTGTTGACCCAAGGGATAATGGAGAGGGGTGCTCACAGGACGACGAGTGCTGGAGTGACCACTGCGCTGACACTGGCAAGTGCGCCGCTGAAGGTCTATGCCAGTGAATGACGAGAAGTGTTGTTGGCAGACCATGAACCCGGTGCTATATTGTGCCGATCATGAGTATTATCCGAAGACCATCACATCTTTCTTCCTCTACCCAGAATAGCCAGACCCAGGCCAGCGGTGACTGGAAACCGAGAAAATATTTTGCAGCCTGCATGCGAGGGTTGGAACCAGTCCTTGAGCAGGAGCTACGCTCTCCCCGCATTGGAGGCCCTGACCTGGCCACTGAAGTAGCCAGCTCTGGAGTCGCCTTCTCCGCTCCCCAGGAGGTGGCCATGAAGGCCGCCCTCTGGCTGAGGACTGCCACCCGCCTGTTCGAGGAGGTCAGCCAGACCAATATCAGCAACCCTGATTCTCTGTACGACTGGTGCAGATATCGGATCAACTGGCCAAACCTGATGAGGGCAGATCAGACCTTCAAAGTGGATGCTGCCGTCCATCAGGTATCTTCTGTTAACAACAGCATGTCTGCGGGTTAAAGATGGGCTGTGCGATTGTTTCCGAGCCCACTTCAACCAGCGCCCGTCTGTAGATCTGAACAATCCTTCCATCCGGTTTTATCTGTACTGGAACAGGGGTACCGCCATCCTGTACCGGGATCTGGCAGGAGGCAGCCTCCACCGACGGGGCTACCGGGATGTGATGCATAAGTCGTCCCTCAATGAATCCCTTGCTGCAGCCATGGTGCTCATATCCCAATGGGATGGCACCACTCCCCTGGCAGACCCCATGTGCGGGTCTGGCACCCTGGCCATCGAGGCCGCTCTGATTGCCCTTAATCGAGCGCCGGGCCTGATGCGCAGAGAGAGATTCCACCTGGAGAACTGGCAAGATACAGACCTGAAGAGATGGCGTGAAATCCGAAAAGAAGCGGCAGCCGATGCGCTGGCAGGCACCCCTGATCAAATAGCCCCCATAATGGCCAACGATCTGCACCCGGGAGCGCTCAGCCTGGCCCGCAAGGATGCCATCAGCGCCGATGTGGCCCATGTAATTAAGTTCTCCAGCAGCGACGCAGAATCATGGAACCCGGAGACTAAGCCAGGTCTGGTACTGGTCAATCCTCCATGGGGCGAGAGGTTGGATCATGAGCCTGAGGTGGCGTGGCAGAAGCTGGGGCAGTTTCTGAAATCGCAGTGTGAGGGGGCAAACGCCATTGTGCTCTGCGGTAACCGGGAGATGACCCGGAACCTGAGGTTGAAAGCATCAAGGAAATTCCCGATAACTGTAGGCAGCATCGACTGCCGCATCCTCCAGTACCAGATTCACTGACCACCAGCCCAACCACACCGCCCACCACACCGCCCAACCCCCACCTGACGAACACTTGTCACTTCCGGGGGCTCTTATCGAGGGGATGTACAGCCGGGCCATAGATAACAGAGCCATCTGGAGCAAAACGGGAGCCATGGCATGGGCAATCCCAGGTCAGCTCACCAGTATTCCACTTACATGTACATCCAAGGTGGGTGCAAACGGGTGATACCCGATGGAGCAGCCCTTTATCATCCCGGCATATCCCTACCAATTTCCTCTCGTCGTCATCCTTGTCTCTTCGTTCACCTGTCACATTCAGGACCGCCCCTTCACCAGGCTCCAGTTCTGGTTCAGCACCACCTGTCTTCCCCTTCATGTGGCCTACAACAGACCCCACCACCTTGCCAGCAACATTCACATTCTCCTCTACAAATCGCTTCAGCGCCGCCCCCGGTTTTACCCTGGCAGGGCTGAACAGCTCCTCCCACACACTGCCCCCAGTCACAATCAGATCCTTTAACATCAACGCTGACAGGGCCCCATTGGTCATACCCCACCCTCCGAATCCGCAGGCAATGTAGATCCCCTCGCCACCTGGCGACTTGCCAATGAAGGGAATACCATCAGGAGTCATGTAATCCTGCGTTGACCAATGATAGGCCACAGACAACTCCGGAAACTGCTCCATGCCATGATGGAGAAGCTCCAGGTACTTGGCTGCTTCATCCTTTGCCTGCCCGGCCTTATGACGCATTCCCCCGAAGAGAGCCAGCCTGCCTCTGCCCCCGTGTCCACCTTGTCCCCCAGCACCCGAACCAGTTTCTCTGCCAACAGGGACTACCACATCCCGCCATGATCGGAAGTCATCACCAACGTGGTAATACAGGCCGTTAATGATGCTGGCAGGGAGCACACCTCCGCTCCCTTCAACGCCTTGTCTACCATCATCACCCATCCCTCCAACATAAGCCGCCATAGCATAAGAACGCTTAGGATAAAGCTTTGAGAAGTAATGACCTTCATCAAGAATGGGATAATTGGTGGCAATCACCACCCTCCCCGTCCGAACTGTTCCAGTGGCTGTCTCTACGGCGCATTGGCCCCCATCAACCCGACTGATTTTAAGGACCCGGGTATGCTCATATACTGCACAACCTTCTCCAGAAATCTCACGGGCTAGAGGAATCAAGAATCTAACTGGATCAAACATGGCCTGGTCATAAAACTTAACACCATATCCCGCATCATAGGGGGCGGGGGGATGCTCTTCCAATGAGACCTGCAACCCGATGCTCTTAGCCGCATCCACCTCACCCTTGAGCAATTCCAGGCTCTTAGCATCATTGGGAGAACAGGTGACATAAGAGGATGCCCTCTCCAGACCACAACTAATCCTCTTAACTCTGGCAAGGGTTAGGATTAGATCCATGCCAGCTTGATTGGCTTCCGCATACTGCCTTGCCTCGGCCGGACTGAATTTATCCACCAGGTGCCGATAAATCAGACCATGTTGAATAGAGACCTTGGCGGTAGTGTGTCCAGTCGCGTTCTGGCAGAGCCGGCCACCTTCCAGCAGGATTACGCCCAGTCCATTGTCTTTTAGCAGCCAGGCTGTGAGAACACCTGCAATCCCCCCACCCACCACCACCACATCAGCGCTCATATCCCCTGACAGTGCCGGGAAGAGCAGAGCATCATCCATCCAGTCAAGCCAGGGAGAGGTTGGTTTGCCTGGAATGGTCTGCACAAAACCTGGATAGTCAGAATCGCCCCTGGTCCTGCCCATACCTCTGCTCCCTGGGCTGTCGCCTGTGGTTCCACCAGCACCAGCACCAGCGCCCATGCCTGTACCCATGAATTACCTCCACACATCGGAGACTGATTAGAAAAAATACGGATGTATTAGAAATAGCTGAGAAAGAGATGTGGTGCCCAGAAGTGGCAAGTGGCAAGTTTTCAGTTATCAGTTGTCAGAGGGAGCTGGTCAAGAAGAGTGGAAGGTGGAGAGTTGGTAATGAAACAAGTCAAGGTTTCAGGGGATGATATTCATCAAGCTTAGGCAAAAATTCCAACCCATGGGTGTCCATATGCCAGACCCTCAGCAGATTGACAGTCATCATGTAGGTGAGTCCCCAGATACGGTGGTTGCCATCCACTCTCCAGCAGGGGAAATCCATGGCAACCCCATCCTTATGATAAAAGGTGTTTGTGCTTAAATTATCCGGGTCCAACAAAAAGCTGACAGGGATCCAGTATGAGGCCTCCACCTCTCTTGGCTGTGGCTCAAGAACAACATCCCTGTTGCGCAGGCAAAAAACCACCGGAGTAATCACCAGAGGCAGAAAGGAGCCTCTGGCCGAAGCCCGGATGTCATCAAGAAAGCCGACCAGTTGACCATAACGCCCAAGGTCCAGCCCCACCTCCTCCTGCACTTCCCGCACAGCGGCCGCCACTGCGTCCACATCACCATGGTCAACATGCCCCCCAGGAAAGGCCATGTGGCCAGACCACGGATCCGCCCCATTGACAGTTCTGCGGATGTAGAGAACCTCCACAGGGAGCGCTCCCGGTTCGATCGCCTGCTGCTCCATCGAAGTCTCACGTAGAATAATCGCCACCGCCGCATGCCTGTCATCGGAATTACCTGTGACGGTCTTACTGTGGGGATTGTCCCCAATCAACCTGAGCAGCTCTGCAATCTTGCTTCCATATCCCGAAAAATCCATCAGCGGAAAACCACCGTCATCACAGTCATAATCATCTTAATCGTCAACGTGATCATCTTTCTCCCCCATAACCATAAACGATCGAGTCTCTATCCATAAAACAGTTAGATTCATTCACACGGGCTGAATATATGTATTCTTATTTTTTTTAAAATTTTTTTCATTCGAAAATAATCAATAAAAACAACACTTGCCCCGTGAAGAAATAACCTCCAATAAACCATTCATGCCAATCCCCCATCAACAGGAAAGGACATCCATGAATATCTTCGACCAGATCGTCACTGACCACAAAGAGGTGAAAAACATTTTCAAGCAGATGACTTCCAGCACTGCAACTCCCCTGGAAACCAGGCAACAGCTCCTCGACAAGCTGCAGATGGAGCTCCTCCCCCACATGGAAGCAGAAGAATCTCTCCTATACCATTATCTCATGGAGAGAGCCAGTGACCGCATGCCAGTACTGGAGGCCCAGGAGGAACACCACATGGGGAAACTGGCCCTCAGGGAGTTGAGAAACCTCGGGCTGAACGAGGATCGCTGGGTGGCAAGAGCAACCGTACTGAGCGAGATGATTGGACACCACATCCACGAAGAGGAGACTGTTGTCTTCAAGATGGCGAAGAAGGTGATCGACTCCAATCTGGCCGCTGACATGGGACGGCAGTTTCAGGATGAGAAGAACAGACTGCGGTCAAGCGATGCCTTGACCCGTCTTAAAGAGAAGCTGGGCTGATAACTGGCTGCCATCGCCCCCTACTCACTGATGCTCTCATCCTCATCCTCATCCTCATCCACCGGCTCTGCCAGCAGGTCATTCTCAATAATATCCTCGTAATAATGCTGCCCCCTCACCCCAACCACCCGCTCCACAACCTTGCCCTTGTTAAAAAAGAGGACCGTGGGCGTGCCCATGACTCCCAGCTCAGAGATGGCCAGTCTCCCGGCCCCGGTGTTGAGCTGGCAGACTTTTATCTGGTTCTCGTATTTACACGCCAGCCGCTTGATAGTCGGGATCAGCGCTGCGCACGGCGAACAGCCATTGGACCATATATCAACCAGGACAGGTATCGGAGACCTGAGCACCTCTTCCTGGAAGTTGTTATCATCCAGTGCCACCGGTTCTTTTTCACACCCAGTATCCAAACCCAGCCATTTCATCAGGCCCATCTCGTTAAATCCTTTCCGGGGCCCGGCCGCTCACACACCGATGAGCCCCAGGCGCAGCGCATGACGGGTTAACCCAGCCACATCATGGATATCCAGTTTAGACATCAGATTCTGTCGGTGTGCATCAGCAGTCTTAGGAGAGATATCCAGAATCATGGCGATCTGACGGGTAGTGTATCCTTCGGCCACAAGACGGAGGACCTCCAGCTCCCGGGCGGTAAGATTAGCCTCTACTGGGCTCCCGCCCCTCTCACCAAAACCACTGCCACAACCACCAAGGTAACTACCACTATCCCTACTGCAACCCCCCCCACCCAAGTCAACGGAGCCCCTGTCTGCTCCCCCTCCACCGCCATTACCATCAAGCCCAACCAGAAAATCCCGCTCCTCGCCACCACCATGGACCACAATACGTCGGACCCGCTCCACCAGCTCACCTATTCCCGCTCCCTTCACCAGAAAGCCGGAGGCACCGGCATCACGCACCTGCCTAACCATCACCTGTTCCCAGTGCATGGAGAGAACCAGAATCCGGCATGGATGATTCTCCCGCTTTACCGCAGCGATCACATCAAGCCCATGGAGCGACGGCATGGCCAGGTCGAGCACAAGCACATCTGGCTCAAGCTCCCGAACCAGGCGAACAGCCTGCAAACCATCCTCCGCCTGTCCAACCACCTTGAAGTCTTGCTGCTTCTCCAGCAATGCCTTTAGACCTTCCCGTACAATGGTATGATCATCTGCCAATACTATTCTGACAATCTGTTTTTTATCTTCCATGCCCATAAATACCTGATTTCGCTTACGCCCGCTAAACCGGCAATACAAAAGTAACATCAACCACCGTGCCTGAACCTGGTGTGCTTCGGATGGATAACACTCCCCCGCACAGGGAAGCCCGCTCCCTCATCCCAATGAGCCCAAGCCCATGCCCAAGTTCAAGGCCGCTACACCCAATGCTGCTTCCATGATCCATTCCACCATCCATTACATCTTCAACCTTACCACCTGGAGCAGCATCATCCAGGATGAAACCACAGCCGAAATCCTCCACCCTCATCTGCACAACGCCACTTCCGGCACCCGGTTTAACCTTCAACTCCAGAGCTGCATCACACCCACCACCATGTCTGGCTGAATTGGCGAGCGCCTCCTGAGCAATGCGATACAGAGCGGTTTCCAGCGGTCGGGGCAGGACTATGGTTCCTCCGTCAGCGTTTCCCCCCCCCTCTCCACCATCAATACAGACCCTGCATGTTCTGCCAGTAGCCCGTTCGTAGTCCACTGCGAGTTGACGTAATGCCCCCCCCAGACCGGGGCCATCCAGCAAAGGCGGCCGCAAATCGTGAGCTAGGCGGCGCAACTCATCCAACATCACATCAACCTGATCAGAGATAGAATCGAGACCTTCCAGTTCGCACCGTATCCTTAGAGCAGTAAGCCTTTGAGCCACACCATCATGAAGCTCCCTGCTGATACGTCGCCTCTCCTCCTCCCTCAGAGAGATGGCATTCTCTCTCCTGGCCTGCTCCAGGGCACCCATAGCATCCACAATGCGGCGCTGAGACTTGCGAACCGTTATGACTGGAATCCGGTATAATGTACTGCCCAGCATAATCCCAACAATGCCACACACACCCAGTAGCCACCCAGTGGTAGAGTGAAGTTCCCTGGTGTCCATCACCACTTCCACCACGGCCGCTGTCCGGTTGTTAGATAGCACCTGCTTGATAGCCCTGATTCCAGCCCCAGCTTCAGCTCCAACCCCAGTTCCGGCCCCTACCCCATCATCTCCGGCAGTACTGAGAAGCAGAGTACCCTTCCAGTCCAACACCCGCACATCATCCACGCCCTTCTGACGATAGGGCATGATAATCCTGCCCAACTTGGCAGCATCAAAACGCCAATACTCGGGGCGCTGATCAATGAGCTCCTTAACCGCAGTGGCCACCCTGTCCGCATGGAGAGCACCCTGGCTGGCCAAATCAGACCGCTTGAGCATGTAATGAGCCAGCGGCAAAGCAACAGTCACAAATATACCCGTAAACACAGCTAAGGGTAGCATTCTCCTGGAGAAGATAGACACCATATTAAGAGGAGCAGTTGTCTGCCGGTGGGTAGAGCCTTCCATATCACTCCCTCCCCATTCCTGCATCTGCCTCCACAGGCCGATACCCATTCGCTTTAAGGAGACTGTGTGCTGATGGAGATTTCACCACCCACTCCACGAACTTGGCTAATTCCATATTCTTGATCGAATCCATACTCCCCCTGGTCACAAACGAGAGCACCTTATCGAACCGGGGCTGCCCAGCACCAGATTTAACATTCTGGGCATCTCCACCGACCTGATCTCCCGGATAGTCACCTGATTGCCCCCGCCGCCTAACTAACACATCCTCTGCCCCAACCCCATCCACAGTCACCAATTGAACCATGGCCTCAGACGATTTCACCATGCCCAAATCAGCCACTCCGAACGCCCCTGGCGTAGATTCCACAGTACTCACCATCTCCTCATCCGTATAAGCCACCCGCCACCGCTTCTGCTCCAGCATATCTGCAAGAAGCTCCCTGAAGCCCGGCCAATTCCTCTCCAGCACCATATTGGATGAATCACCAGCCTCCCTGACCACCACCACAATTTCGCGGCCACTGGACTTCCACCATTTCACGGTGCCCTTCAAGATGGCGAAGGCTTCTTCTGAAGTCAGAGTCAAATCAGCCTGAAGCACATCCCCGCTTGCGATGAAGCAGACCGTTGTAACGGCATATGGCTGCGCCACCAGCCCCATTTCCACTTCGGTTGCTCTAATGGGCCTGGATATCAGGGCAGCATCTACTGCACCTTCCACGAGTGCCTTGATCCCGCCTACTGAGCCTATGGAATTGGGCACAATAAACTTGGGAACTATGGGTTCGTCACCTGGCCCATTGGCTTGGGTCACCTCATCCACGTATACACGAACCAGCTTACGGGTAATGGGGATATTGCTCCCTGAACCAGCCAGCACTGTGACCTTGCCGGGGAACGAAGATGATGCGTGCAGCTCTCCCTTCCTGCCTGAACCAAAAACTGATGCGCCCCCTGTCTCTCCCTCGCTGCCCTGGCCTGTTTCACCCATTTCACCCATTTCACCCATTTCACCACCTTCACCGCCGCCACCACCATTCCCAATTACCTCACCCACATCCGGCCGGGGATTACACCCAGCCCCGAGCAGGTACATCAACACAAAGGAGCAGAAAGCTGTTCTGGTACGGAGAGCAAGCTGGATACGTTGTGGTCTCGAGAGGATCATGACAGTGGGCCTTTCCCATACCACCATACTGGTAAACGACACTATTCCGAGAGGACTCATAATAGCATAACGGACAGAGAGAAGTTGAAAGTAGAGAGAAGAAAGTGTGCAGCTATTAGAGGGCAGGGGGCAAAGTGTTGTTCTGGGTTTATTTGCCAGTACGTAACTCTGGAGGGCGAGCGCCGCTCGCCCCTACAACGGAGCATATGATACCGACAGTATTGCAGCTTCGGGCACGGCATGCCGCATGTGTGTTCAGTTATGCATAAATTCCATGCCACCAAGCCATCAAGCGCCCAAATCACGTCTGTTGCGACTTGGGTCTGGTGGCACACCTACCACCCACCCAAGTCCTCCCTCCCAACACCTATAGGGGTAAGGCATGCCGTGCCCTTCGTTAGCGGTACACCCAACCCGCCCAAAACAATTTTTGAATTAAACTGCCTTAAAAAAACACCACTTACAAATTGAAACCAGAATCAAGGGCAAGGGAATATGGTCTGGAGCGCACTGAGGATCACATCCCCGCTGTCTTCATCTGGCTCAGCCTTTGCCAGTTCAGCGTCCAGCACAGCGGCTGCAGCTCCATCACGCTCACCGGCCTCCCTTAACAGCACCCTGCCCAATATCTTGCCAAACTCCCAGTCAGCAGCCTTCTTCTCCCCTGCAGCCGAATCCAACCCAGCTACCCTGTCAGCCACAATCATAGCCATACCCTGCAGAAGAGCCACATCCATCTGCTTGAGAGCGAGATCCCTCATCTCCAGGTCTGCAGCAGGGACCTCATCGTCAAGATCCCGCCAACATCGAACCGCAAGAAGCCCATCCCAGATACGATTATGAGTCTTCTCATCCATGGCAATCATATAACCGGCCAACCCCTTGCCCGAAGAGCGGTCCTCCCCTCCGGTGTAATAAGCATAAGCAGAATCACAGTCCTTCTTAGCACTGGTGCAGGTATAGGCTTCCTTGTACACAGAGACATAAAGAAACCAGAGCAGACCAGCTTCAATCCTGGCTGAATTGAGCTTAAGATCCGTCCCCTCGCCACCTGCCACGAACGCCTGGTTCAACAAGGGTAGAATCTGTGCAGGTCCAACGCATCGCTCCGGATTGAGGTCTGCAATACCTTCAGTAGTACATGAGGCCGCTTCCCCATCCTGGTTCTGTGCGCCCGGATAATGCTCATCCTCCCGACGGGCAATCCTGGAGTCAAGCCCCTCCTCCCTCACAAAGGCGAACCGGGCATCAACAAAATCAGCGACGGTAATATCATCACCTCTCCGCCACAGGACATCAGCAATCTCCTCAAAGGCACCCACCCGAGCGATACTGCTGATGCTGGACTCGAAAGGTGGATACACGTCCGGGTTCTCATCTGGCAGGCAAGCTGGCCAGGTCTCATCATCGCTCTCTGGATTAGAGGGAGTATAATCCGTCTCCAGAGCCACACACTCATCATCTATATCCCCGGAGTCCCATTCTGCGTCCCCGCCTCCAGTGTCATCACCATCCTCTTCGGAGCCAACATCACCCTGCTCACCCACATCATTGGTATCGTCACTGCCATCACCACATCCCGCTACCATACTCATACCAGCTGCAACTAGAAACAACACAAGCAGCAGCATGGGCAACCTGCCCACTACCCACGTCAGCTCCCGCCCTTTAAGGCCTGTTCCATCATTAACAGCAACAGAAAACTGGTTCCAGTACAGCTTACTCATCAGCTCTTTCTCCTTTTCTTTACGCAAACTTGCACCCAAAAGCCCCAAGATAAACCATGACAATCTCACACCCAAACTGCCTACTTCACCCTTGAAGAAGTGGGTGTTTCTCTTGTTCATACTGCAACTTTAGGGCACGGCATGCCGTGCCCCTACATCGGCAGTTCAACCTTGTCCCTTGTCTCTTGTCCCTTGCCCCTTTCCCTCTCACCTGTACCCCAAATCCAGAGTCATCATCACCGAGCGCCCCGCTCCGTTCACACTGGACCCATGATACCGATAGGCCTGGTCGCCCACGTTTTCCAGCACCACCGCCACCCTGCCCCACTGGGCAAACCTGTAACGGGCGCTCATGTCCAGCACCCCATATCCGGGAGTGCCTCCGAACGGAATGCGGGGATCAGTATAGTCATGAACAGCAAGCCGAGACTGAGCCGTAGCCCATCGAAGCCCCGCCCCAAGCTCGACCCGCCCCATCATGGGCAACCATGACAACTCAACGGTGCCGTTGGTGGGAGGGATCCTGGACAGGGGCACCCGCTCCTTGCTGGCATCAGGATCAGTAATGGACTGGGCTCCCGGATTGGGGCCCTCCCCATAAGTCCAGGCCAATGTGGCCCGCAGCTTTAGAGCCCGTGACAAGCTGATTCTGGACATAACCTCAAGACCATACACCTCCGAGTCTCCGTCCGTATTCACCAGCCGATATCGCCACCAGGAGCTGGAGCACCCATCTCCTCCAGAGGCGGGACACTGGGCAGCCGGCACACTCTGGCGTGCAATCGCATGAGCAATGGTGCTCCTGAATACCCACAGGTCCGCACCAAACCAGTCCGCATCCAACTGAATCCCAGCCTCTTGAGTCAAAGATCGCTCAGGAGCCAGGCTTCCGTTCTCGAATTGATATCCAGGACCGGTCTGTTGCCTGGAAGTCAAGTCATCTAGATTAGGGGCCCTGAACCCCTCATCAACATTGACCAGAAGACTGAGCCAGGGCCACGGGCTGATCCGAATACCGCCGCCGAACACGCTGGCTTGCCACCACTTGTCTATGGCAGCAGTCATCGATTCGGGGTCTGCATCCGCATTGGCTCCGGCGGCAGAATAGCGTCCTCCGAAACGCACGCCCAGCCAATCCCCGTGCTCAGCCACCACGCCACCGAAAACGCCAAGCATAGTCCAAGTGGAGCCGTCCATGTACTGGCCTCGGCTGCTCTGTCTGGTCAGGCCCGTATCCGAAAACCCGGTCCATGCGGAGGAAGCAACCCGGTCATGATAAAAATCAGCACCTGCCTCTAGGCTGATACCCAGAGCCCGCCCCACCCCATCTGCTCCACCCAGAGGTCTGAACTGCCTGGTTTCTCCCTTAAAGATTAATCCGTAGGTATCCACATCGTCCTGCCCCCCATTGCGAACCGCAGAATAAGAGCGCTCCATGGTCCGCAGCTCGTGCTGCCGCTGCCAAGACGCAGTTGCGCTATAAGAGCGAAGCCAATCAGACCACCCCTCCAGTCTGACATAAGACATGGTCCGAAACTGCTCATCAATGGTGAGGCATTCACCATCGGGAGCATAAGCGGAGGGACAATGATCAGTACGAGGGGCGTCATACTGGCGATACAGATAAGCTGCAGCCGTGAGCAGGTTCCGCTCGCCCAGCCGAAAGAGCAGACGCCCATCACCGGTCAACTCACTGAATCCCGTGCCCATCTGGGTGCGCCCATCCTCCCGCAACCTGGGAACCAGAGCCGGTTTACCATCCTGCCCAATCACAGGCCCCCCGCTCTCCAACTCTCCGGCACGCCTGGCCCCAATTCCGCCCACAAACGCCACGCCCTTACCCGGAATGGCCCCATTCAAGCTCACCCGCCCCCCCACCTCTCCGTCCGCACTGCCGTATCGCAACCGAAGCCCAGGATCGAGCAACACTGCGCCCCCCCCCTGTCCATCCTTACCCTCCTCCCCCCCATCTCCCTCCTCACCCTCCTCGCCCTCCTCATTAGCCACACCCACCGCCCTGGCACGAGCTGAAGAAAACCTGGGTTTCACAGGGTTGATCGCCACCACCCCGCCCAGAGCGTCGGAACCCCACAACACAGAAGCACTGCCCCTGGTCACATCGATGGAATCAACAGTCGCAGGGTCAACCGTAAACAGATACTGATTGGGCCCGTACCGGAACAGGCTGTTATTAAGGCGGATTCCGTCGAACACGAGCAGGGTCTGCTGCCCAGTCAGCCCCCTCACATACGGTGACCCCTGAGCCGAAGAGGTCTGCTGCACATAGACTCCGGCCTCATAACGCAAGGCCTCAGGGGTGCTGCGCGGCTGACGCCGTTCCAGATCGGCCCGGACTACAGAAGAGCTCGCACGTCTCCCATCATCGGGTCGACCACTTGTCTTACTGGATGTTACCGTAGAAGAATAGACAGGCACAGCGACCTCCATCCCAGCTCCCCCCCCTACAGCCACCACATCCCCGGTCTCCACCATCTCTCCCCCCACACCTACATCTTCGCTCCACTCACCCAAGCCACCGTCATCCGTCACATTGGCCAGGCCCAATGCAGGCAGGCACACCACCCCCATTACCCCAACCAAAACCGCAGCCACAAACCAGACTATGAGCCAAATCCGGAGTGCCGCTGACCTGCCCTCCCCATTTTCAGCATCAACCAATGAGCCAGCCCATCTCCATGACACTTTCCAATCATTCATCACAAATAAAATCCAGACTCTGCAAACCAATCCCGGCCACCGTACTCCAATCCAGCCACATGAACCAAAACACACCGATCCCACTGATGGGCTCCATGTTAACCAGCATGGCTCCCAAACCCAATAGGGTGATTTCCTTACTTGAAGTTCGTGAGTTAAAATTTGGATTGCAATAAAAACGAGGAGCACAACAATAATTTAATTAAAGCTTGATTGAGTTAGCAATAAATGCCTAATGAATCAGGTACTAATATTAGCCTCAAGAGGCGATAAATATCATGAAAATAAAGCAAAAATTTGAGTCAAATATATTTGTAAAATTCATTGCATCGCGTTTGGTAGTGCCGTATAATCCCCATGTCATATACCCATTAAAATCTGATTCTTAGATATATTCGCATAGGTTATTTAAGCAAATCTTCAATGATTACAGCCCTTTACGGGCAACAAAGCGGCCTGAGGGCCACAGAAAGAGGAGGAAAGGATGGCATTCAAAGGGTATAACAAGCTCTGGCTGGTGGCTCTATTTACAGTTCTCCTGCTAGCCCTGAGCGGTTGTGTCATTGGAGAGGACAGTGGTAACGACACCACCAACATCGCCGATGACAACAACACAAACGACAACACTGGCAACGACAATCTAAACACCGGTGGTGACGACAACAATGACACCACCAACACTGGTGACGACAACAACGACACCACCAACACTGGCGATGACCAGAACCAGGTCGAGACCCGTGAAACCGCCCTCTCCATCAATGTCACTGACAACATGGACCAGCCCCTTGCCGGCGCCAAGGTATCCATGGCAGGCACCACGCTGGAAACAGACGCTGATGGAAACGTCCGTTTCGGAAACCTGACTCCTGCTCGCGTAGTAGCCATTGTCAGGGCCGAGGGTTTTGCTCCCGTCAGCGTTACTGCTGACCTTCCCGAAGGTGTGGAGTACTTCCACAAGACCCAGGTTCTCCCCTATGGCACCCCCATCGCCTTCAACGGCCTGGAAGGTGGCGTAGTGGCCAAGGACGATGTGATGATCACCTTCCCACCAGAGGGCATTGCCGACAAGGATGGCAACGTGGTCACCGGCGAAGTCCAGGTCTACATCGCTCCCCTCGATCCCAGCACCGATGATTATAAGGGTGCCCCCGGCCCCCTGATGGGCATTCCCGATAATGGCGGCGACGCTGTCCCCTTCGTGAGCGTGTTCATGGCCGAAATCACCCTCTTCGCCAACGGCGAAGAAGTCAACGTTCGTCCCGGCTATGCTGCCGAGGTAGAGTTCACCATTCCTGAGATCTTTGCTGACGCCTACACCATTGGCGAGCTGAGCGAAGGCTGGTGGTTCAACCTCAACGAGGGCATCTGGTACCAGGAAGGCTTCGGCACCATCAGTGAATCTGCTCTCAATCCTGGAAGGAAGAGCTGGAACTTCACCGCCACCCACTTCACCTGGCTGAACCACGATGTCTCCTTCAACAGCAGGAACTGCGTCCTGGTTACCGTTCTTCAAGAAGGCTCCTATAATCCAGTTCCTGGCGCCATGACCAGCACCAACGGAACAACTCCTGGCGGCAGACTCTTCGTACACGCCCCCAGCGGAGCTGACGGTGTTGCCTGTGTCGACTTCCCCATGGGCCAGAGCATGGACATCTGGGCAATTCACCCCAACTTCAAGGGCAGCTCAGTTCGCGTCAATGGCACCAACGTCTCCGCATCCTGCACCAACCAGCAGAGCGGTGAGTGCCTCGGCGCCACAGTCATCGTTCGCTAACCGAACCTTTTCAGGTTCTTACCACTTCCCACTCTATTTCGTCCCTCCTGACCAATTCTCCAGACACCAACACACAGAGACTCAACTTCACCACCAGATCACTTTTTCCTTTGCCCATGCTCCTTAATCATGGAGAATGAGCACCTGAAGCCAATGCAACCGACTACCACACATGGATTTACCTCAGCCATAAGGATAGTAGATGAATAGCGTGATCAGAACTGTGAGCCTATCCGCCAGATCAAAGGCTCTGGCAACCGTGGGTATGATGTCTCTAGTCGCCTCAACAATCATTCTCGGTTCATCCTGCACAGATTCATCGTCAGACAACAATGAGAACAGGTGGATAGGGCTGAGCGTTGGCGTTCGCCATTCGTGTGCCATCAGGGGAACAGGTGAAGTGGTATGCTGGGGCAGCAACAGGGGCCCTGTTGCTGGAACTTTGGGACAGGCTATCCCCCCTGCCGGTGCTGCCCTCAGTCAATTGGCAACAGGTCACTTTCACAACTGCGGGATCAATAAAGACGATTCAAGTTTAATCTGCTGGGGTGACAATGACGCTGGCCAGAGCGCTCCCCCGGCAGGAGCGTGGAGGCAGGTAAGCGCCGGCGGTGAGTATAGTTGCGCAGTAAAAAAGGATGACAGCTCGGTGGCATGCTGGGGCAGTGGCACCCACAACCGCACCACCGCCCCTTCCGGCAGCTTTTTGCAGGTTGGCGCCGGCACATTCCATGCCTGCGGGATCAGAGATGACAGCACCATTGCCTGCTGGGGATACAATACCAGTGGTCAGGCCAATGCCCCTGACGGTACATTCAAAAAACTCAGTGTGGGAGACCAGCATGTGTGCGCAATCAGGACCGATGGTTCGCTTGTGTGCTGGGGTGATAACCATTATGGTCAGACTGCTTTTCCAACCGGCAAGTATGTGGATGTGGCAGCCGGGCACTACCATTCCTGTGCGGTGAGAGATGACCACAGCCTGGTGTGCTGGGGCGAAAACTCCAGTCCCTATGGCACCTGGTACGGGATGGCCAGGCCTCCTGATGATGGAGAATTCAGTCTTGTGGCAACAGGCAGCCAGGGATTCCACTCCTGCGCAATCACCAGGGGCGGAGAATCCATCACCTGCTGGGGCTCGGACTCGGATGGACAGGCATCCCCACCGGCTTCACTATAATACGGTGCCAATGATGCTGGGGCACAGCATGCCGCATACGTGTTCTCTTAAGGCGGGTTGGGCACACCGCTGGCGAAGGGCACGGCATGCCGTGCCCCTACAGGTGTTGGGAGGGAAGTTTGAGTGGGTGGGAGGTGTGCCAAGTCCAAATCATAACAGACGTGATAGGGGACTTGATGGCTTCGTGGGGTTGGAATTAAAGCTTAACCGAACACACTTACAGCATTCTGTGCCCCTACAGGTATTGGGAGGGTGGTATTAGGTGAGTGGGAAGTGTAGAGAATAAATGATAATGAAAACGTCAACCATGTGGAACATCAGTGACAAGACCGTATTAATCACCGGGGCAAACTCGGGCATTGGATTTGAAACAGCCAAAGCCCTGGCCCGTATGAATGCAAAGATGATCATGGTCTGCCGCAGCCTGGAGCGGGGAGAGCGGGCAGTATCAGGCATAAGAGAAGAGATTCCAGATGCGGATCTCACTCTTATGCAGGCAGATATGGCGAGCCCCACATCCATCGCTGACTTGGTCGAACGAATCAATAATGAAATCCCCAGGCTGGACGTGCTCATCAATAATGCAGGTGGGTACTTTGAGAAGCGGACCACCACGGAGGATGGACTGGAATATACATTCGCGCTAAACCACATGGGATACTTCAGGCTCACCATGGGGTTGCTCAATCTACTCAAAGCCAGCGCCCCAGCCAGGATCATCAGCGTGTCTTCAGCAGCCCACTGGAAGGGGCGTATCCATCTGGATAATCTGCAAAGCGAAGGCACCTACCATGGGTTCTCAGTTTACTCCATGACCAAGTTGGCAAACATCCTGTTCACCCGGGAACTATCCCGAAGGCTTGAGGGTACAGGAGTAACCGCCAACTGTCTGCACCCAGGGTTTGTAAAAACAGGGTTCGGTACACAGAACTGCACCACCATCTTTGGGCGGCTGTTCAACACCAGCAGTCGTCTTTTCGGCATATCCCCGGCCAGAGGGGCTGAGACTACCATCTATCTGGCAACTGACCCCAGTCTGGAAGGTATGAGCGGAATGTATTTTGCTCATAAGCGCCCAACAGTTACTTCCCCGGCAGCATACAACACCAATACTGCACGTAAACTATGGGAGATTAGTGCTAACATTTAGTTGATTAAGCCAATAGAATATGCCCTACGAATGTAAAATACCTTAAAAATATATTTATTTTTACCAATACCTTCATTCAAAAATTTTTATAAAAGTCTTTTCTTTCACAAAAATAAATGATAAAAATCAATCTTCTCAATATGGATATTATCCAATATTTTAGGAGGTTTGCAATGAAAGGTCTTTTGAGACTGGTGATTGTCTTGGTAGCTCTTTGTGCTTTCACAGGGTGTTATAGCATCACCTATACCACAAATCGGGTTCCTTCTTCCTATACACACAGCCAAAAGAATCATTTTTTCATTGGCGGGCTGGTTGGTGACAACACAATTGATACTACTCAAATATGTCCCAACGGAGCTGCCCAAGTGAGGGTATATCAAACCTTCATTGATAGCCTCATTTCCGGGCTAACTAGTGCTATTTATACCCCCAGGACAGCTGATATTGTGTGTGCTGAAAAAACAAAATAACCCGACTTAAAAGGAGTTTAAAAATGAATAGATCATTTTTCTTCATTGTGGCAGTTTTAACAGCACTACTTGTTGGTGGCTGTTTTTCTACAAGGATCATATTTGATAGGGACGGTCAACCTGTACCCAATTATTTATACCAAAACAAATCACATCATGGTCTTGTCAATGGTCTGGTTGAGCTCAGTGCCCCTATTCATTTGAGTGCATTATGCCCAAGTGGTGTGGCTTACGTTGAGCAGCAAACCAGCTTCATCAACTCTCTTGTTAGCGGCTTCACCGGTGCATTCTATACCCCTCAGGCAGTTTCTGTACATTGTCTCAGTGGCGAAACTTCCGAGGCAATTCTTGATGAGAAGGGTGAAATGATCGCCTATCTTCCTTTATAAATTGTAAACATTATTTACTTATCTATTTTCCCACCCCTCAACCCTGTTTTTAAATATGGTACCATCACAAACAATATGCGTGTTGTTATCAAATGCTTATAACTAGAAAATAATTTGTTTGTGTTGCGCTTAGCAAAAATTCAATCAATAGGCAATTAACGCCACAAATTGTTCGGAGTGAACAATGATGTGTGAACAACTAAAGAATTATCTTTATAGCCTTTTATCCATTCACAGAATAGCGTTAATGACGTTATGGATGATACTGATCCTAGGCCTGCTATTGCCCGGTTGTAATGGCAACTCCCCAGAGAAGGGGTTTGTCCGGACCGCTGTTCTGAAGCATTTTACCATTGATACGCCCACAGCATGGACCAGGGTAAAAGGGGATTCAGCAAAGACCAATACGACAACGCATAAGCCGTTCAGTGCTGATATCAACATGAAATCCGAGCAGCCATGGCTTGTCTCTGGAGGGCAGGGCACATTCATTGTGAGCGAGTTGACCTCACCTGGCGAAAATGCAACCCCCGATACCATTGCAGACGAGTTTATCAGTGAGTTCAAGAAGAGAATAGCGGTTTCACAAAATGACCTGAAAGAGCAGTCATATACGATGGGGGATCTGGAAATTGATCACTTCCGATTTGATTCATCAGATACCGTATTCACTAAAATTGTCATCCGTGACAACAAACGCACAAACAAGGTTATAGTCATGGATCATGTCTGCTCCCCTGCTGCTTTCCCAACCGAAGGTCCCCTTCTCCAGAAGGTACTCGAATCCCTGAGATAAACTCCTTACCGGGAGGCCAGAGCAAGGTTATACAGAGAGGGGGCACGGCATGCTGCATTCGTGTTCTTTTAAGGTAAGTAGATTTCCAAAAATTGTTTAGGCGGGTTGGGTGCACCGCTGGCGAAGGGCACGGCATGCCGT
>CAYZFJ010000035.1:0-22672 GCA_964477705.1 uncultured Myxococcia bacterium | reverse complement strand
CCCTCACTCCACTGCCCGCTCTCCAGCTTTAACTTTCCACTTCCTTGCGGCGCACCCTGCGAACAAATACGGCCACTGTACCTGTCTCGCCTGCTGCATTGCGTGAAAAATCAAGATCCACCTGGACAGGAATTTCTTTTCCTCGGGTAGTCAGGACTATCCCCATTTTTCCGGTTAGTGGTTCACGAAGCAGAGCCACTTCCCGCAGATCCTTGTCAATGCTCTCATCGTTGAGCCGGATTACCTCGTGGATCTCCTTGCCAGCCAGCCCTCTTCCTGCAATCGATGTCAACCTGCTGTTGGCCAGGACGATGGTAAGAAAGTCCGGGTCAGCGATGGCCATTCCCACTGTAAGATGCTCGGCCAGCATGGCAACCCGCTGCCCTTCAGAGATAATCCGTTCTGTCTTGAGCCGATCGTACATGCGCAGACGGGCCATAGCCCGGTTGAAGGCAATGGCCAGTTCGCCCAATTCGTCATTCTTTTTTACCTCCACTTGGGCGCTCACATCTCCCCGTTGGGTCTGTCGCATAACTCTGGTCAGTTGGGAGAGGGGGCTGAGCAGCTTGCGGGGCATAAATAAAGCCAGCAGCAACACTAAGCCCGAGCCGAGCATCAGAAGACTGATTCCATCCCGCAGGGCAGTTGTGAGAGTTGGTTTCGCCTCGGCGGTATACTCCTGTATGGCTTGATCGCCACTCCCTGTGGAGGTCAGGTCAATGACTTGCTGGTTGAGAGAGCTCAAACTACTCAGGGTGACCAGGATGGAGGGCAGAAGCAGAAGGGCTGACAGCAGCACGATCAGACCGACCTTGGTTTTTAGACTTATCTGTGTCTTTTTTGGCTCCGGACTTGATGTAAAGCCGTCCACTTCCGTTCCAGGCAGGCTGTTCTTCATTCCTTCTCCAGTGCCTGCAAGCCTTCCTCAGGTCCCACTGCCACAAGGAT
Source organism: uncultured Myxococcia bacterium (assembly GCA_964477705.1). Lineage (GTDB taxonomy): Bacteria > Myxococcota_A > JAVEVO01 > JAVEVO01 > CAYZFJ01 > CAYZFJ01. The sequence goes on along the minus strand of CAYZFJ010000035.1, from coordinate 21,724 downwards.
GTCTCCTGATTGAAGGATATCATCAGGTCCGGGAAAGGTGATGGCAATGCTAACCGTGGGTCTGCCGTATTCATCGATGGACGGATACTCTTTCTTAATGGCAACAACATTGACACTGAACCGTTGCCGCAGCGCCAGTTCGTTCAAACTGCGCCCGATGTAGTCTGGAGGAATGCGCAATTCTACCAGGGCAAATCCGGTGGCAAATGGAACATATTCAAGTACATCCGGTGCCATGACCTGACGGGAGATCATCTCGGCAACCTGTAATTCAGGGTCGATGATTTTATGGGCACCAATCAGCTCCAGAATCTGAGCGTGTAGCGGACCGGAAGCCCTCACCACGATTCGACCCACGTTCAGATTTTTTAAAAGTGCAGTGGTCAGTATTGAGCTCTCAATCCCGTGTTCCCCCAGGCCAACCACTACTGTATCAGCTTCACCCACCTTATGGGCTCGCAGTGCTGCTTCATCTGTGGAGTCAAGGTTGACTGCCCTGGTCACTTTGTCTTTGATTTGTTCTACAGGCTCCATGCTCTTGTCTATGGCAAGCACATCTGCCCCAAGCTTGGTAAGCTCTTCTGCCATAGTTGAGCCAAATCTTCCGAGACCGATGACCACCACTCTCTTCATCTTTTCTGCCGTTCAGGGGGCGTGCCCTCTCTCTTATCCGTCATTATCAATATTTGGGTAACATGGATTCCCCCAGTTGACATTACAAGCGCAAGGTTAACATCAGCCCACCATCACCCTGCCTGATGGATAACGGAATCTCGCCTTGATCACCCGTTCACCGACTGCGGCAGCGAGAGTAATTGGTCCCACTCTCCCCACATACATGAGAATCACCAGGATGAGCTTACCCGGATTGCTGATTTCGGGGGTGATCCCGATGGATAAGCCTACTGTTGCAAATGCGGAGATCGATTCGAACATGAGCGATACAAATGATTGTTGTGGATCGGTGATCAAGAGAATGGAGAGCAGTGAGATGATTAAAGTCTGGCTGACCACAAGGATTGCCACCGCCTTGTAGAGGATGCGCTGGGGGATGGTGCGACCGCCGAACTCCACATCCTGCCGCTGTGTCAGCATGGCCTTGATGGAGAGAAAGAGCACGGCCACAGTGGTTGTTTTGATGCCACCGCCCATGCTGCCCGGGGAAGCCCCTATGAACATGAGCACACTCATAAGCAGAATAGTGCCGGTTGATATTTCGGCCATGTTAATGGTGGAGAATCCAGCGGTTCGGGTCGTTACTGACTGGAAGAAGGACGCTATAAGGCGTTCGGAGGTGCTCAGATTAGCCAGGGAATGGTTGTATTCCAGGTAGTAGAAGAGAATGAATCCCAAGCCCAGGAGTATTGTGGTCATAAGGATGGTGAGGCGTACGTGCAGTTGCTGCTTTTTGAGGCCCGCCATGATTCTCTTCTGCAAATGCCTGCCTGATCCAAAGAAGAGACTGGCCAAGATAGCTGCCATGAACATTGTCAGCAGTGTCCAGGTCAGTGAAAAAAAAATCAGCACAGGACCTGGGTTTAATAGATGGTGTTGTAGCTGGTAAGAAGAGCCGAATCTTGTGAGAAGTGCCCAGATGAATGTGCAGAAAATGGCGATGAATACCAAGATGAACAGAAGCCTCCTCTGCAGTGTGCCTTTAAATAAATTAACGCTCACGGTGTGAAAGAAATGCTTTGGGTTGAATATTGCAGTCATTATTGGAAAACCTATTCCGCCGATAATGATCAGAAGGGAGATAATCAAGTTGACTATTGGGTCTCCTACCCATTGGCTCAGGTTATCTTGATAGAGGGACATACCTGCGTTGCAGAATGCAGAGACCGCATGGAAAACCGCTGAGAATCCTGCTTGTGTTGTTGTGGGGCTGTCCGGCAGGAAGTGAAAAAAGAGGAATGTTGCAGCTATCAGTTCAATCCCCAGGGTAGTCTTGATGACAGAGCGGATGAGCTGCTCCAGGTTGACAGGGCTATCTTCCTCAAGGACGTTCTCTAAAAAGCTGACCTTTTTATAGCCCAGACCAAGGCCAACCAGGAGGGTGATCCCGGTGGCAAAAGTCATTATGCCAAACCCACCTAATTGGATCATTGCTAGAATCATCAGTAGCCCAAATTGTGAAAAATAACTGGAGAGATCTACAACTGTCAGTCCAGTAACACAGATCGCCGATGTTGTGGTAAACAGGGCGGTGAGCAGAGGGGCTCCATTCCTGTCGATGGTGGCTGCAGGCAGGGTGAGCACAAGTGTACCCAGGGCGATACCCAGGGCGAAGGTAACCATCAACAGCAGGGCAGGACGACTGAGGAACAGAGCGTTGATAGTTTGGCCGGACCTGGACGATGAGTAGATGCGAAAGAGGGAGGCGGCCTGCCTGATCCACAGGATGATTCTGGTGTCGACAGGTTGGATGATGAGGCTTGCCAGGAGCAGAGGCAGGGTAAGTGCCTCAAGCCATCCAGACCTGAGCGCGTTCTTGCTCAGGGGATCTGGTACGGTCATGACGAACTGGGCCACAGAGAGAGTGACTGTCAGAGTGTAAAAGAGGTCGAGCCACAGGCCAGGGGGCTGCCTGAGCAATCCATAGCCCCCCTCCACAATCACCAGGATCAGTGTGATCATGCTGGATAAGGCTGATAACAATGTGACCAGGATTGTCAAATCGCTATCCTTGGTGTCTCTCTGATCATTCCAGGAGTGTTCCAGTTGATTAATATGATAAATGAAAAGGTGCACACCAATATGGCTGATGGCAGTCTTCGGTGAGAGCTAAAGATGGGTATGGCTATTTGGAATTGTCACTGCTGTTACAGGGACAACCTGTAAAGCCCAATAGACTGGGGATGGGTGTGCTGAAAGTGGGTGTTGTGTTGTTACACGTGGAACACAGGCAGGTTAAAGAGGGTGCGGGCGTTCTCTGCAGTGAGCAAGGCTAGACGGGCTGGTGAGGTGCCCCGTAACTGGGCCAGGTAGTTGATGGTGTGGATGAGATACGCAGGCTCATTTGGTTGCCCCCGTAACGGTACGGGAGCTAGATAAGGCGAGTCGGTCTCTACCAGAAGTCGATGGTCCGGTATGGATGCTGCAATCTGCCTGAGTTTGTCGCCTGCCTGGCCTTTGAAAGTGATTACCCCGGTGAAGCCGATGTGGAACCCCAGGTCGAGGCAGGCCTGGGCCATGGAAGCAGAGCTGGTGAAACAGTGGATCACGCCCCTGTACCCGTCACTACCCATCGCTCCCTTTTCTTCACGGAGTATCCGCAGGGTATCTTCCTCTGCCTCTCTGGTATGAATTACAATGGGGGCTCCCGTTTCTCCAGCGATGCGGATGGCTTTGCGGAATGCCGCCTGTTGTTCTTTCACGGTAGAGTGCATGTAGTGGTAGTCCAGGCCGGTTTCGCCGATGCCTACTACGAAGGGATTGTTTTTAATGGCGTTGGTAATCTGAAGAGCCGTATCGGAGTCAAAGCGGGAAGCATCATGGGGGTGGAGCCCGATTACACAAGAAACCTGTGGGTACCGAGCGGCTGCAAAATCCATAACCTGTTGCCGCTCCTCTGGTTCGGCCCAGCACCCGATATCAATTACCTGCTCCACACCAGCCTGGGCTGCTCTCGCCAGGGTGCTGTCTGCATCTGCACCACATCCGGGATGGAACAGGTGGCAGTGGGAGTCCAGGGCGTGTAGTTTGTCCATTTATTCAGTTTCCTTTAGTGCAGGTTATGTTTAGGTTCAGCAGTAGTAGCTGCCTGGAGAGGGCGTTCCGTCCGCCAACGTTCACTCCAATTCCAGCTCGGCTTCGAATTTGTCCTGGTTTTCACCATCTGTCTCCATGGCAGTGAGGCTTTCGGATTCCTCCGGGTCGAGGGGAGATTTGCTCAGTACTCTGTCCAGGATGGTGCCGGCCTGTGGCAGTTGACGAGCACAGGCCTTGAGTGCCTTGAGCGCAAAGAGCCTGCTTCCTCCATCGCCGCCGCCATCACCATGGTCATCTAACCCGGAGGCCGCTTCCTCCAGCCTGGTCAGGTACTCGCTCCACGCTGTGGTAGTTTCGCCTATCAGCTCAAGCGCATAGTTCCGTATTTCTGCCTTGGGAGAGCGGCTGAACCCTACCAGTTCCACTCTTGTTGTGGCTGACTTATCAAGGGCTGCCATGGTGGCTGTCAGTCGGACCTTGACCAGTGGGTGGAGAAACAGCTTCTTTCTGGCTCCTCTGAGCGCATCCAGGCAGGTGTTATCGCCAAACTGTGCCAGGAGGGCAATGGCGGTGAGGTCTGTAGGACGCTCTTTAGTGATGGCGGTCATGAGACCAGGCAATGCCCGTCGATCATTCATGAGGCCGAGAGCAACTCCCAGCTCAACCTTCACCAATGAGTTTTTTTCTGTTGAGAGGGCCTGGGCTATGGCATCACAAGTGGATGGATCTCCCAGGTCAGCCAAGTGTCTGGCAGCTTCCAGACGATGGTGTTTGCTGCTTGAGTTGAGCAGGCCCACCCATTCTTTTAAGGTTTCTATCATGGTACGCTCAATGTGGGGGCGGGTAATGTGGTGGAGCTCCTGTTGGGCTGGGGTGAATGCAGAGAGTCCATCGGTGATCACCAGTCAGTCAATCGACCTATTTTACCTTGGAGCCAGGAGTAACCTCACCGTCGAATGTGGCAACCTGCAGACTGTCAGGTCCTTCGCCCGATGCCAGCAACATCCCGTGTGACATAATGCCGCGCAGCTTAACCGGCTTCAGGTTGGTAACCACTACCACTCGTTTGCCGGTGAGCTGCTCAGGGGTGTACGAGAGGGCCATACCTGCTACCACGGTTCTGGGCTCACTCTCACCTACATCCACCTTCAGAACCAGCAGTTTGTCCGCATTGGGGTGTTGTGCTGCCTCTACCACAAGTCCCACCCGGAGATCGGTCTCCATGAATTTGTCATAATCGATGAGGGGGGTAGCTGCAGGTGCTGTCGGGGTGGATGATAACTCAGGTGTGCTGGTTGTTGATTCCTTGTTTTCCAATTCGGTTTTTCCGTTTCTATTCTGGTTAGAGTCTTTATTGGCACTCTTTTGTGAGTCTGCTTTTTCTCTGGCACGGGTAGGCTGGGCAGATGACTGGGCAGAGGCTGATGACGCAGCTTCTGTGTCTTCAATACGGGGGAACAGGGAAGCTCCCCGGTTGATCGTCAGACCTGCAGGTAGTACACCCCACTGAAACTTGTCAAGCACGGGTGTGCTCTGGAGTCCGAGGGACTGGGCCATTTCTGCAGCCTTTTCGGGCATGAAGGGGGCAATCATGGTGCATGATGCTCGAAGACCTTCCAGCAGGGAGTAGAGAACAGCTTCTAGATGTTCTCGCTCGCCCCGCTTGTTAAGGGCCCATGGTTCGCTGCGGTCCACGAATTTATTCAGGTAACGGATTAGCTCCCATGCGGCGTCTAGGGCTTTTCCAAATGCGTAATCGCCGCCCAGATGCTTGTGGTAAGCCTCCATGGTACGACCAGCTACATCGAGAAGCTCATCCTCAAATTTTTGAGGAGCGGCTGGGACTACACCTCCCAGATAGGTCTCAACCATTTTGAGTACCCTGGAGAGCAGGTTGCCCAGATCGTTAGCTAAATCAGAGTTGATTCGGCCTACTATTGCTTGCTGAGAGAAATCACCATCGAGGCCAAATGTGACCTCTCGCAAAAGAAAATAGCGGAACGCGTCCACACCATACTTACCGGCTACTGGTCCAGGATCAACGAAGTTGCCCATAGATTTGGACATCTTGTTTCCCTCCACGGTCCACCAGCCATGCGCAAACAGTGTGGCGGGCAGAGGCAGCTCCAGAGCCATGAGCATGGTTGACCAGTAAACGGCGTGGGTAGTCAGAATATCTTTGCCGATGAGATGCAGATCGGCTGGCCACCATTTGGCCTGGGCTTGATCTGGCGTCAACGTGTTCTGGTCAGGACTCAGATACCTTGTGGCCGACAGGTAGTTGAGCAGGGCATCAAACCACACATAGGTCACGTAATCTTCATCAAAGGGGAGGGGAATACCCCAATTCAGTCTGCGCTTGGGTCTGGAGATGCACAGGTCATCCAGCCCCTTACGCAGAAATCCCAGCACCTCGTTTCGCCGACTTTCTGGTCGAATAAAGTCGGGATTTTTGATGATGTGCTGCTCCAGTTGCTGGCCATACTTGCTCATGAGAAAGAAGTAGTTCTCTTCTTTGAGCAGTTCGACTTGTCTTTTGCAGTCTGGGCAATACTGCTCAATTCCCGCATCCTTTTCGGTCCAGAAGCGTTCACAGGGGGTGCAGTACCACCCTTCATAGCTCCTCTTCTCAATGAGGCCACGGTCATACAGCTTCTGGAGTTGAGCCCTTACCTCTGCCTTGTGCTGTTGATCGGTGGTCCTGATGAAAGCGTCCGGCCTGCAATTGAGCGCATCCCACAGTTTGCGGAAATTGTCCGACAATTCGTCAGCGTGGGTCTTAGGGTCCAGCCCCCTGTCTTTCGCCGCTTTTTCCACCTTCTGGCCGTGTTCATCTGTGCCGGTGAGAAAGAATACTTCATGTCCGCAGCTTCGGTGGTATCGGGCAATCACGTCGGCTGCGATTGTGGTGTACGCATGTCCGATGTGTGGAGTGGCGTTAACATAATAGATTGGAGTGGTTACATAGAATTTGCTCACTGTCTCTTCTCCGCTGCGGGCAGTCATTGTCTGTTGATTTTTGAGTCGTGGGAGTCGGTGCCACCAGGTGCAGATGTACTGCCTCGGCTGATGTTGCCGGGGGTGTCCGCCGGGCTCTTCCCGCCGCTGCCGGATCTGTTGCCGGGGGTATTTCTGTGCATCTTTCGGAAGCCTCTTCTGCCTGCACCGCTGATTCCGTCTCTGTTGCTGCCTGGTGATTCCAGATGGCCCGGTTTGTGAGAGGTGTTGTTCTCACCGGCCGGTGCGTGGATTCTTTGGCTGGCCGTGGAATTATCACTGTTTGGAGAGGATGCCAAGGGTTTTTCCCTCTCTTTTACCGGTGAGTTATTTGTCTCTGAATCAGGGCCTCTCCTGTGTTTGTTGAGCATCCTGGGGTGTTGTCTGTGATCGGTGCGGATGTTTCCTCTGGAGGAGCCGGGATTCTCTCCGCTGGGAGTGGTTTTTTCTCTCGCTGTTTCGCCAGCAGCAGCACCACCACCACCACCCGAATTGTTTCCTAAATCGACAGTATGGTGGTGGTGGCTGGTCACTCCGATACCATCTGTGGTGCCACCTTCCCCTGTGTTGGACTTGCGCCGTCTCCGAGGGCGCTTTCTCCGGTTCGGGCGATCTTCGCCTGCTGATTCGCCTGATGCAGAAGATGGGGTTTGGGCTTTTGCTTTCGGTTGGGCTTGGGCCTGGCTCTGGGAAGACGCCTGCCCTCCTTGTTGTCGGCCTGTGGTAACCTGGTCTTGTCTGGAGGAGCGGCCATCAGTGGCAGGTGTGCATAATTCCCCACCAGAGCCAGCACCAGTGGCAGAGATGGTTGAGTTATGGTCACTCCTGCTTACTGCGCCTGGTGCAGCAGGAGTTAAGCTGGTCCCGGTCCCGAGACTTCGCTGCTGGTGCAGTGATGAGGGGCAGTGCCGGTTGCTGCTGGCGGCCCTGGGGCTTGATGCCCGTTCCGCAGAAGTGGACAGTTGTGTAGTGTCGCTTGAATCCGCGGATTGGAGTGCTGTTCTGCATGTGCCTCCACCGCAGCTGCCTGCACAGGCTCCAGGGCTGGCGTTGCTGATGCCTGTCCCCATGCTGGCGCCTGCCGCAGTGGCCGGACCGCCGTCACGGAACCGATTAATCTCATCCAGGGTAAAAACAGTGATGGTTCCATCTTCGGTCTGGATCCTGATCCTCTGTCGAAGCACATCCACTTCGCGAACCCGCCCCTTGCCTGCCGGGGTGTCAATGGTTTTGCCGATCTTGGGCAGGTTTTTCCCCATCTCCTTATAGGTAGCTTCCTCGTAAACCAGGCAGCACATCAGCCGTCCGCAGACACCTGAAACCTTATCTGGATTGAGAGCGAGATTCTGATCCTTGGCCATCCTGATGCTGACTGGGGAGAAGTCTTGAAGGAAACCGTTGCAGCATAAGTTCAGGCCGCAGTGGCCGATTCCACCTAGGATGGAGGATTCGTCACGAACGCCGATCTGTCTCATGTCAACCCGGCATTTGAGCTGGGTGGCCAGCTCCCTGACCAGCTGCCTGAAGTCAACCCGGTTCTCCGAGGAGAAGAGGAAGAGACCTCGGTTGAGATGGATGTTGAACTCTACAGCCACCAATTTCATGGGGAGGGACAACTGGTTAATCAGGTCCTTGCAGAGGATGAAGGCGTCCTTCTCTTTTTGGGCCTGCGCTTCGGTACGCCGTTCGTCCGCATGACCAGCACAGCAGCGCTCCACCCTGGGGAGGGATTGGTCCTGATTAAGGGCCTTTCGGCAGGGCATGCGGGTCACCGTGCCGCAGGTGGTTCCAACCGGGCCTTCTACCAGAACCTTAGCGCCGGTCTTCAGTGGCAGATGGTTCGAATCGTAGGAGGTGCTCCTTCCTGCATTACCTGAGCGAACCCGCACCAGGTTAGCTACCTTCTCGTCTGTGACTGGAATATCGCTGTATCCTAAGGCCGCGTAATATTGCTCGTCGTAGCCGGATGAGATTTCTGGGTCAAATTCGACAGCGGCTTCAGCCAGGTTCTCGTTTTCAGAGTCAATGTCAGAGTCCATCCCGGTACCTGCGTGTGCATCGGCGTCTGTACCAGTGCTGGTATAACACCCAGCGCTAGCATCAGTTTTTACCTTGGCTGTTTCATCATGGAACAGAGACGCTCCTGTCGATTGACCGGCGGGGTTAGGGTTTGCGGGAGAGCCGTTGCTCTCTACAGGCCAATCCGTCTCAATTATATGCTTGTGATTGCTGCCCCGCTCGTCATCTTCCCTATCTATGACTGGGGGGTAATTATAATCCATAAGTCACCTTGTTATCGCTGTATTTGGTCTTTGGTGTGTGTTGCCATAACACTCACGCCAATCTGCCTATTCACCGGTTTACTCGGGCCCAGGCAGCCAGGAATGCTTCTGCAGTCATACGTGGGTTGGCGTTCATGGTGTCAACCTCACGGATGTTTTCCTGCAGCATGTCCAGTAGTTTGAGCACATCAAGGGACGACAGCCTGGTGGCTATCTCTCGCAGTTGCTCAGTCAAATCAATATTCAAGAGGCTCGAAGAGTCGATGCCGTTATGGATCATCAGAATATCTCTCAGCCATGAAGACACCAGCATAAACCAGAAAACCAGGGGGTTGCGCCTATCTTCAGCCCTGTCTGAATCACCATCCCCTCCGCCCCCACCGGCTCCACCTTGGGGCTGGCCTTTCGCCTTTTCTACTGCACCAGCCTTTTCTTTCTTCTTGGCAGGCTTGTTGGAGCGGGCGGTCCATAACTCTACCAGTTCGCCACCCATGGAAGGGGTTCTGGGTGTTAAGGCCGCCAGCATTTGCAGGGCCTGTTCCCGATCATCCATGAAACCTGCGTCAATAAGCCACAGGGCGGTTCCCACGCTTCCGCCGGCCAGGGTGCACGCTATCCTGGCCTGTTCTTCCGTGATGTCCGTTCCTGCCCGTTCCTGTATTACCAATCGGGCTGCTAGATTCCCGTCCAGAGGTGCGAATTTTACTTTCTGGCATCGGGAACGGATGGTGATCAGGAGCTTGTGAGGTGCAGAAGTCACTAATAAGAAGTGGGTGTTCTCAGGTGGCTCTTCCAGCAGTTTGAGCAGACAGTTTGCGCTCTCCTCTGTCATGGCCTCTGCTTCGGGTATCAAGACAACCCGGCGTGCCGCTTCGTAGGGCTTATACTTGAACGACCGCTGCAATTCCCTGACCTGCTCGATTTTGATTACCCGGGATCCCTCTGCGGTATTAAGTATTAATAGATCCGGGTGAATATTTTTTTCTGCTTTGATGCATCCAGCACAGCTGCCACACGGGTCTAACGTTGGAGAGTCACCCTTGAAGTTGTAGCACATCAGGGTTTGGGCCAGGATTCGGGCGGTGAGGGCTTTGCCCACACCATCAGGCCCATGGAACAGGTAAGCGTGGGCCAGACGCTTGTTTTCCAGTGCGCTGTGTAGTGTTGTCAGGGCATGTTCCTGTCCCAGTATCTGCTCAAACCCCATCCCGTATTCCTATCTGTATCTGTTTTTGCATCTGCATTTACATAACCGAAGAGTCTGAAAATCTAAAAAATAAATCCATTCTGGTATGGCAATAACCAGCTTCTTTTTCTGTGTGTCCAGGGCCCCTGCCATTGGGCTCAAGGCTAATTGTAGTCTGTGCAACCAATGTTTGTTTATTCGCACAGCCTGAACAGTTCAAAATCTCTACTCTATGACCAGACTGGCGTTTAGTCAAAGGAGGGATGGTTGATTTGGAATATAAATTTGTGCACGGTTGATGAGTATGCCAGCAACGGTGTATTGAATCGGGTTTGCTGGGTGCCCAATGTCGGATCAATCCCCATTTAATTTATTTAGTGGCTATCCGCCGAGCCATCATCTCCTCTGCGTGGGCTAGAGCGGTGCTGGTCATGTCTCTTCCAGACAGCATCCGGGCAATCTCCCGGACCCTTTCTAGACCTGCCACAGGACGCACTGAAGATTCGGTTCTTCCCTCCACTTCACCTTTGGTGATCACCAGATGAAAATCTGCTTGAGCAGCAATCTGAGGGAGGTGAGTGACGCAGATTACCTGCCTGGAATCAGCTACTTGGCGGAGTCTGTCTCCTACCGTGTCTGCTGCCACGCCACCGATCCCCGCATCAATCTCATCGAAGACGTAGGTCTCGCACTGATCCTTGGCCATTAATACTTTTTTGACAGCTAGCATAATTCTTGAGAGTTCACCACCTGAGGCAGTGCGGGACAGGGGAGAGAACTCCCCATCCCGGCTGGGTCTGAACAGGAGTGAAACCCGGTCCGCACCGTCAGGGCCAATCCCCAACAAGGTGTCATGGTCGGTCTCACCTGCACCCCTTCCCTTATTATCTATGCTGATAACGATAACCCCACTTGCACTGCTATCTCCACTCCCACCATTACCCCCACCCTCATCACTATGCCCGCTATCATCACTGCCGCCGCCGATGCCACCACTACTGCTACTGCTGCGACCTGTCTGCTCAATCTTAACCCTGAATGCGGCACCTGCCATCATCAGGCTGTTCATCTCATCAGTGATCTGTTCAGACAGGGGTAGTGCTGCCCGCCGTCTGCTCTCTGAGAGCGCTGCTGCAGCTTTGGAAACCGTAGTGGCCAGCTTTTTTACATCCTCCTCGGCTTCCCTTACCAGGCTGTCAATATTCTCTAAACAGCTTAGCTCTTCTGCCATTTCTCTCTGGCGACGTAACACGTCTTCCACGGATGGGCCATGTTTTCTGCAGAGGCTGTGAATGACATCGAGGCGCTCCTCGATTTCTTCCAGAGACTGGGAGTCGTCTTCCATGGAGTTGGTCAGCCTGGCCAGTGAAAATACGGCCTCTTCCGCTGTTACTCTGGCAGTCTCCAGCTCGGTAGCGGCCCGGTCAAGGCTCAGATCCATGTGGCCGAGCCGTGCTAACTCAGCGGCGCACTGGCTAAGAACGGAGATGGCCGCATGGTTGCCTGAGTATAACCGTTGTTGCACACTCTGCAGGGTAGAGAGCAGCTTGTCCCGATTGCGCAAGCGGTCCCGGTGGAGCTTGAGCTCTTCTTCTTCGCCAGGGGTTAGTTTACAGGCGGCGATCTCGTCGATCTGGAAACGCAGGTAGTCTGCCCGTCCGGTCATGTCTGATGATTTATGCCTTAGCTCTTGCAGCCGATTTGCCCCATCACGCCACCGATGGTAGAGAGCCTTGAACCGGGATGCCTGGTCACCCAACTCGGCCCATGCATCCAGAATGTCCAGTCCGGCGTGTTCCTTGAGGAGGCTGTAATACTCATGTTGGCCGGAGATCTCCACCAGCCCGTCTGTAATCTCGCGGAGGGTGGTAATGGTGCTGGGGGAGCCGTTGATAAACAGGCGATTACGGCCGTTCACCGCAATGGTGCGTTTGATGATCAGTTCCCCACCAGCGGTGTCCAGCCCCGTAGCTTCTAGGCGTTGCCCAATATCCCGCTCCTCTCTCAAATCAAATACAGCCTCAACCACCGCTTCGTCAGCCTGGTTGCGAATCACCTCTGTTCTGGCTCGGGCGCCCAGGATGAGCCCAAGGGCCTCAATAAGAACAGACTTGCCAGCACCGGTCTCACCGGTAAGCACGTTGAAGCCCTTATGAAGATCGAGGCTCAGCTTCTTAACTACTGCCAAGTTTTCCACAGACAAATAGGTTAACACAGGGGTTGTCCTCTGGTTGGGGTGTGCACGGTATATGCACACGCCCTTAAGAACTGTAAATTTCGACCTGCTATCATATCAGCAAATTTCAGTTAATGCCTAGTTGTATGAAGCCTCCTTTTCTCCGTCAATCACTGAATCCCGCATGTGTACCGCCCGCCCCCTGCTTGCTTGTAACTTGCAGCTTTCAACTCTAGAAGATTGTTGCTTTGGTCTATAGGGCAAGGTAAATTGACTCTCCAATGGTCCCGCCGGATTGGGATAGGGAGCCGATTAGATTGGAAAAGGTGTCTGGATATTTGCCACCGCTGGATGGGGTGATCAAAAAAGACCTGCGCTCGATCAGGGTCTTTCATGGTCTGAATTTAGCCCAACTGACCAGGGTAGCTCAGTATGTGAAGAAGGTGGCAGTCCCAGCCCGAATCCCTCTCTTCAGGCAGGGAGAGTCGGGTGGTGCGCTCTATTTTATTCTCTCCGGGGCAGTTGATATAATGCGCCTTGATGATGATGCGGACCATGAGAGACATGTTGTCCGGCTTAAGGCCGGGCAGTCTTTTGGGGAGACGGTTCTGGTGGACGATGCACCCCGGGCTGCCTCTGCAGTGATGGCCGAGTCAGGGCTGCTGCTGATGCTTACCAGAGAGGACTGGGAACAGTTGGTGTTTGTAGACAGGGATGCCGGGTATCATGTCCTTTGGACTCTGGTAAGAATGCTGGCAACCAGGTTAAGGGAAGTGGAGCCGGAGTCATTGCCTATTGTTTCTAACCCACGCTATGTTCCCTGAGCGCCTCCGCCTCCGCCTCCTCGCCTCCTAGTCCCCCCCCCACCGCACCCACTACATGCGGAAAGCCTGACCAGTCCCAATCCCGATAAACCCACCAAAACCGGTCTCCGCACTGCTAAAGGGCATGGGAATACCCATGTCGATCCTGATTATCTCCCGGTTTACCTGGGGAACTCCAATGCGTAATCCAACTCCGGCGGAATGACGGAGGCTTATCTGCTCGCCTTGGTTGAAGGCGTCAGCGCTGTCCCAGAAGAGGACCCCGCCGATGCTTACTGTTCCTGCTGAAATGGGCTTGGTCCGCACCTCTGCAGTGAGCAACGCCCGGTTGGCACCCCATCTGGAGCCAGCCAGATATCCTCGTAATCCCTGATCACCACCAACTGATAACTGGGTTTTGGTGGTGTCACGGGAGTTGTGGGTGTATTCCATGTGGAGCACTGGTCTGAGGAAGCTGATCCATGGCCCGTAGCATGTGGCAGCCCCAAGCAAGTGGCGATCGAGCAGTCCATTGGCACCTTGTGCGATCTTTCCTCCCCCCTCAGCCATGAACTGGAGAAGCCCCTCACCAGGCAACGGAGTTCGCCATGCGAGCGAAAGCCCTGTGACAGAATACCTGTCAGGGGAGCCGAGCAAGGGGCTCGCCAAGCCCGCCTGGATGCTGCCATCCAGCCCCATTACCAGGTCTTCAATGACCCCCATTGCGTCAAGGTTGATGAATCTACGGAATTTGGGTGTATACAGGCGGTACTTGAAAATGAACAGGTTGGCCCTGATATCTTCTGGTACCACATCCTGCAGGTAGGCTGCTGGAATAGCCATGTCATAGCTGGTCATAGAAGATGCTGCGCCATCGCCGGTGGCCATGTTGGCTAACTCTTCTGTGGCCGGTTGGTAATCCCTGCGCAAGAACCCGATGGCAGCAGATACCTCATGGCGCAATCCACCGTTGAAGGCCCTGGTCAACCCTATCTGGCCATCCATGTTCTCCCTTTGATAGAGCCATGGGAGCTGAATGTTTCCCCCAGAGTCCGGCAGAGGCGAGCTCAGCCCTGAACCGGACCAGCTCCGTAATTGGTTGCCTGTGAACAGTCGGGTTATGCCTTTATCGTGGTTAAAGTAGAGCCACCAGCTCCACTTGGTATCCAGGGAAAAGAGGGGTCTGCTTAACTGGTATTCTCCGTTGATGCCTTCGAATTTGCCTGTGTCCCTGTTGAAATACAGGTCAATGGATTCGTTGAGGGCCAACCGTGATCCAAACAGTCGTAGGTTGTTGTAGGTCTGGCCAACCCCAAATTGATCCCGTGAGAGCCCGGAACGGATGGATGTGTATTGACTAGTGCCCATGAGGTTGCGCTCCTCCATGGTAACAGACAGGTGCTCCAGGTTGCCGATGCCCGAAGATGCAAATGATGTGGCTATACGCAGGCTCCATCGGTCTCTGGTAGCTACCAGCAAGTCCACGTGTTCTCGTGAAACAACCGAACGGACCGGAATGACCAGCACGGATGCAAAAATGGGCATGGAGCGCAGGTTGCGGGCGGTCTCTTCGGCTTTCTGCCAGTCAAAGGCATCTCCTGGTTTGAAGAGCAGCTCCCGGATGATAACGGTCTCTCTGGTCTGGATGTGCAATTTGTTCATGAATGAGGGAATCGGGTCTTCCATATGGAATACATCTGCGTAGTAGAAGTGGACCTTGCCGATGGGCTTGTTGCCAGGCATCTCATCCAGGAAGAGGCCGTGGTGCATCAGAGCCTGGTGGAGCAGTTTGGATTCAACCCGGCCAAGGTAGAAGTATTGGTGATCCTTTTGTTCAGGTGGTGCGTTGGTTGTTGTGGGACTTGGCTGAAATATGCTCTGGTCTGGGGTGGCATTGGGGCCGGGTTGGTCTGCGTGGGCCAGTGGAGCAATGAAAATCAGCAGCAGAGACAACAGAGACAACAGAGATAGCAGAAGCGGCAGAAGCGGCAGAAGGACTCTTGCCGGGCCACCAGTGAGCGTGGGTACGGTTCGAAGCCGCTGATGGGTGGCGTGGTCATCGGTCATGGTCTGGTTTGAGCAGCCTTTTGGCCCCATTGGGTCATTTGTTCCTGAATATGCTGAATAATGCCAGATTGGTCTATGGTTTCATAATCTATGTTGATGCTTTTTTTAGAATAGATCTCTCTCAGCCAATCAGACAGGATCGTGGGGCCATCCTGCTCCAGGATCATTCCCGGCAATTGGTCCTTTAGTTTTTCAAATTTTGCCCGATCAGGCTTCTCTACTTTTTCAATCCTGAAGACAGCCAGATGCTGGTCAATTTTGAAAGGTCCAACAACTCCCCCCTTACTGTCTTGGTCTGCGGCATGGAAGATAGCCGTGACCGCATCTGGAGCATATCCAATGGAGGGAATTACCATTCCCTCCATAAATGGATCGATAGATTTCAATTGAAGTCCCAACTTCTTGATCAGAGTCAGATCTCCGTTGGCAGCAAGAATTTTTCGTGCTCTGTTTAGTTGGGACTGGGCGGAGTGGTTCTTCTCATCGGTCACACACAACTCGGCGGCGATCTCCCTCATTAGTGATGCATCCAGTTCTCTGTTCCGGGCAGGGATGGAGGCTTCTACTCCCATGAAAACTTCGGGTAACTGGCATTGTTCCCCCACGGGTGGCAGGAAAGGGACTTTGTCACGGCTGAGGCGAACCGGTTTTCTTTCCTGGGTCACTCTCCACGCTTCTGGCAGCACATTCCGGGTCACCATCCTGGTTTCTACGTTGAATGGTTTGCCCAGTATGGTGGCCATGGTTGTTGTTGTGGTGGTGTCGGCGGTGGCGGTGGCGGATTGCGCAACCGATGCGGATGAGGATGTGTCATCCGAGGGAGCGGTCCCCCCGTTACCTGTCTTGCCTGACAGGTATTCCTGGAGCCATTTTTCTATAGCGTTGTTCAGATCTGCCTGTGTGGGGGATGTGGTCGATGAGCCCCCCTTTCCGGCAAGTGTTGCTCCATGGGTGGGTTGGCAGCTTTGGTCAAGGGTGGTGACAAGGACCACCCTCTTCATGGCTGGCATTCGGTATCTGGCTCGGTTTGCCTGGTGGTGAGCTTTGATCCGTTCCGGGTTTTTGATCACATATTGGTCGATCTCTCTGGATGTGGCCCCGTTAAAGACCATGGCCGCAGTCACACCTACCCGGTTGCTGCGGTGTACGTACCAAATCCACTGTTGCTCAGGGGGCAGGCTGTCTGTCAGGTGTTTGGAGAGGAGACGACGATAAGTCTGCAAGGAAGCAAAATTAGTGATCCCGTCCTGGGAGACGGTGCCGAGTCCAAATCGCTCCGTTTTTCCAGCAAATATGCGGGCCAACTCCATGGCTTTGGTCTGTTCCTGTGTAGTGGGTGTCAGGCCCAGTATTTCTGCTTCCGAGCGGATGATCTCCATTTCCGCAAGCTGGTGTAGTATAGTCTGCTTGAGGCGGGCCTCGCTGGGCGGATCCGGTCGGGTTGTCGGGCTATCGAGCATGCTCACTGCAGTGAGTCTGGCGAATTCCTCAAGTTGCCCCAATGTAGTCTGGCTGATGGGGGTGGGGAGCGATGAGGTCGAAGCTGTACGCATTGCAGGTGCATCTTTGGAAGACCGGTTCCCGATGGTGATGACACTTTTATTGCGGTTAATGGCAGTGGCTTCGGCTTGGGTGTCTGCCAGGGGGGGCGGCTGGGGAGTGAGTCCGTTGTTGGTGACGCCCATCTCTACTTCTTGACTGGTCCGGGATGCTTTATCTTCGGGGGGTGTGGAATTGGCGGTGGGATTATGGGCATTTCCATCGTTTCCGGAGCAGGCAGATAGAAATATTATTAAACAAATTGGTAAGTATATTGGCTTTTGCGTCATTTTCCATTTACACAATCTGCAATTTATGGCTATGTGCCGTGTTCCATTCGAATACGGTGCCATCATTGCACCCGCCGTTTGGGGATTCCCTGACGTTCGATATGGAGATAACCAGCTTGCAAACTGGTCACCACATGTTTGGGTGATCAAGCTTTGCCCTGATTTATATAGGGGTTGGCTGTCAAACGCAAGTTGCTGTTGACCGGTCCACCTGATTCAGCCCCGCCGGTAATGGCAACCCATAAACCTGGAGCAGGATTCCCATTTGGGAAATCAGCTTCCATGGGTTGGGGCAGGTGTGCCTGTTTGCTGTTGCAATTTTTTCTTTGGCTTGGTATAAAACTGGGGCTTTTGAGTAAAAGGTACTTGGAAATGCGATTTACACCATTACAAGAAGTTAAGCAGAAATTTGAATCGAAGCAGGCGCTTGTTGACAAGCTCGTTGACGGGCTGGACAAGCCAGAAGGCGTAGGCAAGGATGAGTGGAAGAAGGCCCTGCTGAAGGCCTCCAACACCAAGCTGTTGAAGCTTCACGGTAATATGACTGTGGTCAAGGAGCAGTTTGGCTCCAAGGATGGGCTGGTGGATGCTATCTGTGGGATCAAGTTCCAGGGTCGCAATGTTGATAAGGATTATAAATCCAAAATTGCCAGCCTTTCCCTGGGGCGTCTCATTGATTTGCAGCGTTCGCTGAAGCGCAAACAGTCTGCTTGAAGATCATGGTCATATCCGTGTTCCTGGATTGCTGTTTTAGGCTGAATTAATTATTTCTGCCCATGGCGGGATTGTTGCGGGCAGAGTGTTTGTTTTTCACTGGTCGTTCTTGTTCTGTTCGCAATAATGAGCTGAATTCCCAAGAGCTGATATCCATCCTTGTTGGGTGCGGTAAATAGCTGTTCCCGGGAGCTGAAGTTGATTGTTGCGCGTGCAGATTCGGCCATGATGATTATGTTCTTCAGCTCAGACAGCTCCACCATGCCTGGTTGATTGGTTTAGCCAAGGCGGTGGAATAGGAACACACAATTACCTGTTACAGACAGGTGTTTGAAAACTCAGGAGTCTGGATACATGCCCGTTCAGCAGCAAAATCAAATGCAGGAATCGGGTACCGTCTTCAAAGTTGGTGATATGGCATTCTACCCTGCCCAGGGTGTGGCTGAAGTAGTTGGTATCGAGACCAAGAATATTGAAGGGTGCATTGCTACCCTCTATGTTCTCAAGGTGCTCGATACGGAACGAAAGATCTTCATCCCAGTGGACAGGGTTGAGCAGGTTGGTCTCCGGCAGGTGCTCGATGAGAAGGGTATTGCCGAGGTTTACCATGTCCTCAGGGTGCGCGATGTTGAAATCGACACCCAGACCTGGAACAGGCGGTACAGGGGGTACATCGACAAGATTAAGACCGGGTCTGCCTGTGAAGTGGCAGAGGTTCTCAGGGATCTGTGTCTTTTAAGAAACGACAAGACACTCTCGTTTGGGGAGCGCAAAATGCTCGACATGGCCAAAAGACTTCTGATTCAGGAGTTGGCCGTGGCGAGAAATACTAAAGAGGATGTGATCGAGGAGGAGATCGAGGAGATCTTTATCCCAGGTTGCACTGATACCAATCTGGCGTGATGACCGCAATGCGGCATCAGGTCGCACCTTCTCGGCTTCACATTGCTCCATCCTGCCTTCGCATTGAATCAAAATGCTAATAATCCTGCATATAACAATGGTCAGGGGATCACATTCGTGATTCCCTTTATTGTGTGTGTAGGCATATCTTCAACATCCCTATTTACATCTACATCTGTATTTGCATCTGCATCTGTATTCAATATTCAGGTTACTCGTCCGATTGTATTCAATGAGCTTATTGTTAGCCCTGGAAAATTTTTGATTACTATTATCCTTAGATGGACAGCTTTGTAAGGACAATACATGAGAGCGGTAATACAGCGGGTTAGTCATGCGGCAGTTGCGGTTGACGGTGAGAATGTTTCCACAATTGAAAAGGGTTTGCTTATCTTGCTTGGGGTTTATCGTGATGACTCTGAGCGTGACGTAAAGTGGATGGTGGATAAGGTGGCAGGTTTGCGGATCTTTGCCGATGACGGGGGAAAAATGAACCTCTCTGTGGCAGACGTGGGAGGGCAGGTGCTCCTGGTCAGTCAGTTCACCCTTGTTGCTGATCTGAAAAAGGGGAGACGCCCCTCATTTGAGAAGGCCATGGAGCCGGGTGAGGCAAAAGTTCTGTGTGAACAGGTAGTGGAAGGGCTTGGCAGGTTGGGGCTTTCAGTCCAGGAGGGGGTATTCGGCGCATCTATGGGTGTGAGTCTTCTCAATGATGGCCCGGTCACCATCATCCTTGACAGCAGGTGCTGACAGCTTGAGAATGACCAGGTTGTTTAGCTCTGTTGTTGTGGAGAACTACCATGTACAAGATCGACGAGAACTGCATTTTTTGTAAGATTGCTGCAGGTCAGATACCCTCAAACAAGGTATGGGAAGATGACATTTGTGTGGCATTCAGGGATCTCTCTCCCCAGGCTCCTGTTCATATTCTGATCATTCCCAGAAAGCACATACCATCGCTTGCTGCCGCACAGGTCGGGGCCGGTGCATCTTTAGAAGATGAAGCTATTCTGGGGCACTTGGTCAGTGTGGCAGCGCAGGTTGCCCGTAGTGAGGGGATTGAGCAGGGAGGGTATCGAACCGTGTTCAATACCAACGCTGATGCGGGCCAGGAGGTGTTTCACATCCACCTTCATCTTCTTGGGGGAAGAAACTTCAGTTGGCCGCCAGGTTGACTAACCGGTGTGGATAACCTGTGACGAACAAAGTGTGGATAAACCCTGGTAAAAAAGTAGATTGCCGCACACATTGTCAAGGCGCCTGAGAGCAGGAATACCGCTCTGATTCCCATGTTGCCTGCGACTACCCCCAGCCCCATTGCCCCGATAGTGATCCCCACATCATATGCGCTGAATATGGTGCCATTAGCTGTTGCCCGGTGTTCGGGCTCAACCATGTCCATGGCCATGGTCTGGTAGGTGGCCATGAGCAGGCCAAACCCCACGCCAAGGAGCAGCCCCCCGAGCATCACCCCTGCTGGTGATGGCCAGGCAGCGAGACAGACCCATCCGCCAATCAGGATGGTCAATCCCAGGGTGACTGAGAGGATGGGACCGGAGCGGTCGTACATGGCCCCGGCACCCACTCTGCAGAACAAACTCCCTATGGCATAGAGAGTGAAGAATGCTGCACCCGATTCCATGCCGACCTGTTGGGAATGGAGCGATGCGAAGGCTATTATTCCCCCATACCCTATACAGAGAAGGAACATGAAAAAGAAGAGATGGAGCACTTTGGGTTCAAAGATGTTATTCAGGCTGAAGCGGGACCTGGATCTGTGGATAAGGGGCATGCGGATCAGGGAGAAGAGGGTGAAGGCGGTGATGGCCAGCATACCTGCCACAATGAAGAGCCGATTAAACCGGTGCCCTGCCAGCAGAAAGAAGCCGAGCATGGGGCCGATGGACAGGGCAAGGGGCATGGAGATGCCGTAGTAACCGATGCCTGTTCCTCTCCTTGCGGGGGGGATGATGTCGGCGGCCACGGTCGCAGCCGCTACCCCCACCATCCCCCAGCTAAGGCCGTGCAGGAGCCTGCAGACCAATAATGAAGCCCAGTCCCGGGCGAATAGATAGCTGAACATGAGAACGCAGAAGAGGGCGGAGGCTGATAGGAGCCATTTGCGGCGTCCGTGTCGATCCAGCAGGAATCCTGCTATGGGGCGCATTAACACCGCTGTAAAAGAGAATGCCCCGATGATTAATCCCACTTGTTCTTCTGAACCGCCCAGTGGGCCGGTTATGTATAGGGGCAGAATGGGCATGAGTAGATAAAAGGATGTGCCCTGGAGCAGGGTGGCGCCCAGCAGTTTGGTGAAATCAGGAGTCCAGATGCGGTGGGTTGAGGCAGGGCTGGTGGCAGGGCTTGATACAGTGTTTGCTACAGGGCTTGAGATTGCACTGCTGCTGCTTCCGCCTGTTCCGTCTGGGATGCTCCCCCCTTGTGGGGTGGTGTTTGTCTGAGCGGTGTTGTAGATGTTGTCTGTTGTGAGGTGCTTGTTGGGGCAGCGATTACTGAATAATTCCAAGTGGTATCCTGATCCGATGCGAAATTTTCATCAACCTCTTCTATACGGAGGCCGAGTCGGCCTTGAATGGTAACCAGTCTGCCGTGACCTATGGGCCTGCCTGAACAGAAGATGTGGGCCCGGTTTTCGGCCGGGCTGTCGAGTTGTAGGACAGACCCGGCATTTATTGCAAGTACTTCCGAGAGCTTCAAGGTGACTGTGCCAAGAACAATCTGGATCTGGAACGGTATTTCTGAAAAGTTCAGGGGAAGAGGCAGATTGATTTCAGTAATGGTGGAGGGATGGTCTTGTTCTTGGGGGGAGTTGGTTTTTGCAGGCATTGGTTTCTCCATTGGTTTTGGGTAGTCACTCCCGGTTTGGAGGCTGGGGTAGAGAGAGCTTGATTGGGGTAACAGGTTCAGGCAAAGGGGCAGTTTGTTGAGAGTGATGGTCTCGCTGTAGAAGATGGCTACTCCTTGTTGGCTTTGCTGGCTGGTGAGGTGGTGGTCTGTCAGCAGCACATCCCCTGCCTGCAGGTGGCTCAGCATGG
>CAYZFJ010000034.1:0-23437 GCA_964477705.1 uncultured Myxococcia bacterium | reverse complement strand
TGTGTGTTCGGTTAAACTTCAATACCATACTGGGTCTGGTGCTACACCTTCCCCCCTCACCCAATCCCTCCCTCCCAACACCTGTAGGGGCACGGCATGCCGTGCCCTTCGTTAGCGGTGCACCGATCTATACTGCTCCCCTGAACCCTTAAATTGAATCATTATCGTAATATGTATTTTTACGAATCTTCCAATAATTGTTACCAATAAATAAATTCGAATGAGACTATTATGATTAAATTTTTGAGCAAATTATTGAGTAAATTATTGACAGCTAATTAAAAACTCATTGCTGATGATCCAAGCAAATGATATTGAATTTCTCAGCACAATAAAAAGTTTACGTTACCATTATTTTTGTTGCCTACAGCAACCATATCAGTACTTTGAAAGGCATTGTTATGGAGAGGTTAAGTAGAGAACAGGTGTGTGGTAATTATGTTATTATGAACGGTTCATATGCTAACTTATTGATTAGATTGATTATTTCCCTCTTGCTGGCTGGCTTTTCATCTGTGTTCACAGGATGCGGAGATGATGCGAGTAGGCTGGATTTGCTGACAGACGCCAATCTCAGCGACGCAGGTGATACTTCACTGGCCGATGTAGGGTGGGTGCAAGACCAGGACGTTTGCTCTGTTGATGAGCATTTTTTTCCTGGAGATGGCTGCGTGGATGTCACCACCGATCATGCTCACTGCGGGGGCTGTAGTGCCGCTTGTGAGCAGGGTCAGGTTTGTGTTGAAGGGGAGTGCACTTATAGCTGCTCCCCTGGCCAGAACATTTGTGGGGATCAATGTGCTAATCTTGCAAAGGATCCAGAACACTGTGGCGAATGTGACAATGAGTGCGACCGAGGATATTGGTGCGAGGAAGGGATCTGTGTCCTCTCCTGCCCCTCCGGCCAGACTGCCTGCAATGGACAATGTGTTGACACGGAGATAGACCTTAGACACTGTGGCGCCTGTGACGCTGCTTGTGCTCAGGGTCAGGTGTGCGTTGCCAGCGAGTGTACCTACGACTGCTCTGTGGGGCTGATCGCCTGCGGCAACCAGTGCGTAAACATCTATTCAGACCCCTTAAATTGCGGCAAGTGTGGCGAGGTATGTCCTGATGGCATGTTTTGCTCCTGCGGAGAGTGCTCCCTCTACTGTGAAGCCGGCCTCGAGCCATGCGGCAGCAGGTGCATAAACCTCCAGACTGATCGCAACCACTGCGGTGGGTGCGACCTCCCGTGCGATGCAGGATCAGCTTGTGTTGCAGGGATTTGCATAGTCCCTGTTACCGGCGTCTCCCTGGATGTGATCACTCTGAAGCTGGACACCGGCGCCACTCACCAACTGGAGGCCACTGTAACCCCTGCCGATGCCACCAATCAGGATCTCATCTGGGCTTCAAGCAACCCTGATATCGCCACCGTTGATGAGGAGGGCGTGGTAGAAGGAGTCAACCCAGGCCAGACCCAGATTATCGTGCATACAGTGGATGGAGGGCATTTTGCTTCTTGCGTGGTAAATGTGACCAAGCCGGTCATTGGCATCTCCATTGCTCCCTCCAAGGTAACCCTCAGCCCGGGCCAGACCACCACCATCCACGCCAGCGTCAACCCAGCCGACGCCACCAATAAATCGCTCACCTGGCACAGCACCCACATCCAGGTTGCCACAGTGGATGCAAGTGGTCTGGTTACTGCTAAAGGTGATGGCCAAGCCACTATTACTGCTACAACAGTGGATGGCAATTTTCAGGGCTCCTGCCTGGTTACTGTTGCCTCTACCCAAGTAACTGATGTGACCCTGACCCCTCAAGAGGTGCACATCATCCTGGGCGAAGAGTTCCAGTTGACAGCGATGATCAGCCCCGATGAGGCCACCAACAAGGTGGTGGTCTGGCATTCCAGCGATCCCGCGGTAGTCTCGGTTGATCAGTTTGGGCAGGTGACCGGGTTGGCTGAAGGATCTGTCACTATTATGGCGATCACTATGGATGGGGGATTTCATGATACCTGCACGGTCCACGTACGGGTGCCTGTGCTGGGGGTGTCCCTGAACGCCACTACTCTCGCTATGGAGCGGGGCGATAAGGTGGCACTTCAGCACACCATTGTCCCTGCTGACGCCACCAACAAGGTGGTCACCTGGGAGTCGAGCGATCCGTCTATTGCCACGGTAACAGACGCCGGCCTGATCACCGCCTACAACCACGGAGAGGCCACCATCACCGTAACCACCGCAGATGGCCAATACAGTGCCTCTGTTCAAGTCTCTGTGTGGGTGCCCCTCATCGGCATTACCTTGGTCCACTCCACTGGCATGGTGGGGGTAAACCAGACCATTACCCTGGTCCCCACCTTTGATCCACCTGATGCGTCGGATCGGAACGTAGTCTGGAGCACCACACATCCCGAAATAGCGGTGGTAAACCTAGAAGGCGTGGTTACAGGTCGTGCCATAGGTGAAGCCACCATAGTGATCACCAACTTGCGCACCGGTTTAAGGGCAAACTTTCAGGTGCGGGTGATCATCCGCAGCACCGGCATTACCATCAGCCCAGAGGCTCTGGAGCTAGGTCTGGGGCAGTCGGCTACCATAACCGCCACTGTACTGCCGCCTGAAGCACATGTGAAGGAGGTGGAGTGGACCACCCAGGATGCGCTGGTCGCCAGAGTGGGCAGTGAAGGCTTAGTTACTGGAGTAGGCATCGGTCAGACCCAAATTACCGCCACCACAGTGGATGGGGGATGGTTTGCCAGGGCAGCGGTAGAGGTGGCCGCCATCCCTGTGGAGGGAGTGACCGTTGCCCCATCGTCTCTTGCTTTGGTTGTGGGTGATACTGGCCAACTGACTGTTACCATTGCTCCCGCTGAAGCCACCGATAAGTCGGTTGTCTGGGCCTCTGACAATGAGGCGGTGGCCACGGTGAGCGATGACGGACTGGTCACAGCCCATTCCATAGGTAGTGCCACCATAACGGTGACCACAGTGGATGGAGGGTATATGGCCACCGCCACCATAACGGTCTCCCCCCCGGCTGGGTATGTGCTTATCCCGGCGGGTACCTTCACCATGGGCAGCCCGTCTGGTGAATTGGGCAGAATGGCTGCCCTGGAGACCCAGCATCAGGTGACGCTGACCCGCTCCTTCCTGATGAAGATTA
Organism: uncultured Myxococcia bacterium; assembly: GCA_964477705.1. Classification (GTDB taxonomy): domain Bacteria; phylum Myxococcota_A; class JAVEVO01; order JAVEVO01; family CAYZFJ01; genus CAYZFJ01. The sequence goes on along the minus strand of CAYZFJ010000034.1, from coordinate 20,281 downwards.
CAGAGGTAACCCAGGGGGAGTGGCAGACCTTGATGGGGTATAATCCAGCATATTTCAAGGGATGTGGAGCTAATTGCCCAGTGGAGCAGGTCAACTGGCGCGAAGCTCTGGCCTACGCTAACGCTATGTCTGCTGTTGAGGGGGTGGCTCAATGCTTCGATTGCACAGGCGGGAGTTGCAGCCTCAGGGCGCAATACACAAAGCCCCAGGATTGTCCGGGGTACCGCTTGCCTACTGAGGCAGAGTGGGAGTATGCAGCCCGGGCAGGGACAACCACGGCATTTCATACGGGTAATATCACAGGTGAACAAACCTGCTCCAACATGAACGCCGCTGGTTGGTATGCTTTCAATTCAGGAAGCACCACCCGTGCTGTTAAGGGCAAATTGGCCAACGCCTGGGGTTTGTACGACATGCACGGCAACGTGGAAGAGTGGACCTGGGACTGGTATCAGGAGAACCTGGGCAGCACGGCTGTGACAGACCCTGCGGGGCCTCCTAATGGCATGCAGCGCGTTTTTCGGGGCGGCTCCTGGAACCATTACGCCAGGAGCTGCCGGGCTGCGTACCGTAGCAGCGGCTACCCCGGCACCCGCAGCGTCAACATCGGGTTTCGCCTTGCCAGGTCGATGTGAGTTACAAGGGGCAAGGTGCATGGCAGCTAAGTGTAACCACCACCCAAAGCCTCCCTCTCAACCCCTACAGCGGTGCACCCAACCTGCCTAAACAATCTTGAGAAATCTACTTGCCTTATAAGAATACGTATGCGGCATGCCGTGCCCGTACAAAAGCAATTATAATTCAATGAAAAGCTGCGGTGATCGGGCCAATTCCCTTTCGATGATCCTTGCCACGAAAATAGCTTCTATGAGGCAAAATGCTGTTTTGCGGGCTAGATTCTGGTTATAGGCAGGAAGGGCACGGCATGCCGTATGTGTGTTCTGTTAAGCTTCAACTCCATACCACCTCCTCCCTCCCACCCAATACTCCCTCCCAGCACCTGTAGGGGCACGGCATGCCGTGCCCTTCGCCAGCGGTGCACCCAACCTGCCTCAAGATGAAGTCTATTCTGGTTTCGCCTGCTGCTTGCAACTTTCTACTTTTCGCCTGCAACTTGAATGGTGGCTGATGCGGTGTGACCACCATTAAGGGCTGTGGCCATGATCGTCGCAGCTCCCGGGCCAACGGCGTTCACCTCTACGGTCTGGATGTTCCCCCCTGGTTGCCCCGGTGGGGCTGTGGGCGGGCGTGCCGGCCCCAATGTCACCACATTGGTGTCAGAGGTGGACCACATCACCTCCTGGATTGTGGCGTTGTCGGGATTCACCGCAACTGAGATGATGCTCATCTCCCCTAGCTCAAGCTCCAACTGAGCAGGGGAGACTTCGAGGCCGCTGACAGGAATGCCCACCACCACTGTCGCATCACTGGAAAACCCCCCATCTGCTGTAGTGGATGCAGTGATGGTGGTGGTCCCAAACGACATGGCAGAGACCAGCCCTTGAGCGTCAACTCTAGCGATGGCGGTATCTACTGAGGTCCAGTTCACGTTGGCATTGGTAGCGTCCGGGGGGGAGATCAGGGCGCTGATAGCCTGTTGCTCTCCAGGGGCGAGAAAGAAGGATTTCGGCTCAACCTGAATGCCGGTTACGGGCACTATAACGGTGATCTGGCATTGGGCTGAGTGACTCACTCCCCCGTCGTCAATGGTGGCGTTGATAACCGCCTGTCCACCTCCCACCGCTGTCACTACGCCCCTGTCAGAGACGCAGACTGTCTCTGTACATGAGGAGGCCCAGCTTATGGGCAGGTTAGAGGCAGCAGGTGGCTGGATAGATGCTTCCAGAGCAAATTGCTGCCCCTTCACCAGGGTCATGTTGGGCGGAGTGATCTGAATGCTTGTGGGGGTGACTGCCGTCACGGTTACGATGCAGGAGGCGCTGAAGCCTTTGTCCTGGCTTGTGGCTCTGATCTCGGTCTGGCCAGGTGTATGGGCGGTCACCAGTCCGGTGGTGGCATTGACTGATGCGACAGTGGTTAGAGATGATGACCAGGTGATGGTGCGGTTGGTGGCGTTGGCCGGAGTCACCGTTGCCTGGAGCGGGTGCTGGAAGCCCGCACTGATGGTGATGGAGTCAGTGGTGATTGTTACCCCGGTGACTGGCACCACCACGGTTACCTGGCAAGTGGAGGTGAACCCTCCGTCAGTAGTGGTGGCAGTGAGCAACGCAGTCCCGCCTTCGACGCCTCTTACAGTGCCATTCTGGTCTACTGTGGCCACCGCGGGGGCGGAGCTTGACCAGGTGACCGTGCGTATGGCAGCACCAGGAGGCTGCACATTAACCGTGATGGTCTTGGTCTCGCCTTTAGTGAGGCTCAAGGTCTCGGGGGTGATGCTCACACCGGTAACCCCAACCAGACATTGGCCGCCACTGCATCTGGAACCCGGAAGGCAGGCCATATTACATGCACCACAGTGGTTATTGGCCCCCGATAAATTCACACATTCACCGCTGCATCTGGTAAGGCCACCCTCACACGGCTCTCCGCACACACCTCCTGAGCAGATTAGTCCTTCTTCGCAGCTCCTGTTGCAGGCACCACAGTGCTGTGAGCTGTTATCAATACTGACACATACGTTATGGTCCAGGCACCAGCCTGTGGCCATTTGAAGTTCACATAAACCTGCTTCGGTACACCGATAATCCGTGCACTCCTGAGAGTCGATGAAACATTCTTCTCCGGTACGGATAGGGAGGCATCCGTCACAACATGGGGATGGGACGCCACATTGGCAACCTGCCGGTATGCAGCGGCCGCTCCAGCACTTGGCAGTGGAGTCATCGCCTGTGGCCGCCCTCCATTTCTGGTCGTTTCTTTGACTCTTATCGGAGAGATTGATGGTGCAGGTTGTGCCGTCTGGAAGGCTGGTCCAGGATGAGTTCAACACCGCCGGTTGGCATTTCTTGCACTGTTCTTCAGGTTCAAGAGCGCCAGCCTGATAACATTGATCATCTATCAGGCACCATCCAGCCAGGATTGCTCCGGCCTTGCTCAGGCAGGAGGGGACCAGGCCTGTGTCCATGTGGCTTCCACCGTCATGATCCCCGGTATCCGCTTCTGCGCCGGAATCAGTACCAGTGTCGAAACAGGAGGGAGTGTTATTACCACTATCGTCTGGGGCGGTGTGGTCTATTCCTGTGTCAACCAGATCGGCTGGGCAGGGTTCGCTACCTGTGTAGGCAGGGTCGCATGGATTGGCTGCAATAAAGACCGGGACATCAGTGCATGAAAAAAATATCCAAGGAGCCAGGAGCAGGTTGATTGAGATACTGACTCTCAGCACCCATCCAGATTTATGGTTCCCCACAGTCAGCCTGTTTGATGCCGAGTCCATAAGTTTCCTCTTAGTTGAACAATTGATTTGTATCCGAATGGGGGACTGGTTTTCAACTATTATGTTTGGTGGTGCATTCGTGCGGTGGAATCCAGTCTCCGTAATCAGTCCTGGTCTTGTGTTTCTGGGGTTTGTGATTATTGGGCTTATTGCAGTACTGGTTCTTGGTCTCGCACCCCAATAAATATTTATTCCATCCACAGGGTGCTGGTGTGTACTATGCGAATTATATGGTATTAATTGACCGTTTACCGTGTTTCCTGCTGATATTTGAGAGGAGTTGCAATGGGTCTCATTGATGGAATTAATAAACTGATACAACTTGTGGTTCCAGGGATTTCTCTCGACCTGGCCAAGGACTCTCTGGTGGTTGGCAGCGAGACCATCCAGTCTCATCTCAAGAATGCCATCGAAAACCAGCAGTTCGGTCGTCTGGGAATCAATAAGGTGGAGCTTGATCTGATCCCGGACATTGTTCTGCTCAATGTTGCCCTTAGGGTAGATGTTCCCATTCTTGGCAGGATCGACATTCCTGTTGCGGTGCAATTGGTCATTGAGGATTTTCAGATCAGCAGCGCCCGTCAGGATGCCCTGGTCAGGGTAGGTGAGGTGAAGGTGGTCGGTGCAGTCATCCCTGGCAAGGTGATTGATTTTGTGGTCGGATACATTAAGAAGTTGATAGTCGAAAAGTCCGAAGGGCTGGTATTGGCTGACGAATGGCCTCTGTTGCGCATAGAGCTATCTGCTGCTCCCCAAGTAAAACAGGCTTTGGATAAGAAGCTTTTAGGGATCAAGGCTCTCGACTTGGTCCAACTGGGTCCCCTGGCAGTGGAGGAGGGAAGGCTGCGTGTAGGTGTTGAGCTGTTCCCCAAGAAAGTGAGCGAGCCAGCAGAGGAAAACCCTGTTGTCTAACATCGGGTTGCACCATCTGCACTATCACCATTATCACTCGAACCCCTTCTCTCGGGCCTCCCTGGTGATGGCCATTATGGCTGGATGCTTCAGACGCCGGCTGATTGAGATAGCATAGTATCTCTCTTTGACCTCTTCGGTGCTTCCAATTGGCACAAGCCCATACTTTTGCTGTACCTCCTCTGCAATTACCTCCGCTACTGGGAAGATACCTGCTCCAGACTGACCGAATGCTTCCAGAAGGGCGCTGTCCTCGAACTCCCCGACGATGCGGGGGGTGATATTTCTGGCGGAGAACCATTGATCCAGGGAGCGACGCATGGCAGTGTTTTCTGTTGGCAGGAGTAGAGCAGCTCCATCCAGGGACTGGGGAAAACGTTGGTGAAGGTGAATGGCCAGTTCGGGAGTAGCCAGGAACACAACGCCGCATTCACCCAGCAGATGGTTGAATGCACGCACGGGAAAGGAGGGATGCACTGGCGCATCTGCCAGGACCACATCTACGTGGTGTGTGGCCAGGTCTGCCAGCAATTTGTCCGGCTTGCCGTCTCTGCAGATCACGTTTACAGGCTGGGCCAAACTCATGGCAGGTTTGAGGAGCCTGCTGGCCACCAGTTTGGGCACCACATCAGCGATCCCAACCACCACGCTCAGAGGTCTGCTCCCTTGCTTCCCTTTCAGGGTCTCCTGGAGCTCCTGACCAAGGGCAAAAATCTCCTCAGCGTATCGAAAAACTGTCTGGCCTACTTGCGTCAGAACTAGCTTTCGCCCCTTCTTTTCAAAGAGCTTCTCGCCTAGAGAACCCTCTAAAGTGTGGATCTGGGTGCTGATGGTTGACTGGGTAAGCCGAAGCTCCTGGCTCGCCTGGGCAAGACTCCCTTCCCTGGCAACCACCCAAAAATAGAGCAGGTGATGATAATTGAGCCACTCCATGGTGGGAATGCTCTCCTGTGCAGTTGGGTAAATTCATTACTCTGGATTTATATAATTAGATTTTTTGAAAGTATCCACCTTAAATTTTCAAATTGTCGAAATTTAGCTTCTTGTTTATTGTTATGTGGTTTTTGGATGAGAAGAGCTTTTAGATTTCTCAACTTAGTCTGAATGCGAATCATCCTATGGCAACCGTTAGAAAAGATAGAATTTGGCTCAAATTGCCCAGGATGAGTGGGGAACAATTCAAGAGAGAGAATACTCATATGGATCATAGCGCAAAAGGGCAGCTATCAACTGCCTTAACCCATGATGTCCCTGCTGGTGGTATGCCCCCCATGCCATCTCAGGGAGCTGTTACAACATCTGCTCAGCCTCATCCTGAACAGGCTGCCCCCACCGCCAGCCCCTGGCACAGCATGAATGTGGGGGATGTGGTCGCTTCGCAGCAGGCCAGCGCTGATGGCCTCTCCACCGAGGAGGTGAGCCGTCGGCAGGCTCGGTTCGGCAGCAACATCATCTCAGCAGGTAAACCGGACAGCGGCCTGATCATCTTCTTGCGGCAGTTGAACAGCCCTCTCCTCTATGTGCTGCTCGGTTCGGGAACCTTGGCCCTGCTGATGGGCAAGCTCACCGATGGGGCGGTGGTGCTGGGCGTGGTCCTCCTGAATGCGATTATCGGCTTTGTGCAGGAATACAAGGCCCAGAAGACCATCTCTGCCCTGGGTAGCATGATCCCTGACACCACCACTGTTCGCCGAAACGGGGCTGTGGTTCGCATCCCTGCGGCTGATGTGGTGCCTGGAGATGTGGTTCTGCTCCAGTCCGGCGATAAGGTCCCGGCAGATCTCAGGCTGACAGCCATCAAGAATCTGCAGGTGGACGAATCCGCACTCACTGGCGAGGCTGTGCCTGTTTACAAGCAGATACAGCCTGTAGCAGCAGATGCTCCACTGGGTGACCGCAGCTCCATGGCCTATGGTGGCACTATGGTTACCTATGGGACCGGTACCGGTCTGGTGGTGGGTACCGGTTCAGACACTGAGCTGGGCAGGATATCCCTTCTGCTTCGTCAGACAGACAGCCTGGCGACTCCCCTCACCCGCTCTATCGCCAAGGTCAGCCTGTGGCTCACGGTGGTGATTGTTGCCATCACCCTGATTCTGTTTGGAATCAGCCTGTGGCGGGGATATTTGGTAGCGGATGCCATTGTGGCCGCAATCTCACTGGCTGTGGCCGCAATCCCTGAGGGGTTGCCGGCGATAATCACCATCGCTCTGGCTATTGGGGTTCGCCGCATGGCTAACCGGCGGGTGATTATCCGCAGCCTCCCTGCGGTTGAAACTTTGGGGAGTACCACCATTATCTGTTCGGATAAGACTGGAACCCTCACCAAGAATGAGATGACCGTACAGGCTATCTGGACTAGCAGTAATAATCTCTATCGTGTCTCAGGGGTGGGGTATGCCCCTGAGGGTGAGCTCCTGCATGGTGACGGCAGACCAGTAGAAACTGACCGATGTCCTGAGGAGGTGCTTGAGATCATCCGGGCTGGTTCCCTGTGTAATGACTCTACCGTGCGTCAGGATGATGATGATAACGGTGAATGGATTGTGGAGGGGGATCCTACCGAGATCTCTCTGGTGGTAGCCGGACGCAAGCTGGGGTTGCCAGAGGATACACTCCGTGAGGAGTATAAGCGTGTGGATGTGGTGCCCTTCGAGTCGGAACGCCAGATCATGGGCACGCTGCATTTGAGGGACAGTGGTCGTAAGATGACCGGATATACCCCTGGCACCAGTGTTGGTGTCTCTTCCTCCGACAGGAGAAATCTGGTCATCTATATTAAGGGGGCCCCTGAGGTGGTTGCTTCCCGGTGCGTGGCTGCCTTCGACGGTAGCAGGCTGGATGCGGCTGCTATCGGGAACGCAATCGAGCTGCTCGCTTCCAGGGGGATGAGGGTTCTGGCCATGGCCCGCAAGGAGGTGCCTATGCCTCTGTCTGGTGGAATGGGCTCGCAGCGCGGGGGAGGGAACCTGAATGCAGGCCCAGGCCTAGGCACAGGAGCAGGAGCAGACACAGGATACCAGTTGGATGAGAAAGACCTGGAGAGCGGCTTCACCTTCTTGGGCATGCAAGGAATGATTGATCCTCCCAGGGAAGAGGCGAAGGCTGCCTTTGTGGATTGTAAGAATGCGGGAATTGGGGTCCGCATGATTACTGGCGACCATGCCATTACCGCCCAGGCAATTGGTACCCAGCTTGGCATGCCCGCTAGCAGCCCTGTTGTAACTGGTAATCAGCTTGCAACCATGTCCGACGACCAGCTCAAAGACGTGGCTCTCTCGTCCCATGTGTTTGCCCGGGTTGCCCCGGAGCACAAGCTGCGTCTGGTGAGTGCCCTCCAGGCACGGGGGAATGTGGTGGCCATGACTGGTGATGGGGTCAATGATGCGCCGGCCTTGAAGAGAGCGGATATCGGCGTTGCCATGGGTATCACCGGCACTGCCGTAAGCAGACAGGCGTCAGATATGGTGCTTACCGACGACAACTTCTCAAGCATTGTGGCTGCCGTAGAAGAAGGTCGCCGGGTGTTCGATAACCTGGTCAAGTCGTTTATGTTTGTGCTCCCCACCAATATTGGTGAAGCACTGGTAATTATGGCTGCGGTTATGTTCTTCCCCATCATAGCTGGTCAGCCTGTAATGCCCATTCTGCCGGTTCAGATCCTCTGGCTTAACCTGGTGGCAACCATTGCCCTCGCCTTGCCTCTCGCATTTGAGGCAAAGGAATCGAATCTGATGAAGCGGCCACCACGTCAGCCCTCTAAACCGATTCTTGATCTGACTGTGATTGTGCGGACCGTTTATGTGGCAGTTCTGATGGCTGCCGGTGCCCTTGGATTGTTCCTCCATGAGTATAATGTGTTTACCGCAGGGGGTATGGGTGAACAAGAGGCCATGGCCCAGGCCCAGACAGCGGCAGTCACCTCCATTGTCTTTTTCCAGGTATTCTATCTGTTAACCTGCCGTTCTCTCAAGGGGACCATGTTCTCTGTCGGGGTGTTCAGCAATCCCAAGGTGTTCATCGGTATTGCCGGTATCATCCTGCTACAGCTCGGGTTCGTTTACCTCCCCTTCATGCAGTCACTGTTCAATTCAGCGGATATGGGTGTTGTTTCCTGGTTGCGTGCTATCCTGTCTGGTGCGGTGGTTCTCCCGGTGGTGGCCATTGAAAAGTGGCTGAGGGGTGTGGTTGAAAGTAAAAAACAACCAGCCTTCACAAGCACTGCCATTCAACAGTGAATCAACGAATATCATCGTAACAATTTTCCAGAGAAAACCTGGTTGAGGCGGGTGAGGTGGCGGCTCTTGCTTAATTGTTGTTGAAATGGGATTGTTCAGCCTTATATTCCACTTTGGCCTGAATCAGCAGGCTGGGCTGCTAATTGTACAAGTTGTCAGTAGAGGAGTCAGTTATGGAGAATACTGGGATGAAGTCAGGAGTAGTGCATCAGTTGGAAGCTCTGTCTGGTTATGTGCCTGATGCGGTGGTCAGCCGGACTCTGGTGAAGAATGATGCTGGGAATATTACCTTCTTTGCCTTTGGAGTGGGGCAGGGATTAAGTAAACACTCGGCCCCTTTTGATGCGTTTGTGCAGGGACTGGATGGGGAGGCGGTGGTTATTATTGGGGAAGAAGAGCACACTGTTAAGAGAGGCGATGTTATCTTGATGCCTGCCAATATCCCCCATGAGATACGTACCAAATCGGATTTCAAGATGCTGCTGGTCATGCTCAAGGGCTGAATCGGAGCTGCAGACTGAGGGCACGGCATGCCGTGCCCCTACATCGGCAGTGGCGCAGACTGAGGGTGCCTGTACATCGGCAGTGGCGCAAACTGAGCCATCAAGCCATCAAGCACCTTATCATGTCAATTGCGAGTTGGGCCTGGTGGCACACCTCCCACCCACCCAATACCTCCCTCCCAACATACGATCCTTATTGTTACTTCCCAGGTACGGGAATGCCAAAGCTCCGTGCTGCCGCCAGGAGCGAAGTCTGCCTGCGCCCGGTAATTACCCGCACATAATGCACCTTTGCCTTCTTGCATGCACCTGAGAGTGACCAGTCAGCAGAGTGGGAATGCCACCCGGTTGCAGATAGAACCATGCTGTATTTCTGTTGCTCAATCTTAGCCACTGCAGCGTCTATTTTACGGGGATTGTTCTCAAACCACTCCAGCTCGGCGAAGCGGAAGGTCTCCTTGATCGACTTTTCTAATTCGGGGTCAGTACGATTAGAGATAAAGATGGCCCTTTGGCCTTCTGTATATTCCCGAACTGCCTTCTCGATCTCGGCCAGGTGATCTTTCTTCGCTATCTGGGTAGAGTCCTCCTCGTCTTCTGAGTCACTGTCATTGTCTGAAGGGTGGGCGGTCGCCGGCTTGCCGGATCGTGCCATATCAATGAAATCCAGTTTGGTTTTTTGACCATCACCAGAGCTTTCCATAGCCTCTTTGGCCACCTGGCTCAGCTCGTCCTGAAGGAGGAGACCTTGAAGTTGTCGGAAACGTTTCCTCTCATTACGCCCCAGGGCTTGAATGGTGGTGGGGTCCGTATGGATGATACTCAGGCTGAATGGCTGCAGAAGCAGGGCTATCTTCCCCACATCCAACCTGCATTGGAATGCGGCAATAATCCAATCGAGACAATCTTCCAGATCACCGACTGGCTCTCCATTGCCATTCCAGGTGCCAGCCACCATCCCATTCACATTTTCGTTGCCTTTTAAAGCTTCTTTGAGTGGCACGGACAACCGGGGACGAGGGGGATTCTGCAGCAGCTCCTTCTTGCGCCTCTTGGTAGCGCTCTTGTCAGTATCAACTCCAAGAATCTTGGCCCATTTCCCAGTAGGTCTAAATTCAGGATGGAGCAGCTTATCCAGGCTGTTGTTGCCGAATTTAATGAATGCGGCAGCCCAGCGCAATCGCCCCATCACCTTGGCCCACAGCTCGAAGTTCACCATGGAGCCCCTTATCCACCTGGCCTGTCGTGCGGTCTGGTCGAGCAGGGTTAGCAGATCTTTGGTGGGATTGGTGAATCTTGTTGATGTGGGGGGTTGGCTGCCATTAAGGGGAACACCAGTAGCTTTTTCAAGCCTGGTGGCAATCTGATGAAGCAGATGGTCGGGGTCTGAGGGAGGGGGACTTGTGGCGTCCGCATCAGCCCAGCCATACTCGTCGAGGCCGTCCTGTTCCCCCTTCTGCTCAAGCTGTTCCAACTGCTTGGCTGCGGCTCTCAGCACGGTATCCCAATTGGGTGCTGGATCATCAGGCCCTGGTTTAATGCCAAGGTCTTCCATTGCGTCACGGGGGGTTCTCAAGTACTGCAGGGCAGGAATGGAGCCTGGCCACCACATCTTGGACAGGAGCCTAAGCTTATGGACGATCTCTTTAATTCGCTCCAGCACCCTGTCATCATCATTACTCTCTTCAACCAATCGACTGGCCGATATCCAGGATAAGAGCATGAGCCGAATCCGATCCGGTGCGGCAAGTCCCAGCTCGTATTGTTCAGCCTCGATTCTGTCGGCCAACATGTTCAGTCGGTCCAGGGCATCGTGCAGGTTCAGATGGGGCTTTTTATCAGGGGCATGGGGGCGCGGGGAGCTGCTGCTGGACTGGTCTGCATGCTTGCCTTCTGCCCAGGAGCGCTCCATGGCCTCCTGCTGTAGCGTTAACGCTAGTTCGTGCCCAATGGGGTCAGGCTGCCGCAGTGCTGACGGTGATTCGTCACTCTGGAGAACGTCACCACCAGATTCAACTGGTCTGGCTGAGGTTCCATCAACCAGTGTGCTCTGTGGGGCGGGTGTCCTGAATGCTAAGGGCTGCTCGCTGTGGATGGGGAAGGGGAGAGTATCCCTGGAATCGCTCTCCTCTTGCCTGGCTGCAGATTCGGACGCTGCTTCTGCCTCCACTGTTGCTTCTGCCTCCGCCTCCCCTGTTGCCTCCGCCGGAGCTTGTATTGGCGTAGTAGCTGATTCGTGATGGCCGGCTTCACGCTGGCTCAGCTCACCATGTGCAATCTCTACACCGGCTCCGGTTCTGTCGCCGGTTCTGGTTTCATGTCCGGCCTGAATTTGATTCCACTGTTCCCTGTCGGGCTGCTTGCCGGAGATGTACCATTCTAACAGTGATAAGCCAGCCCATGACGGGAACATTTTCCCAACTGCATCCGCCAGGGCCTGCTGCTCGCACGGACCAATCCCAAGCCATCGCTCCCCATCCTTGTGGAGAAGGCATTCGCACCATGTTTGCCATCGGTAGATGATGCTGTATCCAAGACTTTTAAGAAGGCTTTCTGTATGTGGGATTGATATTCCAGTGCCGGGAATGGTGTGAACCGTCAAGTGCCTGTCATCAGTTGCCTGGTGAGGTGGTGGGGAGGGGCTGTCGCAGGCAGGGACACTGGTGGGAGCGCCCTGAAGCGTACTGGTGCAGATGCTCTCTTCGGTCTGGTTGAGCTTCCGAAGTAGCTCAACCTGCTCACTGCGGCGCTGCTGCCTGGACCTGGACTTCGCCTTTGTTTGTTGCACTTTTCGTTTCATGATCAAAAAATATAATCTTTTTTCAAATCAACCCCAATAGCAAATGGATAGTCTATGTTGATTAACGCTGTAACAAACTGATGATCACTGATCACATCCGTGGATATCCCCAATTCTTGCAAGCATTGTGAATATAACCATATCGAGCACCTAAATAATCCGATTATGCGCTCTTTAGATTGAGAAACAAGGAAGGAGCTATCAGTTCTCTGCTCGGTATGGTGGTTGAGGGCGGTGGCTGGAGATTGAACTTGGGTGCGTACTTGGTGGCCCCATTGTAGTGTATGCTGGAGAGGGGAGTTGGGTGTCAGGAGTGGGTGCCGGGAACAGCGTCAGGGTGGTTGCGGCGCAAAAGGAGTCCGATAAAACCTGCTCCGTTGCAGCAAATGAGGAATAGGCCAGCGAGCACATATAGATCAACTGACAAACTGAGAGCGATGACGCCGGAGACCATTATGGGAGAGACGAGCTGTCCCATATTGATTGATGTGTTGAGCAGGCCCAGGGCCTGCCCCCTGTGGTGAGGAGCGGTCAAGGAGCTTACCCACAGGTTTAGATTGGGCATGGCCAATCCGGAGCCGAATCCAGAGAGCAGGCCGCCTGCGTAAACTATTGCCATTGATGGGGCGAGGCCGATGGTCAGGTAGGCAATACCTACCAGGGCCATACTCAGGTTGAAGATCATGGTATAGCTCAACCTGCGCTTCAATGGGGCATAGAGGAGCGAAATCAGGGAGCCGCTGAATGTGCCCAGGGATATGGCCAATGCAGACTGGGAGGGGCTGGCAGCGAATTTTGCTTCCGTTAAGAAGGGGAGCTGGACGGGCGATATGAAAAATATGGCTATGGAGTAGAATGCTGCTGCAAATACGGGCAACAATGAGATGATCAACCCATGGGTGGTGCTTGCTCCAGGGGTAGGCAGAGATGCTACCATGGCGGGGCTGTCGTTTGTGGCGGCTGGATTATTGGCTGCCGGGTAATGCTTGATGGATGATTGGCTCACATTTTCGGTTTCGGTGGCGATAACCCGGTGGTTTTTATGGATGTTAAGACATACGGCAGGAAGGAGGGGAATGGCCAGCAGGTAAAGAAGGAAGGGAATCCGCCAGCCTAGCTCAGCCAAGGCACCGCCCGCCATGATCATGGCTACCCCGCCGACTCCCATAGCAAAAGCCTGAAGACCGAAAAATCTGGTCCTCTCTTGTTCATTGTAATGGTCACTGATCAGCGCAGTGATGGAGGTCATCATGCCGGCCACCCCCAATCCCAGGGCAAGTCGTCCAGCTATAAGCACGGCCATGGAGCTGGCCCATGCACCACAGCTTCCGCCGATGGCATATGCTAGAATGGAGAGGAGGAGAACCTGCTTCCTGCCCCATTTATCACACAGATACCCCACAATGGGGCCGCCCAGAACTACAGCGAGGGCAGGTAAGGTGATCAGCATGGAGGCGCCGGCTTGATTAGTAAGCTGGTCTGTCACCATGCCGGGGAGTGCCGGCGAAATGGCGACGGGCGCCATAAGGGTTAAGGAGCTGCCAGCCAGCAGAGTCAGGGAAAACTTGCTGGTTATGCTCGCTGAGGCAGTTGATGAAACAGTGGGTGTCAATGGAAAACGCCTTATCTCGTCTATTTCGGTTCAGTGCTCCGGAACTGTCTGTTGAATTCATCAGGTCTGTTCTGTGGAGTGGTGTGCTATGGTATGCCTTGCTGAGGGGGAGAATTAGCATTCTCCTGTTTTGCAGTCAAGGAAGTTATCAGGAGCAGACACAGACATGATGGGAAGGTGACCCGATGGCCTTAATTGTGCGCTACTTGCACAGGTTCGTTGACAGGCCATAGAACATCTTCTATAGCATCGCTTTTATCTGGGTTGAGTCAGGATTGCTGGTGAGGGATTGTCCCCCTGAAGAGCGAGCCTGATGCCTGATGGATTAGATGATGGATGATATGACACCCATGACACCCATGAATACCCATGCGCCTCACAATGGGCGACAGCCACATACTGTCGCTCTCTTTAGTACATATTTCCTCGAATACAGTCAGACATTTATTTATCAGGAACTCTGCAACCATAAGCGTTGGAATGCGGAGGTTTTCTGCGCTCGTCACATGAACGAGGAGATCTTTCCCTGGAAGGGGGTCCATAAAGGAGGCTGGTTATACTCCATGACCATGCGTGACCGGGGATTTGACAGGCTTTTTAAGAGCGGGCGCTATTCGCTGGTTCACGGTCATTTTGGCACGGGAAGCATTTATGCCCTTGGATACGCTCGCCGCCATAATCTGCCACTGGTTACAACTTTCCATGGTTATGATGTGCCAATGTTAAAGAGTGATCGCTTGCTGCGTCCCTCTAACTGGCGTTACGGCCGACTTGGTCCCGAACTGCTCAGGAGCCTGGATCTGGCCCTCTGCGCCAGCAATGAGCTCCGTGAGATGGTGGTTGAGTATGGTGTTCCCAACGACCGTGCGGTTGTGAATAGGCTTGGGGTTGACCTGGAGGCGTTCAGGCCGGTGGAGCGCCATCACCAGACCGGGCAGGTGGTGCGTATGGTGCAGATAGGTCGTTTCGTTGAGAAAAAGGGGTTCCCATCGTCGCTGCACGCCATGGCCCGGTTGGTTGCCCGCAGTAAAGGGGCGCCTCCGGTACATTTGACTCTGGTTGGTGGGGGGAAACCGGATGAGGTTGCCGCACTTAAGCAACTTGTGGGCCAACTTGGGCTGGAATCCCATGTGACCTTCGCTGGTGTGCTCAGTAGTGCCCAGATTGCCCAGATGTTTGATCAGACAGATGTTCTGGTTGCTCCCAGTGTAACTGCTGGTAATGGCGATCGGGAATCAGGGGTAATTGTTATCAAGGAGGCCGCCGCCAGTGGTATCCCTGCCATAGCCACGTGGCATGGTGGAATTCCCGAGATCATTGATGATGGTGAGACAGGGTTTCTGGTGCCGGAGCGAGCGGTAGATGCTCTGGCTGAACGGATGGAACGGTTGGCAAGCGACGCCTCATTGCGGTTGCGTCTGGGGAAGGCGGCCAGAGCAAAGATGGAGCGTGAATACGATAACAGGGTGGCAGTGGCCAGGCTGGAGGATTACTACGATCAGGTGGTTGAGCGGTGGCGACATGAGAGTAGTAATGGCAGCAGCAGGAGGGGTAACTGATGGCTGGCTGTGGACTGCGATGGTTTGGGGGCCTGGTGGACAAATTCGGGAGGGGTATGGGGGGTGTGGGGGGTGGTGAAGCTGGCGGTGGGGGCCGCACACCGGCACGGGTGCTATTCTGGACAACTTCTTTTCAGGCCGATGTGTGGAGTTTGGCCATGTATCTGGGGAATCAACCGGACTTCCAGGTGATGGTGGCCATGGAAGGGGCTCAAAGCTTCTTAAATGAACCAATTGGTATGCTTGACCCACCTGGTTTTCCCCTCTTGGAGCGGGATGCTCCTGGTACCATCAGGGAGATCAAGAGATTCGCTCCTGATGTGGTGGTGGTTGATAACCATTTCCCAAGACAACGTTTTGCTCCTGCGCTGTTTGTGTTGTGGCATGGTTTTGGTTGGAAGGGACCCAACGACCCCCCTGAGTTCAAGGGAGTGTATAAGGCAGTAAAGAGGCTCACTAATCGAAGTCCGAGCAAGAGGAATCACAGGTTTATCTGGCAGTGCTTTGGCCCGACAGATCTGGCCCACAGGAATCAGGTCTCTGGGTTTGCGCTGGAAAATCTTCGCTCCCTGGGTGCTGCCATGACTGATGACCTGATCACCCAGCGCTTTGACAGAGACAAGCTTCAGGGGCTTTTACCGGAGTCATTTGCAGGCAGGCGTGTCGCCCTGTTGGCGTTTACCTGGCACTACGGCAGCGTTTTTGCCCACTGGGGTGATGATCTGGTCCTATTTGGCAAGCTCTTTGAAGAGCTGGAGCGGCAGGGGTATGCCATTGTAGTGCGCATGCACGATCGGTATCGATATGATCCTGCTTATCTGGATGCTCTGCAGCGGGCGGCCGAAGAGAGGGGGAATGTGGTCTTCAAGTTCAGAAATGAGTGCAGGGATAATCTGCTCGACTTGATTATGGCAGACTTGTTGATCAGCAATTATTCGTCCATCCTCAACTACTTCTATGCCACAGGACGCCCCAGCCTTCATGTGTATCCAGTGGCATCGGAGAATGAAGAGTTCATCTGGCGAACGTGGCAAGGCCGCAAAATGCAGGTTAAGAGGGTGTCATCGGCAAAATATATCTGGAAGCTGGCACCTGAAGAGAATGGGGGGCTCATGGCCAGGTCCTTTGAAGAGCTGATTGATGGAGTCAGGACTGCTGCTTCCAACCCGGAGTGCTGCCGGGAGAGATCGACAGACTTTATCGCAAAACATATGGCGCCCACAGACGGGCAGGTGTGTACACGTATAGAGGCAGCGATCATGGAACTGGTAGAGTCCACACGAAAGTAGGTGCTGTGGTGTAGGGGCGCGGCATGTCGTATGTATGAGCGGTTAAGCTTCAACTCCATGCCATTAAGCCATCAAGCACCCTATCATGTCTGCTCCGATATGGATCTGGTACCACAATCCCTCCCACGCCACACCTCCCTCCCAACGTCTGTAGGGGCACGGCATGCCGTGCCCTTCGTCAGCGGTGCACCCAACCCGCCTAAACAATGTTTGGAAATCTACTTGCCTTAAAAAAACACGTATACGGCATGCGGCATGCGGCATGCCGTGCCCTTTTTCCGGCAACTAAGCGCACGGTGTTGTTCCAGGTCTGATGGTGGTTACCGTTCTCGGTCTCTGCGCTGATTACTGGAACGGGATTGAGATTGGGCATTTCTGCTGCTCTCTGACGTACCCCTGTTGTTTTTCCTGGCCGGACTACCACCAGTGCGGTTGCCCGACTTTCCGGTCCTGGCACCGGGTAATCCACGGCCGCTGCCTGACTTCCCTTGTGCAGCTTGTTTGTCATGGTTGTCATCCCGGCTCAATGAAGATCGCTCTGTCTTGCCTGAATGGTTCCCCTTTTCCGTGTTTTGTCCGGGCCCGAATTCGCTATCTTTTCTGCGATTCTTAAATCCAGAGGAGCTAGTTCTAGAGCCAGGTTTGCCCGTACCTGCACCTGCACCTGGTCTTCCACCACCACCTCCACCTGCTACGCTTCCTGGAATTCTCCTGCCCCTTCCCACCGGTCTGCGCTGCTGACCCCATGGGGGCGAGAATGGACGACCTGCCCCTGCTGTTGCTGCCGTTGCCAGTAGTTCTGCCTCTTCTCCCACAGGAGCAAAATCTGCCAGCACCTTGCGCTCCAGAGCCATACGGAGAGATCTCTCAATGTATCTGATCTGGGCCTCATCCTCGAGCCCCCCAACCAGACTGACTGCCTGGCCGGAACGTTCTGCACGGCCAGTTCTCCCGATACGATGGGTATATGCCTCTGCGGTATCGGGTAGATCAAAGTTGACCACCAACGAGATGCGCAGGCAGTCGATTCCCCTGGCGGCAATGTCGGTCGCTACCATAATCTGGTATTTGCCGCCCTTGAACCCATCCATAGCTTCCTGACGCCGATTCTGTGATAGGTTCCCCTGGAGGGCAGTTGCTCTCCAGCCTCGCCTCGACAGCTTGTCGGCGAGCACTTTTGCCCGGTGCTTGGTGCGAGTGAAGATGAGCGCGGCGTTGTTCTCCAGGTCGGTCTCGCTGAGCAGCTTCTCAAGGAGCTCCTGTTTGCGGAGCATGGCTACGGGATAAACTGTATGGCTGATTGTCTCGGCAGGTGCAGTGTTGGCAATTTGTACAACTTTCGGGTTGTGGAGCGCCGCCTCAGCCAGTTCCCGCACCTCATCAGGCATGGTAGCTGAGAAGAGGAGTGTCTGCCGCTCCTTGGGAAGGCTCGCCATTATTTTTTTAATGTCAGGGAGGAATCCCATGTCGAAGAGTCGATCTGCTTCATCAATCACCAGGGTTGAGACAGCGTTCAGGTTAATCAGCTTCTGACCGAGCAGATCGAGCAGGCGGCCCGGGCATGCCACGAGCACTGACGCTCCCCAGGCTGCACGCACCTGTGGATTGGCGCTAACCCCGCCAATGATTACTGCGCTCTTGTAGCCAGTCTCCTGTCCTAACTCTGTGAAGTTGTCATGGATCTGGACTGCCAGTTCCCGGGTAGGAGCAAGAACCAGAATCCTGGCCGGCCCCTTGCGGCTCACGTTCTTGGCAAGCAGACGCTGGAGCAGGGGC
Organism: uncultured Myxococcia bacterium; assembly: GCA_964477705.1. Classification (GTDB taxonomy): domain Bacteria; phylum Myxococcota_A; class JAVEVO01; order JAVEVO01; family CAYZFJ01; genus CAYZFJ01. The sequence continues at coordinate 2,195 of CAYZFJ010000034.1, read as the reverse complement.
AGCGCAAATGCTGCGGTTTTTCCGGTCCCGGTTTGGGCTAGCCCCATCACATCGTTGCCTTCCAGGATGAGAGGAATAGACTTTTCTTGAATAGGGGTTGGTGTGGTGTAACCCGCTGCGGTGATCTGGGTCATCAGCCGGTTATCAAAAGCGAACGAATCAAAGCAATTCACTGGGTATCCTTTAGAAAACCTTTCAGGCCTTCTCTAAATATAATCTTTATTTGGATCTCTCTGGTGCACACTCCTCGCCCCTGTTTTTCCTTTCAGGAAAAGGGATTGTGATGTGGAGGAGCTGCACTACAATTAAATCTCGTGCTTATCGCTGATTATCGGCAGGAACCTGAAATGGGGGGATGCCAATGCGTCCGGGGTATATTGCGATTTGGTATCCGGACTCTCGCGCAGCCTGAGCCGTTGCATTTATAATTCAGAAAGTGAATGAAGTAAAGGCTTTAGATTAAAAGTGTGCTTGACATTTTCAGCTTCGATGTCATGACAATACCATGATGTGGAGGCATTATATTCAATACTGCATCAGTGATTTCCTTCGTGGCATTCATATCACCCGTTCCGCTGTGATTGCCCCCTAATACATTGCAAAGGCTTGCTTTTAATATGAAAAAATTGCTCCTGTCTTCTGTTTTTGGTCCATTTGGCGTTGACGACGAATATGGGCAACGGATGAATGTTATGGAACTGATGCATAATCAGGTAACCAAAGAGCAGGGAAGGTTTTCCCTCCGCTTCAACCATCCCAGTTTTGGACTGTTTTTTCTCGCTGAAAATGTGGGGGTTTCAACGACCGTCCTTGACTATCCTTCCCTCAACCAGTTCAAAAGGGAACTAAAGAAGGGATATGAGTATGTGGGCATCAGCTTTATCGTCCCTAATTTTCAGAAGGCGCGGCGAATGGCTCAGTTGGTGCGTCAGTACTCGCCGGGGACCAAGATTATCTTGGGAGGGCACGGGACCGGCATTCCCAATGTGGAAAATTTGATTGAGCACGACTATATCTGTCGGGGGGAGGGGGTTGGTTTTCTCCGCAGTCTGTTCGGGGAAGATCCTGATGCCCCGGTGCATCACCCGGTAGTTCACAGCTCGTACAATCGCAAGATACTGGGCGTTCCTGTTCCTGAGGGGTCGGCTGTACTGGTTCCTGGAGTAGGCTGTCCAAACAAGTGCCGATTCTGCGCTACATCCCATTTTTTCGGGTCATACATCCCATATTTGAAGACGGGACAGGCGATTTACGATGCCTGTCTGGCAGCGGAGAACCAGTTGGGGGTGACTGATTTCGGGGTTCTGGATGAGAATTTCCTTAAGCTTCCCCAGAGAGCCATCGAGCTTATTGAGTTGATTGAGCAAAACAACAAGAAGTATACCTTCGGTATCTTCAGCTCTGCAGAGACTCTTATTGCTCTCGGTGATCTGGACCTTCTTGTGCGTATGGGCATTAACTTTATCTGGATTGGCATCGAGTCTAAGGTGGATGTTTACGAGAAGAATAAAGGGGTTGATCTGAAGTGGCTGATTGGGGAACTGAGGCGGCGGGGTATTGCAGTCATGGGGTCGGCTATCTTGTTCCTCGAGCACCACACTCCCGAGACTATCTGGGATGATATTGATTTTGCTGTTGGGCTTAAAACTGATTTTCTCCAGTTTATGGAGTTGGGCCCGATGCCCGGAACTGCTCTCTATGAGGATTACGCAAGTCAGGGCAAGCTGCTCACTGACGTACCGTATAAGGAACAACACGGGCAGGATCGCATCTGGTTCTCTCACCCAGAGTTTTCGAGAGAGCAGACTCCCAAGTTGTTGGCCAGTGCATTCCAGAAAGATTATACCGTTAATGGTGCGTCGTTCCTGCGCAATGTAAAGACTATCCTGATGGGCTACCGTTATGCCTCCACCCAAGAGGATCCCAGGGTGCAGGCTAGAGCCAATGGGTTTAAGGAGTATGCGCTCAGGGTGCGGCCACTGCTTCCTGCTGCAGCATCTGTGTCCGAGAATGAAGCTACATCCCGGTTGATTCAGTCTCTCAGGGAGGAGTACGAGGTGCTCTTTGGCGCTGCCACGGTCAAGGAGAGACTGGCGGAATTGGCTGTCAGGGGATTTGTAGCCCGGGAAACCCTCTCGCTCTGGCTGAAGGGTGATATCCGCCAGCCCCCTATGAGAATAAAGCGCTACAGGTGG